>JALETI010000118.1 GCA_022781515.1 Lachnospiraceae bacterium
GACGAGGTAGATAGGGCAGGTGTGGAAGTGCAGCAATGCATGGAGCTGACTGCTACTAATCGGTCATCAGCTTGACCTGCAGTCTGAAAGATATGGTTTTGAAGAATCTGAAAGGTTTGTTGAAATATTTAACAGATAAGAAGTTAAGTGTTATACAGCGAATGTCATATGCAGTTTTGAAGGTATATAGATAAAAAAGCAGCTGCGAGAGCAGCTGCTTTTTTTATATAATATAAAATGAAGGCAGTAAAGATGTGATCCGCACATTTGTTTTCCATTGATCAGGAAGAAACAGGGCAGATGGTGGTAATTGGAATCAATCTGAATTACCGGGCTCTGGAACGATTATTCTTGACATATGCATAACGAAAAACAGTCCTTCAGTTAAAAACGTTGGATCGGGAAGCATTACCGTCATTCCCTGCTTTCCGGTCCGGCGTTTTTCTGTTTTTGATCACAGGTTTCAATACGAAATTTCCCCGGCAATTCGCAGAAATTCACGCATCCCCCTTGTCAGATAACGGCTTGATTTATAGAAAATACTTACTTCACGATTTGTCAGTTCCGGATTGAGCTTATAGTAAATCAGGTTGTTGTCGGATTTACTGTGGTTAATGACCCAGTCACTGATAAATGCGATTCCCATGCCATAGCATGCCAGGTTGTGGGCAGTCAGCTGCTGGTCCAGTTTCAAAACAACATGGGGGGTAAATCCATAAAAACTGCAAAGCTTATCGGCTCTGTGACGGGTATCATTTCCGCTTCTCAGAAACAGGAAAGGTTCATTGCGGAAGGCATCAAGAGGAACTACAGGAAAATCATCCTGCCGATGCTTCATGTTGTGGACATCTTCTGAAGTCAGCTGCCAGGTTTGAAGCTTTTCATTGATCGAAAAAGATCTGGGGACGGCAAGAAGCAGACATTCCTGAAAAAGGGGAAGTCTGCTGAAATGCTCCGGCGGGAACACCCGGTTGTCAATTACCAGATCCAGAATCCCATCAGACAGCTGTTTTTCCAGCTGATAGCTTCCTCCTTCAATGAGGCGGAGGGAAATCCCGGGGTATAATTTGGTAAATCCGGAAATAATAGGAGGGATGGTATGACTCAGCGAATTGCTGCTGCCTCCGATGGAAAGCTGACCGGTGAGAAGCTCATCCAGCTGAAGAACATGGGATTGAAAATCAGCTTCAATATCCATGATTTTCTCCACAGATTTAATGTATTCCACACCGTATTCTGTTAATCCGATGGGGGTGGTACTGCGGTCAAAAATTTCCACACCGATTCTTTTTTCGATTTTTTTAATGGTTGCACTCAGTGAAGACTGACTGATGAAAAGATTTTCCGCAGCGCGGGAAAAACTTTTGGTTTTGTATACTTCATAGATATATCCATAGCCGTTAAATAACTTATCATTCATAAACTGCCTCCGGAGCGTGTGCGGATGAACGTCTCATCTGCACACCAGAAAAATAGCTCCTTTTACTATAGCACTCCGCAGGATATTTCTCAAATAAAAATGTATTGAAAAAACAGAAGAAATAGTGTTAAAATGATTCAATATAAAATGTCACAGTGGTTATGACTGGAAAACTGTGCAATACCGGTTTATGGAAGAGAGGTTGTAAAGGAATGAAACATGGAAATAGATGGATTAGATGGAAAGCGGGAGCTGCGGCAATCAGTCTTGCAATCGGAGTTATGCTGACAGGATGCAGTAGCACCGTGCCGGAGGAAACCGTGCAGCAGCCTGCAGAGACAGCAGAAACGGAAATACAGACAGAAAAAGCGGCAATAGAAGAAACAATACCCGAAAATATGATTGTCTATGATTATGCGAACATGACAGATGTTCTTGCTGCGGTAGTTATTACCATGAATCAGCGCGGTATTCATGAAATGCATCCGGAGCGTGCAGATAATGCCTTTGCAGTGGAGTATATTTATTCATATGCAAATCTCAGCGGACATGAAATGTTTCAGATTGTGGATATGGATGGCACAAACCATCATTCCTATATGCAGATCGACAAAGCCTATATGGAAAGTTTTCTGATCAATGCGTTCGGAGAGAATATTACGCTTGATACTCTGGAGGCAGACGGAGATCTTCTGCTCAGCCGTGACGGAGAATGGTTTGCTGCCCTTGATCAGATCCCATATGTTTCAGTGGATTACAGCGGACTGGAAAATATTGAATTCAAAGAAAAAAATGTATATTCATTTGATTATACCATTTCCCATCCCTCCGGAGATACGGAAGATGGTATTGTACAGGTCCATTTCCGGGAGTCCGATCGAACAGAGCATGGAATTATTCTCGACTCTGTTGCCATTGCAGAGTATTAAAAGGATTTTTCAGCGGGCGAAAATATTGAGAAAATATTGAGGAAAAACGCAGTATATTTAATAAAGATTTAAAATCCATTTCTTTTTATATATGTTATGATACAAGGGTCAGTTTTCTGTAAAAGAAATTATACAGAAAACTGACCTTGTTTGTATCGTGGGGATAAATCCTTTTGATCTCATATTACAATGTTTCAGTACAAAATCTGCATATGAAATAATGGGGGGATTCTATATGAAAAAAAAGGAAAAGAAAAAAGGGAAAAAACCATTTGTCATAGCTGGAATTGTGATCCTTGCTCTGGCAGCAGGATATGTGGGCGGTTCTACATACTATAAAGACCGTTTTCTTCCTCGCACGACGGTGAATGGAAGTAATGCTTCCGGACGTGACTGGATAACGGTTCAGGAGCAGCTGCTGGAAGAACTCAGTAATTATAAGCTGGAAATTACAGGTCGTAAGGATATTAAGGATACAATTACGGCAGAAGATATCCGGATGAATTTTGAATTCGGCAGTATGATTCAGGATGCACAGACAGCACAGAATCCATGGACATGGCCGGCGGCGCTGGTAAAGGGTGAGGATATTGTTCTGGAATCGGTACTTACCTATGATGAAAGTATGCTCAGTCAGAAAATTGCCTCTTTGAACTGCATGGACGAGAAACAGGCAGTTCCTCCCGCCGATGCCTATCCTTCTGCATATTCAGAAACAGATGGGATTACCATTGTACCGGAAGAGGAGAATAACCAGCTGAACGGTGAAGTGTTTTCAGAACTGGTTCGTAAGTCCCTGGAAACTCTGGAACCGGAACTGACGCTGGAACAGCTGGAAGAAGCAGATGCCTATAATCATCCAGCTGTTTATCGTGACAATGCCGATCTGAAATCTGCAGTCGATCAGATGAATAAGATGACAAAAGCCACATTTACCTATCAGTTTGACAATAATACAGAAACACTTAAAGGATCAGATGTGGCAGAATGGCTTACGGTTGATGAGAATTTCAATGTTTCTGTGGATGAAGAGAAAGCCCGTGATTACGTAAATTCTCTTGCGAGAAAATATGATACGTTTAATCCTTCAGGTTCCAGATCGTTTAAAACCAGTTACGGAAAGACTATCACCATAGAAGGCGGTGATTATGGCTGGTGGATGAACAGAGGAAAAACGACGGATGAACTGATCGAAGCCATCCGTACCGGTGCGGATGCAGATCTGAAACCGGTTTATAAACAGACAGCAGCCGTCTATGGTGATGCAGATTACGGCGATACCTATGTGGAAATCAATCTGACAGCACAGCATCTGTTCCTTTATAAAAATGGACAGAAGATTCTGGAAACTGATTTTGTCAGCGGCAAACCTTCCATCAAGAATACACCATCCGGCGTTTATGCAATTACCTATAAGAGCAGGGCACATACCATGACCGGTGAAGATTATCGGGTGGAAACAAGTTACTGGATGCCCTTTGCCGGCAATGTGGGGATGCATGATGCAACATGGAGATCTGTTTTCGGAGGCACGGTATACAAAAAAAGCGGTTCCCACGGCTGTATCAATCTCCCTTATAAGGCCGCAAGAACGATTTACCAGAATGTTGATACATGGTCTCCGGTTATCTGCTACAGGCTGGAAGGAACAGAAAAGAGTTCCACCACATCCCATCCGGATTCTGAAATCGGCATTATTGGAGTGGAAGCCATTGACAGAATTTCCGGTGCAAAAAAAGGCTCTGCGGAATATATTAAGCGTGTCAAATGGGCACGTCAGGTATATACCGATCTGACTGCCAATCAGAGAAAATACGTCACCAATTATCAGAAACTGGTGGAGGCAGAAAACAGTTTGTAATGATTGCATGAACTTGCAGAATAAAGAATATTTGGGAACAGAACACCAATGTGAATATTATATTGGGTAACCCATTACAAATTTAATATTTTTATATTATTTTTGTGTAAAATACTGGATTCGAAAGGGATTACATAGTATAATAGAGTTACTGAAGTGCCTATCTGGAATATACGGAAAGTTTTCAAAATGGCGAGAAGCTTTGGTACGTACAATTGTGAAACGCGAGGATTAAAGGATACGGGGGTATATATATGAATCCATATTTGAATCGTTATGTTTCACTGGTTGATTTTCTGGCTGATACATTTGGCAAAAATACCGAAGTAATACTTCATGATGTATCAGATTGCAACAATTCTGTAGTTGCCATCAGGAATGGACATATCAGTGGACGAAAAAAAGGATCACCTCTTACAGATCTGGGACTCAAAATTCTGAAAGAGGCAAGTGAGACAAACACGGATTATATGGCAGGCTATACAGGTTATGCAAAAGATGGAAATGTGACAAAATCTTCCACATGGATTATCAGAGATGATACCGGTGAAATAGTTGGACTTCTGTGTATTAATTCTGACTATACGGAACTGTGTACCATGCAGGAAGCTTTGAAATCATTTGCTGATAAAATGGAGATTCCCATTGCGCCCAGGTCAGAAAACAATGTTGAATACTTCAACATGAATGTCAGTGATCTGGTGGATAATAATCTGAAGAAGGTATGGCAGGCATATGGAACAGAACATGGAAAGCTTACCCAGAAGGAAAAGGTTGAGATTGTTTCAAAACTGAATGAGATGGGGACTTTCTATATGAAAGGTTCTGTTTCCTGTGTGGCAGAACGAATCGGAAGTTCGATTCCCACTGTTTACCGTTATCTGAACAGTATGAAGAAGAAATAACCTGACAGGATTGTCCTGTTATGGGAGATGCTTCATCAGGAAAAAATTGTTGATGATCATGTAAAAAGGATATTGTGTGCGGATAGAATTCCGCTTATAAGGAGCTTCTGCATCAGCAGAAGCTCTTTGCTTGAAAGAATGGAGACTGTTGATTGATGAAACGGATGAAACGCAGATATAAACACATGTTGATAAGAAGCATTCTGCTTTTGCTGCTTTTTCTGGCAGCAGTTGTAGCGGCATTTTTTGTTTCACACAGGGAAACACCTGGGGAAGCAGTTGTTATGGAAATGGAAGATGCAGTACTGCCTGTTGTAGAGGCATCGGTGGACGGGAATTATCTTAACACAATGCATGGATATACTGCGGAAATGGTCGATCGCTATATGCGTGATACCGTAACGCCTCTGCCGGAAGACAGGAAGCTTCCGATTCGTATAATATGGAAAAACGATCCTGTAAAGAAAGTCCGTTTTGAGGTGCGAAGTCTGGACACGACACAGCTGGTTGAAGATACAGCAGTGGATTTTCAGAAATCATCGGACAACCGGAATGACAGCGGTGTCATTGAATTGGAACTCCCAATTCAGAATCTGTTGGAAAAAGGAAAGGAATATCAGCTTAAAATTATTCTGCAGACAGGTCATTTTGAACAGGTTGCATATTACACAAGAATTGTATTGTCAGATTCTCTGCCTGTGGGTGAAATGATCCGGTTTATTCAGAATTTTCACACCAAAACCCTGACTGCAGAAAAGGCTTCCGGTTTCGCAGCTTATCTGAAAACCAATACGGACACCACCGGTTCACTGGGAAAGGTTACTTTGAACAGCACATATTCCCAGTTGCTGTGGAATTACCTTCATCCCGAACAGATTGGGGAAGGAAGGATTTCTCTTACGGATATCAATAATACCATCGGCACGTTTCGAATGGATTCCAGAGTATCGTTCAAAGGAAAAGATGAACGATCCCATTTATGTGATGTACAGGAGATATTTACTGTACAGTATACCAACGGTTTCTGGTATGTTCTTGATTATGAAAGAACGGTGAATGAAGATCTGACGGAAGAATCTGTACAGGGAATGCAAAGCAGATTCTGCCTTGGGATTGCAGAAGATGATTCCATTCATGTTATGGCAAACAGTTCCGGAACCTGTCAGGCCGTTGTAATGGATGGAGAACTCTGGATAAACCAGGTTTCAAAATCCGGAAGTGATTCTCTCATTCGTGTATTCAGTTATGCACAGGAAAGTGATGACCGGAGGGCTGATTATAAAGAACACGATATCAAACTGGTGTCTGTGGAAGATGATGGGGATGTGTCATTCATTCTTTATGGATATATGAACCGTGGGATCCATGAAGGAGAGGTCGGTCTGCTTTTTTATAATTACAATTCGGCAGAAAACTGTCTGGAAGAAATTTTCTATCTGCCTTTTGACAGATCCTATTCCATTTTAAAGGAAGAAATCGGACGTCTGACTTATGTAAACAGTTCAGGGGTTTTTTATCTGATGCTGAATGGAACCATTTATGCCATCGACTTTGCAGGAAGAGAATATATGACTGTTGTGGAAAATGTTTCAGATGATGCATTGGTCATCAACTCCGGCAGCAATGTAATTGCCTGGGAAGAGAAGATGACAGAAGGAGTGGAGCGAATACAGATTCTTTATCTGGAGAGCGGACATCAGAATGCAGTGCTGGCAGAGGAGGGTGAATATCTGCATGCTGCCGGGTTTGTAGGAGAAGATCTGACTGTGGGAAGAATCCGTCAGTCGGACTGCAGAAAATACAGCAGTGAAACCGCATATCCCATGTATGCACTGGATATTATCGGTGAGGATGGAAGTGTGGTTGGTCAGTATCAGAAAAATGGAGTTCTGATTACAGATACCAGGGTTGTGAATGGAAGTGTGGTTCTGGAACGTTCCATGATTTCAGGGACATCTCTGCAGAAAATTGCAGACGATGCATTGATTGAAAATGTGAATCAGATCAGTGCGGAAGAAGAACTGCTTTTTGTAGAAAAATCTCAGGATGAATACAGACAGTGGTTTATGAAGATTCCCAAAAGTGAGAATCGGAATGGCATTAAAAAAGTAATTGATATCTCAATCGGAGATAGCTCCTATCTGAAAATCAGTCTCAGCGGAATTGCAGAGGATGGTATGTATTTTGCCTATTCAAAGGGAAAACTGCAGGAAATCTGTGCCAGCATAGCAGAAGCCGTGAATCTGGTATATGATGATGTCGGATATGTGACAGACTGCAATGGGAATTATGTGATGCGAAGGGGTTACAGAGGATATAATCTGCTGAAGCTTCCATCCGCACAGAAAGCGCAGAATCAGAGTGAGAGCCGTTATGTATGCATGAGCGCATTTGCCGCATATGAAAAGGGCGGTTATTCAGAAAGTTTTTCTGACATGGAGGAAAAAAATCTGACGGATGCACAGATGCTTCAAAGAGGTATGAAACCATTTGTCTACGATCTGACAGGATGCAGTCTGAGTCAGATTGCATATTATTATATCGGTCACAATCATCCGATTTATGCCATGACGGCAGAAGGTGCGGTACTGATTGTGGGAATAGGCAGCGAAAATGTTTATATCTGGAATCCGATGACGGAAAATACAGATACCATGTCCATAGAGGATGCGGAAAGTATGTTCAGAAAAGCAGGAAATGTATTTATCAGCTGTATGGATAAATAACAGGAACTTGCATTATTCCGATTCTATGATATAATACTGTAGAATCTGTGCATTTTCTGTATGTATGGAGTCAATGTGAAAAAAGATAAGAGCCTGCTGTTTCAGATGTGTTGTTGATTACAGAACGTCACATGTTATGTGGCTGATACGATATCAGAAAGCAGCAGAATTATAGAGGTGTGTATGTTGCAGTTTTTAATGAAAGGCGGAACACCGCTGAAGGGCGAAGTAGTGATTGGCGGTGCAAAGAATGCAGCATTAGGAATACTGGCTGCGGCCATTATGACTGATGAGCCTGTTGTTCTGGAGAATCTTCCGGACGTCAGTGATATTAATGTTATGCTGAGAGCTATCAGTGATATCGGAGCCAGTGTGGAACGGATTGATCGGCATACCGTAAAAATTACTGCCGGAACCATCCATACGCAGAGAGTTTTATTTGATTATGTAAGAAATATCAGAGCATCCTATTATCTGATCGGTGCTCTTCTGGGTAAATATAAGTATGCGGAAGTTGCACTTCCGGGAGGCTGTGCCATTGGTGCACGCCCGATTGATCAGCATCGCAAAGGGTTCCATGCCATTGGTGCGGTTACAGAGGTTACCCATGAAGGGGCATTGCTGGCCAGAGCAGAGAATCTGACAGGACATCATATTTTTATGGATGTGGTGTCGGTGGGAGCGACGATCAACACCATGCTGGCAGCAGTTCTTGCAGAAGGAAAAACGGTAATCGAGAGTGCAGCAAAAGAACCACATGTTGTGGATGTGGCCAATCTGCTGAATCGTATGGGTGCCCGCATCAAAGGCGCCGGAACGGATGTGATTCGTATCCATGGAGTTGAAAAACTGCATGGAACCACATATCCGATTGTACCGGATCAGATAGAAGCGGGTACATTTATGATGGCAGCAGCAGCAACCAATGGTGATGTACTGATCCGTAATGTCATTCCGAAACATCTGGAAGTAATCAGTGCGAAGCTTCTCGAGATGGGATGTCGTGTGGAAGAATATGATGATGCAGTCAGGGTGATAGGCTGTCCCCATAAATCCTATGTCAATGTGAAAACAAGACCGTATCCCGGATACCCCACAGATATGCAGCCTCAGACGGCAACCGTTCTGGCACTGGCAGACGGCATCAGTATGATTACGGAAAATATTTTCGAAAACCGTTTCGGATATGTTGCCGAATTGAATAAAATGGGTGCCGACATTACAGTATGTGAAAAAGGTGATGTGGCAACCATTACAGGAGTTTCTTCCTTTAAAGGAGCTGCTGTTGAGGCCCCGGATCTCCGTGCAGGTGCAGCATTGATCATAGCCGGTCTCTGTGCGGAAGGATATACATCTGTTTCTGAAATCAAGTATGTACTGCGCGGATATGAAGATTTTGATGCAAAACTTCGAGGTCTGGGTGCGCAGATTGCTATGGTAACCGATGAACAGGAAATTCTTGATTTTATTCAGAAAACCGGTACGATGGAGGAAGCAGCAGAGCTGTTCCCGTTTTTAGCCGAAAAGTAATCCAATCATTCGGTATGGAACAATCTGTAGATTGATTGATGGATAATATGGCATTTTATTGCAATTGGAAAAAAGCAGTTGCAGGATATCCTGTTTTCGAGTATACTGATTAAGCTATATGGATCAGGTAAAGCTGCATATCCATGATCAAAGCTGTAAACAATATAATATATGAATTTTCTCTTATTCAGAGTGATGGAGATGTAAGGATCTGTGAAGTCACGGCAACCCCGATACGGAAGGTGCCAGCCTGAGCGAGTTAAATCGAACAATAAGAG
>JALETI010000129.1 GCA_022781515.1 Lachnospiraceae bacterium
GCAATTTCTCCGGCATTTAATCGCTCATCCTTCAGCATCGTGAGAATCTCCCGCCGCTGACTGTCTGCCAGTACTTTGAATATATTCGTTTCTTTCATCAAGTGCACCTGTTTAAAATTTTCTTTAAATAGAAGATAGCACGGTTTCTGCTGACAGGCAATAACTATTTAAAAATATTTTGAAATAGTTAAGCATGGAATAAAACTCCCCCATTTACAGATACTATTTCCAGAAACGGAAAGTAAAGTCATAAGGTACTGTAGATGGAGGAGTTTTTGTTATGAAAGCTACGGGAATTGTCCGCCGGATCGATGATCTGGGCAGAATTGTTATTCCAAAGGAAATCCGCAGAACACTGCGGCTTCGGGAAGGAACCCCACTGGAAATTTATACCGATACAGAAGGCAGAATTGTTCTGAAAAAATATTCGCCCATGGAGGATCTGGGGGATTTTGCAAGACAGTATGCGGATACCCTGGCACAGACCACCGGGCATATGGTATGTATCATGGACCGGGAGCAGATTCTTGCAGTCTCCGGTGGAATTAAGAAAGAAATTCAGGGAAAACCCATCAGCAAACAGATGGAAAATCTGATTTCCGGACGGACGGTTATTCTGCCCGGTTCCAGGGAAAGTGAAAAAGGAGTCTCCATTATCAACGGCGATCGGGGAGAATATAGCGGTATCGTCCTGTATCCGATACTCTGTGAAGGGGATGCCATTGGGGCAGTCAGTATGATGAGCAGGGATAACAGAAAGAAAATGGGTGAGACCGAACAGAAGCTTGCGGCGGCAGCGGCCGGTTTTCTGGGAAAGCAGATGGAAAGCTGAAATTGCAGGATTGCCTTTTCTTGAAATCGAAGAAACGGTTTTCCGTTTTATTTTAAAGATATTTCAGAAAAGGAGACTATGCAGTGAGTAAGAAAGAGTGGATAAAGACATTTCTGGCAGCGGTGGCAGCAGTTATTTTGATGGTATTACTTGGAGATCGAACCGCGTGGGTTGACTGGGTACAGACACTTACCTGCATCTGTGCATTGATGGCAGGGTATTATGCAGGTCCGGTTCCGGGATTGACAGCCGGGGCAGCAGGTGGGCTGCTGCAATGGTATCTGGTAAGCCGCAGTGCGACTCTGTCGGACAACCAAATGGCTCTGATATATGGAGATGGTATTCCTGTTATTGCAGCCTGCATGGCAGGTACATTTTTCAGCGGCTGTTTTCGGAAACTGGGAAAAGGGTATGCAGCGGTCACCTGGCTGGCAGGATATGCAGCAGTATGGATCTGTCTGAAACAGGGTTTGTCCGGACTGGATTTTCAGCAGCAGATGATGGTGCTGGTTATTTTTCTGATTGTTTCACCGGAACGAATCCGGAAGCGTTCCCGTGAATGGGACAGAAAATACGCTGAAAAAAGAAGAGTAGCAGGAAAAAAAGATTCTGCAGGAGAAAGTGCCGCCACTCTGGCTCCCGGAAAGATCGGAAATCAGGAAATATATGGAATTCATCTGTTTCTGGGGGATACGGAAGGCGATTTTTACAAAATGCGGGTGGAAAGGAGCTGGAAACGTATGGCAGACCAGCTTCATTCCCTGGCAGATTGTTTTGATGATCAGGGAATGATGATGCATTACCGTCTTCCGGATGATATGAGTGCAGAAGAATGGAAACACCGCTTTCTGGAATGCAGAAGTGTAATCGGGCTGCAGTTTGAGCAGATCGGTACAATTATTGAAAATCAGCAGCGGAATATCATGGAAAGCCGTGATCTGACGGAAGGGTATCGCAGGAAAATAACGGAGTCGCTCAGAAAGAATGGTATTCGAATCAAACGGCTTATGGTTACGGAAGGTCCCGGAGGACAACAGGAAATTGATGCGGTTCTGCAATGCAGAAAAGGGCAGCATTTTTCTGCACAGAAGGTTGCGGCCATGATGCGGACGGAAAGAAAAAAGAGGTTTCAGCCGGCCTATGACTGCCGGGCGGTGCTGGGAGAACAGGAAGCTGTCATGCATTTTACAGAAAAGCCGGAATTTCAGGTCCTTTATGGTGTGACAAGAAAATATAAAAAAGAAAATCTCTGTTCAGGGGACAGTTTTTCTGCCGGACATGTCGGCGAAGGGCAGATTCTTTTATGCCTGGCAGATGGCATGGGTACAGGAAAACAGGCGGAAATGGAAAGCCGGATGACCATTGAACTTCTGGAAAAACTTCTGGAAAATGGATTTTCTCTGCAGGCTGCGGTGACCATGACCAATCAGGTGCTGCTGTCGGGAAGACTCAGTCAGTCTCCCACCACATTGGATTTGTGTCTCATTGATCTTTACAGCGGTATGGCGCAGTTTCTGAAGATGGGTGCTGTTGCCGGTTATCTGAAGCGGGGGACATCGGTATCTGCGATCAAAGGACAGGCAGTACCGCTGGGAATGTTTTTGTGGAAACCGGAAGATGCGGAGTACATGATTGAAGAAAAACTGGAAAAAGGAGATATGCTGATTTTCATGACAGATGGTGTTGCAGAAAAAGCAGGACTGGCTTCGGATGAAATTCTGAAGGATCTGATCGCTTCCTGCAAAATGCAGAATGCACAGGAAATGGCAGACTGGCTGATGGATCAGCTGATGCTTCTGGATGATCGGATCCGGGATGATATGACGATACTGACAGCCGGAATCTGGAAAATCTGATTCCATGCATTTTCTTTGGAAAAAATCTTTCTATTAATTGAAAAAATATGATATGATACCAGGGGCAAAAGGTCAAAACGCGGAGAAATCCGCAGGTATCAAGGGATCAGAAAATTTTGCCGGATAGCTGTATATGGAAAAGGATTTTCAAAAAAGGAACCGTATTATGATTGAATGGAAAAAAACACAGGCATCCTCCTGGTCTGATTACAGCCTGGAGAATCAGGTTTGTAATTATATGAAAAGACATCAGATGCTTCAGAAAGGAAATCGTGTTCTGGCAGCTGTTTCAGGAGGGGCAGATTCCATCTGCCTGCTGCTGGTACTGAAGCGTCTGGAACCGATTCTTGGTATTTGTGTGACAGCAGTTACAGTGAATCATGGCATCCGTGGAGAAGCTGCCGACGGTGATGTGGAATTTGTGAAAAAGCTGTGTCAGAAAAGTAAAATTCCGCTGTATGTTCATAAGGTGGATGTTCCTTCTTTTGCAAAGAAGGAAAAGCTTTCCGAAGAAGAAGCGGCACGCCGGCTGCGGTATTATTGTTTTGCACGGACAGCCCGTCAGATTCAGGCAGCGGCAGTGGCAGTGGCACATCATAAGGATGATAATTGTGAAACCATTCTTCACAACCTCTTTCGGGGAAGCAGTCTTCGGGGAATCGGCGGGATGAATCCGGATCGTACCCTTTGCGTGTCTCATCAGGGGAAGATATACAATCTGCGGGTAATCCGTCCGTTTCTGGATGTCAGGAGAAAGGAAATCGAAAAATGGCTGGGTGATCGGGGAATCGAATGGCGTACCGATGAAACCAATCTGCAGAATGCATATACGAGAAATCGAATCCGCAATCTGCTTATTCCGGCCATCGAAAAAGAAATCAACGGTCAGGCCGTTGTCCACGTGGTTCAGGCAGGTACTTTTATCCGGGAAGCCCAGGAGCTGATGGAAGAACTGGCCATGAAATGGATCCGGAAGAATGGAAAGATTCTGCCGGGAAATACATCTGTGAAAATCAACATTACTTCTATCATGACGGAAAAACCGATTCTTCGAAGGGAGATTCTGATCCAGATCTGCCGGGGGCTGATCGGTTCTGACCGGTTTAAAGATATTCGTTATGCTCATCTTCAGATGATTGACAGACTGGCAGAGGGGGCTACTTCCCGCTGGATCCGGCTGCCCGGAGGAATTGTAGTGGAAAAGCAATATGACTGGCTGCTGTTCCGACCGGTACATCCCGATAAATCCAGAAATCTGTATGTTACATTCGGCATTGCAGGCTCATCGTACATATCCCATGATCTGGCAGAGGAGCGATATATGAGAATGGTGGGGTCGAAGGATGAAAGCTGTATGAATGAATACCGTATTCCCATCAGGGAAGATGGTTTTCATCTGGAAGATCCTGTAAAGATCCAGTCAGAGCTGCCTGAAATGGCAGAAAAATACAGTTTTCGCATCTTTTCATATAATGGAGAAAAAATACCGGAAAATAACTATACGAAATGGTTTGATTATGATAAAATAAAAGATGGACTTTTCCTGCGGACCCGTCGTCAGGGGGATTACTTCCTGTTGGATGGCGGCGGAAAAAAGACGGTGAAGTCCTATATGATCGATCGGAAGATTCCGGCATCGGAAAGAGACTCCATGCTGCTTCTGGCAGAGGGAAGCCATGTTCTGTGGCTTTCGGACGGCAGAATTTCAGCCTTTTACAAAATCGGTGAGGATACCTGTCGTGTGTTGGAGATGAAACGTAAAACAGATATAAAATAACGTAAGAGGAGAGTAGATATGAGCGAGAAAGTTCGTGTTTTATTGTCAGAAGAAGAAGTTGATCAGAAGATCAGTGAGCTTGGCGCAAAAATCAGCAGAGATTATGAAGGAAAAAGTGTGCATATGATCTGTATCCTCAAGGGCGGAGCATGGTTTATGTGTGAATTATCCAAGAGGATGACAGTACCGGTTTCCTGCGATTTTATGTCTGTGTCCAGTTACGGCAGCGGCACAGAGTCATCCGGCGTGATCAAAATTAACAAGGATCTGGATGAACCGCTGGACGGCAAAGATGTACTGATTGTGGAGGATATTGTGGATTCAGGCCGTACCCTGAGTCATCTGTGTGACCTTCTCAAACACAGAAATCCGGCAAGTATCCGCATCTGTACACTGCTTGACAAGCCTTCCAGACGTGTAAAGGCGGTAAATGTTGACTATACAGCTTTTCAGATTCCGGATGAATTTGTTGTGGGATACGGTCTGGATTACGATCAGAAATACAGAACCCTCCCTTATATCGGTGTGGTAGAATTTGACTAGGAGGTTATTTCTTAATTGAAAAAAAGAGTAAATTTTTTTCTTCCGTTGATGTTTCTGCTGCTGCTTGTATTTTTCTATGCAGGTTCCGGCATGTTCTACGGAGATTCATGTACCTATAATGACTATGAAAAACTGGTGGATTCCCAGTCGGTTACCAGTGTGGTAATTATACCCAATGCAGAGACTCCCACCGGACGGCTTACCCTGCATACAAAAGACAACAAGACCATTTCACTGAATGTTGTGGATGTTAATGCGGAGATGGACCGTCTTCAGGATGCCGGTGTTACAGTGGAAGTCGGTTCCCTGCAGCGGGAAAACCGTCTTCTGACCATTGTTCTTCCGATTCTGTGCGGTATTGTTCTGATCGGCATGATCTTTCTGATGCTGAACAATCAGGCCATGCAGAGCAGCGGAGGCGGAAATCGGATGATGAATTTCGGTAAAAGCCGTGCCCGCAGAGATGACGGCAAACATCCGGTGACATTTAAGGATGTGGCCGGTTTAAGTGAAGAGAAGGAAGATCTGGAAGAACTGGTTGATTTTCTGAAGGATCCTGCAAAGTATATCAATCTGGGAGCCCGGATCCCGAAGGGTGTGATTCTGGTGGGTCCGCCCGGAACCGGTAAAACCCTTCTGGCAAAAGCCGTTGCAGGAGAAGCCGGTGTCCCCTTTTTCAGCATCTCCGGTTCTGATTTTGTGGAGATGTTCGTGGGTGTCGGTGCTTCCCGTGTAAGAGATCTGTTTCAGGAAGCAAAAAGCAATGCTCCCTGTATCATCTTTATCGATGAAATTGATGCTGTGGCCCGTCGGCGCGGTGCCGGTATGGGCGGCGGCCATGATGAAAGGGAGCAGACGCTGAACCAGCTGCTGGTTGAAATGGATGGATTCGGTGTGAATGAAGGAATTATCGTTCTGGCTGCCACCAACCGTGTGGATATTCTGGATCCGGCGATTCTCCGTCCCGGTCGTTTTGACCGAAAAGTCGGTGTCGGCAGACCAGATGTCAGAGGCCGTGAGGAGATTCTGAAGGTTCATTCCAGAACCAAACCGCTGGCGGATGATGTGGACCTTCATCAGGTGGCACTTACCACTTCCGGTTTTGCCGGAGCGGATCTGGAGAACCTGCTGAATGAAGCTGCAATCCGTGCTGCCAGAGAGAACCGTCCTTTTATCAGCAGAGACGATGTGAATCATGCATTCATTAAAGTAGGTATCGGTGCAGAAAAGAAGAGCCGACTGGTATCTGAAAAGGAAAAACGGATTACGGCATATCATGAATCCGGTCATGCGATTCTGTTTCATGTGCTGCCGGATGTGGGACCGGTTCATACGGTATCCATCATTCCTACCGGTATGGGAGCGGCAGGCTATACCATGCCTCTGCCCGGTGAGGATGAAATGTTCCGTACCAGAGGGGAAATGCTTCAGGACATTATGGTAAGCATGGGCGGTCGTATTGCGGAAGAAATTATCTTCGGAGATGTAACCACCGGTGCATCACAGGATATCAAACAGGCCACCCAGACGGCTCGAAGCATGGTAACCAAATACGGTATGTCAGAGTCTCTTGGTCTGATCAATTACGCAAGTGATGATGATGAGGTATTCATCGGGCGTGATCTGGCACACACCAGATCCTACAGTGAATCCGTAGCTGCCAGAATTGACGATGAAGTAAAGCGTATCATGGACGAGTGTTATGCGAAAGCTAAAGCCATTATCGAAGAACATCGCGATGTATTGGAAAGCAGTACGGCACTTCTGATGGAAAAGGAAAAAATCAGCCGTGAAGAATTCGAAGCACTGTTTGAAAACCGCATGCAGTAAAATTCGGTAAAACAGGAAAATAATGGAAAACAGCAGAAAAATAGGACAATTTTCCTGCTGTTTTTTTGATATTTTTTTAACATTTATTCACGATGCATAGAAAAAGAATCAAAATGAAAAATAATTTGTTAACACTTATTGTCGATTTACGGCTATAATAATTCATGTAAATCCCCAATACATTTTATATTTTTTGCTACACCCCAATAAAATGAAATACCTTCTCCGAGAAAGGCCGGTACCTCCCCGTACCGGTCTTTTTCATGTTCAGTTCCAATCAGCAGATTACAGGCAGGCCTGACGAGCCGGAGTCAGGATGACTGTTGCGGTTCTGCCGAATCGTTGTCGAAATCTGCTTGTGTATTTGCTTTAAGTATTATAAAATATGAGCGAGTGATCTTTACGCACTATAGAGGAGAAAAGTTATGTCAGACCAGAATATGATGATGAATGAACGAGCGTTGTTCTCCGATGAAAGCGGTATGTTCCGTTGTCCGGAAGAACCAGATGCAGGAGACAGCCTGACAATCCGTTTCCGCACATGGAAAGATGATGTGGATCAGGTGAGACTCCATATTCAGAAAAATGTTAAGATTGACACAGAAAAAGGGGATGCAGCCCCGGAAGCATTTCTGGAATCCGTGATTGCGATGCATAAGGTCTGCCGGAAAGAAGATGGTGTCTGTGAAGCTGCAGCAGAGGAAAAAGAAGAGAAGTCTCTGGAAGAAGGATTTCCAAAAGATGCAGTTTCAGAAGAAGAACTTTCAGAGGATGCAGCTGCAGAAGAAGAGGTACTTGTATTTGATACCGGATTTGATTTTTTTGAAACCGAGGTTCCTGTGGGTGAGAAACCGTTCTGGTATTATTTTTCAATAAAAAAAGGGAAAACGATCCGGTATTACAACCAGTTGGGCGTTGTGGAAAAACCGGAGTCAAAATACAGTTTTGTGGTACGTCCCGGTGTCCATGTACCGGAATGGGCAAAAGGGGCTGTCATTTATCAGATTTTCACAGATCGGTTCTGCAACGGCGATCCGTCCAATGACGTGCTGGATCGGGAATATCTCTATGTAAACAGCATTCCCTCGGCGCACGTACAGGACTGGTCACAGGATCTGATGAGTCTGGATGTGGGACGTTTTTACGGCGGCGATCTGAAGGGGGTTCTGGATAAGCTGGATTATATTAAAAAACTGGGTGTGGATGTGATTTATTTTAATCCGCTGTTTGTATCTCCCTCTAATCATAAATATGATATTCAGGATTATGACTACATTGATCCACATTACGGAGTAATTATTGAAGATGAGGGAAAACTTCTTCCGGAAGGCGCAAAGAATAACCAGAAAGCGACCAGATATATCAATCGTGTTACCAGCTTTAAAAATCTGGAAGCCAGCAATGAGCTGTTTGCAAAGCTCTGCGAAGAGGCACATAAACGCGGCATGCGCGTCATTCTGGATGGTGTGTTCAATCACTGCGGCTCCTTCAATAAATGGATGGACAGAGAGTGCATTTACAAAGGGCGGAAAGGATATGAAGATGGCGCTTTTGTCAGCAAGAAAAGCCCTTACCACAATTTTTTCCATTTTTCGGAAGATAACTGGCCCTACAACCAGAATTATAATGGCTGGTGGGGAAATGATACCCTCCCCAAGCTGAATTATGAAGAATCAGATGAGCTGTGTGATTATGTCATGGGCATCGGACGCAAGTGGGTGTCTCCGCCGTACAACGTGGATGGATGGCGGCTGGATGTGGCTGCAGATCTGGGAAATACACCGGAATTTAATCACAATTTCTGGAAACGTTTCCGCGAGAATGTAAAGGATTCCAATCCGGATGCTCTGATTCTTGCTGAACATTACGGGGATGCATATCCCTGGCTGCAGGGTGATGAGTGGGATACGATCATGAACTATGATGCATTTATGGATCCTGTTACATGGTTTCTGACCGGTCTGGAGAAACACAGTGATCGTTATGAAGCAGATCTGCATAACAATGGACGGGTTTTCTATGACAGTATGCGTTACAACATGTGCAGAATGCATCGGGGAGCCCTGTTGAGTGCCATGAATGAGCTTTCCAATCATGATCATTCCCGTTTTATGACCAGAACCAACTGTAAGGCAGGACGCATTTCCTACATGGGATCAAGGGCAGCAGAGGAAGGAATCAATAAAGGAATTTTCCGTGAAGGTATTGTCATTCAGATGACCTGGCCCGGGGCACCGACAATCTACTACGGCGATGAAACCGGACTTTGCGGATGGACTGATCCAGACAGCCGGAGACCCTATCCATGGGATAACCAGGATCTGGAGCTGATTGAATTTCACAAATATATGACTGGAATCCATCATCGTCACAAGTCACTGCGCACCGGATCTCTGAAATTCATGGGATACGGTTACGGCACGCTGATGTATGGACGTTTTCTGGATGAAAACAGAGTGGCAGTTGCCATCAACAATCAGAACCATGATACGGATATGGATATCCCCGTCTGGGAAATGGGAATTGAAAACGGCACGACAATGTTCCGCCTTATGTGTACCTCGCAGGAGCGATACAATGTGGGAAAGAAACCATATATTGTGGAAAATGGTATGATTCACATTACCGTTCATGCATATGGTGCAGTTATTCTCAGCACAGAAAAACGTTAGGGATAAAATAGACTCGTTGCCCTGAAGGCGGAACAATAACCGGTCAGTAAAAAGCGGAAAAACAACCAGGCAGTAAAAAAGCAGAACAATTATAAAAAAAGTGCTTGACATTTAACAGCATATCATATACAATACACTTGTTTTTGATATGCATGCGGGTGTAGTTCAATGGTAGAACACCAGCCTTCCA
>JALETI010000130.1 GCA_022781515.1 Lachnospiraceae bacterium
TTTTTGCCAACTCATTTACCAGGATTCCGTATCCTTCAAGAGAGGGAAACAGCCTGTCAGGAAATCGACAGGGATACGCAGGATATGTGCAGGTTTTGCACCGAATACATCCTTCATTGGAAAGCAATATGAAAGGATGCATTAGCTGCTCCTTTTAGTCAGCCTGTCTGGCACAGCTGATCTCTGATCGTATTGCCGCAATGCAGTCTGCGAGAGATTTTCTGGAAAGAGTTTGTGCAAATACTTCCTCGATATCCATAAACATACCGGATAATACTGGTCGGATATGGCGCCCAACAATGCACTGATCGCTGGAGTTCTGGTGAATATCCAACAGGTGAACCTTCGGTTCTTCCATAACGGCCTGATAGATTTGAAGCAGCGTAAGCTGCTCTGAAGCAACAGTCAGACTATAACCACCGATTCCTCTGTGACCGTCAACGATCCCTGCTTTTTTCAAAAGCGACAGTATTTTTCGAATGTAGCTGGCGTTAGTACCAACACTTCCTGCCATCTGATCGGAAGTCATTGGAGCAGGGGATTCAGAAATCAGAATCAGTACATGTACAGCAACGGAAAATTTTGTGTCCATAAAATCTACCTTTATTAATTATATTTGTATCAGATACAATTACAATTTTATTGGGATTCAAGCTCTTTGTCAAGAGGTCTGCGCTCAAAAGGACTTGAAAGAAACAGACCGGCAATGAATATTATTTATGCTCATCTGCAAAAAAATATCCCCCCACCCAGCTTGTGAAAGGATTCCTTTCGGTTTATGATACAGACATAAAAAAACAGTACTGCATCTGCTATATGATTTCCTCGCTTCTCAATACTCCTTTTCGTATAGCTGAAACAGTCCTGACTGCTATTTACTTCATATGTCACAGGGGGAGCTGTCCATATCAACGCACTCAAAATTGGTTGGTATACAGCTCCTTTTCTCCTGTATTTATGTACTTCCTGTTTAAGTATTACTACTATAATAATTTTTATGTATTATCTATTGCCCGTTCACAGAATTCTTTTACATGTTCATTTCTGCATTGATCAGATCTTCTGTATCCGCCATGGCCTGCAGTGTCATGGACAGCAGTTTCTCCAGCTCCCATCCAAGCTGCTTTGCTCCGCGGTCAATGACTTCCCTGGAACATCCTGCCGCAAACCCCTTGCTCTTATATTTTTTCTTAAGGGATTTCAGTTCCATGTCCTTCGTGCTTTTCGAAGGTCTCATCAGTGCCGCAGCCCAGATCAGTCCTGTCAGTTCGTCAGCGGCGAACAGGACTTTTTCCATCTCATGCTCCGGAGCCACATCAATGGTTGTGCCGCATCCAACTGTAATGCCATAACCATGGGATACCACGCTGTGGATCATATCTTCTGATACCCCGCCTTCACGCAGTAATTCAGGGGCTTTCAGACAATGTTCCTCCGGGTAAAGTTCAAAATCAATATCGTGAAGTAAACCGACAATTCCCCAGTAATCCTCTTCTGCTCCATATCCAAGTTCCTTCGCATACCATCTCATAACCGCTTCGACGGTCAGTGCATGCTGAATATGAAATGGATCGTTGTTGTACTTTTTAAGAAGTGTAAATGCTTCATCTCTTGAAATGCTTTCCATATTAAAAAACTCCTTTGTTCATAAATTTCATGGAAATGATGTTGGAGTCAAAAGCTTTTGACCCTGGTATCATAGAAATCATCATATGGATTTCCTGTATCACATTGATACTAATATACTCCTGTTTTGAAATCATTTCCAGTAGATGACCGATTTTTATCCCTGTTTGATGAAGTTCAGTCCACCTGTTGCTGCTGCAGTAAAGAAAGATGTAATCAATCCAAAGAGGAAGCTGCGGGAAGCCAGAAAACAATCGCAGGTTTCGGGGATCGGGACAAAATCACAGCAGGCTTTAAAGCTGCAGCAGGAGGAAAATAAACTGGAACGTAAAGTTCTCAGCAAAGAAATGAAGGAAGCTGAGAAACAGCGGCAGTTTGTTCTGAAACAGGAAAAACGAAAAAAGAAGCACAGAGGACATTAACCTACTGTTCTTCGAAGACCGGCATTCTGTGGAGCAATCTGCAGAATGCCGTTTTTTTGTGTTCATTTTCCTGCTATTATGAAAGATATAACAAAGATGTTGGGGAAAAAAGACTTTGACCCCTTGATACCTGCGGATTTCTCCGCATTTCACGCTCACGAAATCCTGAAAAAATTCAAAAATAGAGGTGAACTTATGAAATTGTTGTTTAAACAAAGATTATTCTCATGGTTTGACAGTTACGATATCTATGATGAAATGGGAAATGTTGCATATGTTGTCAAAGGTCAGCTTTCCTGGGGACATAAACTGGTGATCT
>JALETI010000137.1 GCA_022781515.1 Lachnospiraceae bacterium
TGAAGGTGGACGTCATACTCCTTTCTTCAACAACTACAGACCTCAGTTCTACTTCCGTACAACTGACGTAACAGGTGTTATCAACCTTCCCGAAGGTACAGAAATGTGCATGCCTGGTGATAACGTAGAAATGACAATCGAACTGATCCACCCCATCGCTATGGAACAGGGTCTTAAATTCGCTATCCGTGAAGGTGGACGTACTGTAGGTTCAGGTTCTGTTGTATCTATTATTGAATAATTTCTGAAATAGTGCCAATATAGGCTAAACGAAGCCCACAGGTTCTTGAAAAATCAAGGATCTGCGGGCTTTTTTAGTGTTTGAATGACGGGTGAGGAATAGCGAACGTTTTGGTTTGCGGGATGATCAGGAAATGGTGGAAGCTTCCGTGGCACGATTTTGGCACGATTTTTTTTGATTGTAGTGCCATGGAATTGTAGATAAGTGCTGAAAAGTTGGTCAACAGTTTTTGTATGTGATGATTGTGATATTATTTTCAATCAGATTATGTTTGTAAAACATGCATATGTGAAGGACCGGGGAAAGCAGATGATACATCTGATTGTATCAGCCCCGGTCTTTATCAGATATGCGGATGAAGATGTCTGGGAGATGGGAAGGCAGATTGCCGGTATCTTTAGAGGACATCAGGTAGTATTTGCAGTGCATGATGATATACAGTATATGCATCTGCATTTTGCAATCAATACGATTTGTATGTTTGATGGAAGTAAGCTTCAGTTTAATCCGCCCTGTTTGAGAGAGAAAATGAGCCGGATAATTCAGGTTCAGGCACTCACATGTCGCATTTCTGATCAATCAGGGAGTTCAACCATTGCTGATTAAAAACAGGCTTGGACACAAGGATATCAAGATTACACTTAACACATATGGGCATTTATATCCGAATGAACAGCGAAAAGTAGCAGATATGCTGGATGCGGTAAAGTAGATTTCAAAATAGATTATAGGTTTTTCATAATTATGTGAACCTGTAATCTATTTGAAAGAAGATGGAATTTCTTCACCGCATTCACTGGTAGTGACTTTTTTTTTAGGATGGAGTGCTATATAATAGAAATAGAAAACGATAAGAAAATTAAATGAGAAGCTGGAACAGGAGAGGCGTGTGATCTATTATGGGTATTTACTTGAATCCGGGGAATGAGAAATTTGAGGATGCCGTTTCGTCGGAAATTTATGTAGATAAGAGTGAATTGATCAAATATACAAATCGTGTATTAAAAACAGAGCAGAAATATATATGTGTCAGTCGTCCGAGAAGATTTGGAAAATCAATGGCAGCAAATATGTTGGCTGCCTATTATGGAAGAAATGCAGATTCCAGAAAGCAGTTTGAGAATTTAAAGATCGGAAAAGATGCTTCTTTTATGGAACATCTGAATCAGTATAATGTTATATTTCTGAATATGCAGGATTTTTTCAGCCGGACACATGATGTGGCTAAAATGAAGATGCTGCTGGAAAAATGTTTACTCAGAGATCTTCTGAAGACTTATCCCGATGTGGACTATCTGGATGAAACAGATTTAGTCGGAGTTTTACAGGATATTTATGCGGAATGCAGAATCCGTTTTATTTTCATAATTGATGAATGGGATTGTATTTTCAGGGAAAACAAAGATGGTTCAGAAGCCCATAAAATGTATCTGGACCTTTTACGAAATCTTCTGAAAGACAAATCGTATGTTGCATTGACATATATGACAGGAATTCTTCCGATTAAAAAATATGGAACACACTCGGCTTTGAATATGTTCGATGAATTCTCCATGACAAATCCGAAGCAGCTTGCGGAGTTTGTAGGTTTTACGGAGTCAGAAGTGAAGGAATTATGTGATCGGTACGGAATGGATTTTGAAGAAACCAGACGGTGGTATGATGGATACCGCTTTGAAAACGTGGCGCATGTGTACAGTCCCCGGTCTGTGGTCAGTGCCATGCTCAGCAGAAGTTTTGACAACTACTGGAATCAGACAGAAACGTTTGAGGCACTGCGAGATTATATTGTTCTGAATTATGCGGGACTTAAGGATACGGTGATCGAATTGCTGGCAGGGGAACATAAAAAGATAGAAACCGGTTCCTTCAGCAATGATATGACT
>JALETI010000150.1 GCA_022781515.1 Lachnospiraceae bacterium
CACCAAGGTTTACCTTCTCTTTTACACCAAAGTCAGAAAAAACCTTCATGGCAATTTTTCCGATGGGTGTGGATTCCGGATCGCCGATTACCGTTACAATTCCTTCCTTTTCACCAGAAAAAACAATTTTTCCCGAAAAGAAAAAAGCTGCCCTTTTCCAGAGAAAAGGACAGCAAATATACGTATCTCATGCCATATATTGATACAAAAAAGACGCAGTATACAACTGTGAATCCCAATCTCCTTTTCAAACGTGAAGGCATTGCCGTTTCCGGAAATCCCCCGGGAAGCATCGCTTCCGGCCAATATCCCATGAATTACTTTTTAGGCATATTAGCTCGAAGGTTGTATGTTTTCTAAAAAAATTTATCACAATTGCATAACCATGTCAACAAAATCACGCAACGAAACAGAACGAAAATAAACAAATATGTAAAAAAATGTGTTATTCTACAAATACAGATCCTTCCTGCAGAAAATAATACGACCCGCAAACGTCGATTCAAATCATGTGTTAGATTAGAATTATTTTAGAATTTTTTAATTAATTTTTTATTGTTATTTTGAAATCTATATGATATGTTATACTACACAAATTGAAAAACGAAACGGTATTTGTTACAATAAGGAGGAAGATCATATTTGAAAAAAGTACCAGAGAACAAAAACAATGACAAATATAACATATCAGATAATCTGACAAATGGAAACGATTTCGGGGCAGCAGCGCCTGGTTCGGATGTTTTATTTCAGCAGAACGCAAGCTTTCCGCCTGCAGAGAGACGGAATTATAAGGATTCTGTGTTTGTCGATCTGTTTTACACGGATCAGAATGCAGGAGAAAATCTGCTGAGTCTGTACAATGCTCTGTATGATGACTCCCTGACGGATGTTCATGCACTGAAGGGTGTACGCCTTGAGAATGTATTGTATATGCCCTTTGCCAATGATATTGCCTTTACCGTTGAGTCAAAGAAGATTATCCTGGGTGAGCATCAGAGCACACTGAACAGAAACATGCCCCTGCGATGCCTGTTATATGTGGCCAGGGAATATGAGCAGTTGATTCCGGTCAGGAGAAGATTCCGGACAAAGGCAGCACAGATTCCAACGCCATACTTCATCATCTTCTATAATGGCAAAGCGGAGCAGGAAAAAGAGACACTGCTGAGACTGTCCGATGCTTATCAGGAGAAAAGTGATACCGGGGCATATGCTCTCGAACTGGAAGTACGGATGATCAACATCAACCAGAAAGCTGGACATCCGATTCTGGAAAAGTGTCCCGTATTAAAGGAATACAGTGAATTTGTGGAGCATGTCCGGGCTTACGGAAATAATGAGCAGAAACTGACAGAGGCAGTAAAAGAATGCATCAGGAAAGGAATCCTGTCGGAATATCTGAAGCGGAAAAGCAGGGAGGTAATCAATATGCTGATCGGAGAATATGATTACGAGATGGATATGCAGGAAAAACAGGATGAAGTGCGGGAAGAACTGGAGGAAGTAATTGCAGAAGCAAAAGCTGCGGAAGCAAGAGCAAAGAAAGCGGCCGCTGAGGCAAGGGCGGAGAAAGCAAAAGCTGAAAAAGCGGCTGCTGAAAATACAAAACATCTGCTCAGTTCACTGGTGCAGAAAGGGTTGCTTTCTGTCAAAGATGCAGCGGCAGAAATGGGTGTGTCAGAAGATACATTTCTGAAATGGATTGAGTGAAAGCAATAAAAATATACAGGACAGTAAAGAGGGCAGATAGTTACTTCCAGAGATTCTGTATAACTATCTGCCCCTGTTAGATTTCTCAGAATGCCTGATTATATAAATCCAGGATATCGCTTTTCGTGGTCTGTCTCGGATTGACAAGGATGTTTCCGCTTTTCATGGCATCTTCTGCCATGGCTTCAAACTGATCACTTTTCACTCCTGCTTCGCTTAAGGATGAGGCGATTCCCAGCTGATGATTCAGGATTCTGAGTTCAGCCCCCAGCATGTTAGGTGAAAAGTCCTTTTCTTCCATTGGAGATTCTGTAATCGCACTATATATGAAGTAATACTTGTCTGCCGCAGCGCTCATATTAAAATCGATGACCGTCGGAAGCAGTATGGCATTGGCCACACCATGCGGCACATCGAAGTAAGCACTGACCGGATGGCTCATGGCATGTACATCTCCCAGTTTTGCATGGGAAAATGCAATTCCGGCAAACAGGGAACCGACCAGCATCGCCGCACAGGCCTCCTGATCGGTTCGGTCTGCAACGTAGTTCCTGATGTTGGCACCGATCAGTTTTAATGCTTTTTCTGCAAACATGTCAGAAAAAGGAGATGCCGCACGGGAAATATATGCTTCCATTGCATGTACCATGGCATCCACTCCACAGGCTGCTGCTGTTTTCCGGGGAACTGTACATATCAGTTCCGGATCCAGAATCGCATAGGTCGGAAGCAGATATGGACTGGAGATGGTAAATTTATAATTTTTGCTGTGATCGGTAATTACGGAAAAAGCGGTCACTTCTGATCCGGTTCCTGCAGTGGTGGGAATTGCAATCATGGGCACCACCGATCCCTTTACTTTTCCTGCTCCTTCATAATCCGTAATGATTCCGCCAAAGGTAACCAGTACAGCCACTGCTTTTGCGACATCCAGAGGAGAACCGCCTCCAAAGGCCACGATAAAATCTGCTCCGCATGCCAGAAATCCATCCTTTGCTTTTTCCACCGTTTCGGTACAGGGATTTGCCTCCGTTTCTGTAAAACACTCGCTTGCAATCCCTGCTGTATTCAGTGCTTCCTGACAACGGGCAACCATGCCTGTTTTGTACAGATGAGGGCCTGAAATTATATAGGCCTTTTTCTTTCCCAGTTCACCGGCCAGATCCGGAAGCAATTTCAGACTTCCTGCTCCCACCCTGATATTCTGTGGTATAGAAAACAAAAAATCATTCACGATTTTTTCCTCCTGCTCTAAATTTTCAAACCGGACTAGGAACCAGTGTAATTATTCCAATGATTCCACCGCTTCTTTAATAATTTCACAGGCTGCATCGCAGTCCTTTTCGTCTATAATAAGCGGTGGTACCATACGAATGGTATGGGCTCCGATTGCGGTAATCAGAAGATGTCTGTTCAGACATTCATGTTTTACATCAATGCCATTGATGCTGTCATCAAATTCCACACCAACTAAAAGCCCCTGACCTCTTACTTCTTTTACGTGGGGAATGCTGCGAAGTTTATCCATGAAATAATTTCCCATTACGACTGCATTGTCCGCAAGATTCCGACCCAGAAGTTCATCGATTTCAGCCAGTGCTGCTGCACAGCTAACCGGATGACCGCCAAAGGTTGTTCCATGGGAACCCGGTGTAAATGCACCGGCAACCTCTTCTGATGCACAGATGGCACCGATGGGCATTCCTCCGCCAAGGGCCTTTGCCATGGATACAATATCAGGCTTAATTCCATAATGCATATAGCTCATCACTTTACCTGTTCTGCACCATCCTGTCTGCACTTCATCGATCAGAAAAAGCATGCCCTTTTCATCACAGAATTCACGAAGACCCTTCATAAATTCCTGTGTTGCCGGATGAACACCGCCTTCTCCCTGTACCGGTTCCACCATAATGGCAATTGTATTTTCGGTACATGCATCTTTAAATGCCTGCAGATCATTATAAGGCGCATAGGAAAAACCGTAGGTCATTGGTCCAAATCCCACCTGACATCCGTTTCCCGGCTGACCGGTTGCGGACATTGCCCCAAAGGTACGTCCATGAAATCCCATTTTTGCAGTTACAATATGGTATCGATTGGGTCCATATTTTTCAATCCCGTATTTTCTTGCCATTTTGATCATAGCTTCATTGGCCTCTGTACCGGAATTCTGAAAGAATACTTTATCCATTCCGATGGTTGTACAGATTTTTTCAGCAAGCAAAGCCTGTGGAATGGTATAAGGATAGTTAAAGGTGTGCATGACATCTTTCACCTGATCGATTACTGCTTCCACTACCCTGTCATTGCAGCTTCCTGCCGAATTGACAGCGATGCCTGCATAAAAGTCCAGATATTTTTCTCCCTTTTCATCATACAGATACTGATCCTTTGCGGTTTCACATAAAAAATCCATCCGCTCATAGGTTTCTATCATATATTTATCTACTTTGTCTTTGATATCCTGTACACTGTATCCTGTATCTGCTAATTTCATGTCTTCCTTCTTTCCTGCATCCGGCTCCATGGATGCAATTATTATTCAAATCGATGCCTGCAGAGATCCGGTGCCGGATTCGATTTGCGAAACAAACATTTTCCGCTTCGAATCCGTGCGCAGTCTACGCTTCTGCCGGCTGTATCATATCGGGAGTGATCAGCCCTTTTATGATCAGATACTGTTCGATCATTTTTACACAGTTACTCACTCCCACACGCTGACTGTTCAGGGTCATATCATAATTTACCGGATTGGTCCAGTAATTTCCATGGGTATAGTATTCATAATAATCTGCCCGGTACTTATCGGTCCGTTCAATGGTCGCATTGGCCACTTCTTCTGAAACACCCATATTTTCCATGGTTCTCTGCACACAGAAGTCACGTGGAGCTTCAATGTAGATGCTGACCACATTGGGCCAGTCTCTCAGAACATAATCGGCACATTTTCCTACAATCACACAGGACTCTTTTTCTGCCAGATTCCGGATGATTTCACTCTGATATTCAAACAGCTTATCATCGGAAACAAATTTTTCATTTCTGGCTATGTATCCCCTTGACCTGGGCAATCCCCGAAGGAAACTGGAAATGCTGTTTGTTTCCCGTATCTTTTCATTTACTTCCTTAAAAACATTTTCATCCAGCCCGCTCATCTGACTTGCCAGTGTCAGAATACGGTTTTCATAACAGTGAATTCCAAGCTCCTTTGCCAGCTGGGATGCAATCACTTTTCCGCCGGTGCCAAAACCTCTGGCAAATGTAACCACAAATTTTTCCATATTAAGGTCTCCTTTAACCTGCAAGATATCGCTTTAAGAACTCCCTGGTTCTCGGATTTTTCGGGTTGGTAAACAATTCGGACGGTTTATCATCCTCTGCCACATATCCATTGTCCATGAAAATGGTTCTGGTGGAAACATCACGGGCAAAGGCCATCTCATGTGTAACAATAATCATGGTGAGCCCTGTGGTTGCCAGTTCTTTCATTACATTCAGAACCTCGCCCACCATTTCCGGATCCAGTGCAGATGTGGGTTCATCAAACAGCAGCACTTCCGGATTCATGCACAGAGATCTGGCAATGGCTACTCTTTGCTTCTGTCCGCCGGATAACTGTGCCGGCTTTGCATTAATATAGGGAGCCATTCCAACCTCCCGCAAATGGGAGATGGCCCGGCTGAATGCCTCCTCTTTGGAAAGATGAAGGACTTTTCTGGTACAGAGCATACAGTTTTCCAGAACCGTCATATTGTTAAACAGATTAAAGGACTGAAATACCATTCCCACTTTGGAGCGATACTGATTGATCTCCTTCTGTTTATCCCGCACTTCCTGATCGTGATACAGTATTTTTCCGGAGGTCTGCCGCTCCAGTTTATTGATACAGCGCAGAAGCGTTGACTTTCCGGAGCCGGAGGAACCGACAATACAGATAATTTCTCCTGCACACACATCAATATCTATTTTTTTCAGAACCTCATGATCTCCAAAGGATTTGCTCAGATCCCTGATTGAAATAATTACATCACTCATATTCCGTATTTCCTCCTATAAGTTATCCATATATTCCACTGCCAGTGCATAATCTGTTTTTCCCTGCATCTTCTTTTCCAGCAGAATAAATACCTTATTAAACAGGAAACAGAGAACAAAATAGATAACTGCAATTACAAGGTATGATTCGAAATACTTATAATAATTACCACCTACTGTTTTGGCTGCCATAAACAGCTCCTGTACAGCGATTACATTTAATACCGAAGTCATCTTCAGATTTGTCAGAAACAGGTTCGCCATTTCCGGAATGATATTTTTAAATGCCTGAGGAAGAACCACGTACAGCATGGTTTTAAACGGAGACATGCCCATGGCCCAGGCACCTTCCCGCTGACCCTGATCGATGGAACCGATACCGGCTCTTACGGTTTCTGCCATATAGGCTCCGGTATTTAATACCGTTACCAGAATACCCGCTGCAACCGGTGTAATCTCTGGTCCGAACTGTCGGATACCATAATAAACAATCATGGCCTGAACAATCATTGGTGTATCACGAAATACCTCAACATATGCGCCGAATATACCTTTTACAAGTTTTATGAAAACGGTTCTTACCACTCCATCCCCAGGATTGATTCTTATATCTTCAATAATACCGATCAGATATCCCAGAAGAAAACCAAGGATCGTACCGATTACTGCGATATACAGCGTAAGCCAGGTTCCGTCAATGAACATGTTCGAATACTTTCTGGCCAGAAATACCATCCATTCCAATGTATTGTTTGGTGTCTGAAAATTCATATATCATCCTCACTTTCCTTAGTACATCGAATAATAAGAATCCGGCTATATCACGCAGTATAATTTGATATGACTGGTTCATTATTATTCGATGTATCAGTATCAGCCGGATTATATGCAACATATAACATGGCTGATACTGACTTACACCGGATTTTTCTTAACCCAATTAGTTTGCTGCCGGCTGCTGAGAAATAACCTGATCCATCAATGTATCCATTATATCCTTATCATTCCATCCAATGGCATTCATGGCTTCCTGAATACGATCTCTTAATTCCGTATCATCCTTTCTGGTTGCGATGCAGACATTTACCATTTCATCATCACCCACAAAGGTATCATTTTCATCGAAAGTAATAATAACAAGATCCTTATTGGTCAGTGCCGCAGATTCGGCTGTGGGAAGATCCACTACACAAACATCGGCAACACCATTGGAAATGGCCATGAAACATTCAGATGTTGTTTCATAATTACCGGATAACTCTGCACCTTCAATCTGATCCAGAAGGGGTACCCATCCTGTACCAAGCTGTGTGGTCACCTTGCATCCTGTACCGGCCAGTTCGGACAGTTTCTTTACATTTTCATATGCACTTCCTTTTTTTACAACAATGCAGTTATCTCTGTAGTAATAGGGATCGGTAAATGCATAGGATACTTCTCTTTCTGCGGTACGGCCCATACCTGCAATGATTGCATCGTAATCGCCTGCATCCAGTGAAATACCAATGGATGACCACTCAACCTTGTGAATTTCCAGTTCCATACCCATTTCATCTGCCAGCTTCTGGGCCACTGCCACATCATAGCCGTATGCGTAATAATCAGATCCATAAATCGGAACGGCTTTGCTTCCATCCGGTGTGGTATCGGTATCCTGTGTCCAGTTGAATGGTGCATATGAACATTCCATGCCCACACGCAGTACTTTTGCAGAATCTCCTGCTGCTTCTGAGGAAGTATCTTCTTTCCCGGATGTATTGGAAGAACTACATCCTGATAAAGCAGAAACGGTCATTACACCTGCCAGCATCATTGCCAAAACTTTTTTCATCTTCATATTATTTCCTCCCTGATGCGGAACTGCTGTTCCATTGTTTTCATACAGCAAATCACAAAAGGCGCTGAAGATTTCTCTCCAGCGCCTTTGCTGATGTTCAGATGATAAACGAATTTACGCACGATTACAATGTGTATGCTACACAGTCATTCTGTTTATTTTGCACAGTCCCGGTGAAAATGAATGGCCGGAAAGTCCGTTCATTTCTACCGGAAAGCCTGTGCATTTCTATAAGAACATCAGTTTTTTGATTAAGATGCAATTGACCAGATCCAGATATTCCATGGAATCATCCAGGGAATAATCCAGAATTTCCTCTATTTTTTTTAATCGGTACTGCAGGGAATTTCGATGTACAAATAACTCATCCGCCGTTTTTCCGATGTTAAACCGATTCATGTAATAGGCAACCAGCGTTTCCTGCAGATAAGTCCCATTGGCATGATCATATTCTTCCAGTTTTCGCAGACGATCATTGCAATAGTCCAGGATTTCCTGCTGGTTTCCGCTGTTAAACATAAACTTGTAGATTCCCATGGAACTTGCGCTCAATACCTTTTTGTGCCGGGGATTCGGCAGAATGTCTTTCTTTGGAATCAGACTTTTCGCTTCCTGATAGCTTTTTCCGAAATCACTGGGGTTAGTATAGGTATTTCCCAATATGCAGGTCCCGCGAATCAGGTTCCGGAACTGCGGTCTGTTGTCCAGTTCCGTCAATACTGCCTCCAGCTCATGCTCCGTTTCCTTTGTTTCCGTTGCTTCAAACAATAGAACAAACTTATTCAGAAACCGCATATACATTGGCTTTTTCTTCACATGAATGACTTCTCTGTTCAGACAATCCGTATAGTACTCATAGGTGTGCTCATTCTGCTCCAGATTGACGCCATACTTTCTGTCGATTACAATAATCCCAACCCGATAGGGCTTCGAAAAATCCAGTCCGAACTGTGCAGAGATTTTTTCAACGTATTTTGCATTCACTTCATAACCGAACAGCAGATTATACAGATAATCCCCCGTCCTTTTATTCCTCACCTCATTTTCCAGGATCAGCTTGCCCACACTTTGTGCAATATCCACAAAGGAAGCTCCTTCCCACCTGACAAAAAACAAAGGCAGCTGAAGCTCCAAAGCATGGGCAATCAGCTTCTTCGGAATACACTCCCTGTCATTTTCTATGGAAACCGCCAGACCGGAAATACTCAGATCATTCAGTTCTGTCATCACATCGAATACGGATTCCATGGTAAAACGAACATAATCCACCACAATCAAAGCAAAATTTCCCGGATTCATGTGATCACTGAAGGGTCTGGTCTGAACCATATAGGTCCAGGATACCATTCGATCCAGTCCGGTTTCTCCCGTCAATAACTCAACACCATCCAGCTGCAAATTATATACATCCCTGCATGTAATCATTCAGGCACCTCCCATATTCATTCCGATATTCTCTGTATCCTCCACCATCATTTTGTCTGACAGGAATCTGCATCCATGATTTCTGCAAAGCAAAAAGCGGCAAAGACCTCAGGTAAATCCCCGACGCCTTTGCCGTTGCTGATACGGATAAAGTATAACGTATGAAACAGAATTTGACAATTTATTTTAGAAAAGCTGTCCCGGAAGTTTTTGCTTTTCCTTATGTGGAAATGCCTGATCAAACTTCTCTGCAGCTTCTTCATCCACAAAATATCCCCGGGGTGTGGCATATTCCCCTGATATTCCCTGCAGATATCCTTCTTTCAATTCTTTGCACAAAAAGAAAGACGCATCTTCCCCCTCCGGCAGTCCGTGATAACGAATCCCATAGGTACCTGCCGTGGTAAATCCGCTCTTTCCGTAGAAATCAATGTTTCCTTCAAAACAGACTGCACCGCAGCCCATTTCTTTCGCCCTCTCCAGTGAATAATCCAGCAAAATCTTTCCATACCCTTTTCGTTTGAACTCCGGGGCAATGCAGATGGGACCCATGGTCATAATCGGAATTTCTCTTCCATCATCTGCATGAATCACTGCACGCATGAACATGTTCTGGCCAATCAGTTTACCGTCCAGTTCCATTACAAAATCAAGCTCCGGTACAAACGCTTCATCATCACGCAGCTGATTCAGTACATAATGTTCCAGACAGCCCGGACGATACACATTCCAGAAGCTTTCTCTGACCAGATTTTCTACTTCACGATATTCTTCTCCAGTCGAATAATAATATTGTTATGATTCATTGTTTTTCTCCATTTCGTTTTCGATAATCGTGGCTTTCTCCCTCGTTTTTCACTTTTCCTGAATACAGATACAAATCTACATCTGATCCGTCTGATAACGTTTTTCAAAATCCATTGTGATCTCCCGCAAACGCTTTTTCAAAACATCCCGGTCTTCACCGCCGTCTGCCAGCTGAATCGTCAGCTGCAAAGGAGCAAACAATTCCATGGCCAGATATTCCGGTCCCTTTCCGGCTGCTATATCATTCAGTTTCCCGCCTTTGATCAGCTCCCGCAGCAGATCTTCCGAATACTTCACCGGTCCCCTGGCCAGCACATCCTGATATAACCGGGTCATCTCCGGATTTTTATACTGTTCAATGGTGATCATATGCCGGAAAGCAG
>JALETI010000148.1 GCA_022781515.1 Lachnospiraceae bacterium
AATTCATTACCACCAGCTCTGCTGGTGGTTTGATTTTTGCCCTATAAGGGCACATACTTGCGCGCCTAGAAGGCGGTGTCTCAAGCAGTTATGCCATCAAACCTCTAAAAGAGGTCCTATCGGGTATCTTCTCTCTTCGACTCTTCCTTCTGTTCCTGTATGTATTTCTTCACTGCTTCTTCCGTGATATTACCCACAGTCGCTACGTAATAGCCTCTTGCCCAGAATGATTTCGACCATCCATTTACTGTTTCCGGATATCTATCATGTATCATTAAAGCACTTTTCCCTTTTATATAGGCTACTACATCACATACCTTTTCGCTTGGGGGTATGCTCAGGCAAAGATGTACATGATCGGCGCAAACTGCACCCTCGACAATCTCTATTTTCCTATAATCGCAGAGACGTTTGATAATATCTCTTACGTCTGCTTTTATTTTTCCATATAAGATTCTCTTCCTGTATTTGGGAATAAAAACTATATGGTACTGGCATTTATATCGTGGTCGAGTAGATAAGGGGAGTTTCACCCCAAACCTCTCACGGAACCGTACGTGATACTTTCGCATCATACGGCTCTTGTTATCATTTCACTGGTAAATAACCTACTTTCCAATGGTAAAACATCTCTCGATTTGTCATCGCAATATTGAACAAAAGATGCTGCGCTTTCTTGTAAGCACGTTTTACTTTCTTTCTTGTACGTTTTAACCATCTTACAAGTATCAGATTCACATAATTGATCCCTTTTCTAAAAGCTTCACTTGGACAGAAAACTCCAAAGTAGTTATACCATCCTCTGATTATAGGATTCAGTTCTTTCGCTAGTAACATGATATTTGTCGTCTTGTTCCTTCTAAAGACTTCTTTTATTTTCTTTCGGAATGACTTTGCAGCATCATTACTAACAGCAGGTGAAAATCCCATAAAGTATTTACCTGTTCTGCTTTTCAAAAGTCTGGGACGAAAAGTGTAGCCAAGGAAAGTGAAATTTGTATTTTCACCATAGATAATTTCATTATTGCACTGGTTATATACAATTTTACTCTTATCAGGATGAATTTCCAGCCCACATAACTCCATTCTCTTTCGAAGCTTATCAAGCACATATTCAGCTTGTTTTCTGGATACACAGTGAATAAGACCATCATCTGCATATCTTTCCCATTTACACATAGGAAATTCCCTTGTTATCCACCTATCGAATGCATAATGCATATATAACCCCGATAGCAGCGGACTTATTACACCGCCTTGTGGTGTACCTTTTGTACGTTCGACAATGGTTCCGTCCGGCATTTTAATAGGTGCTTTTAAACATCTTTCGATATATAAGTTCACCCATCTCTCGTTCAGATGATATTTTACGAAACTCATGAGATAATCATGCCTGATATTATCAAACAATCCAACAATATCAAACTCAATAGTCCATTTCATTTTGAAGCATCTTTCCCTTGCCGTCCTGATTGCATCAATCGCTGATTTATTTGGTCTGTATCCATATGAATCAGCATAGAAGTACGGCTCAACGTGTGGTTCTAATCTGTTTCTTAGCACCATCTGTGCCACTCTATCTTCTATGGTAGGAATCCCCAATAGGCGGGTTTTCCCATTCTTCTTTGGTATTTCAACACCTCTGACGGGTTTTGGAAAATAAGAACCGGAGGACATCCTATTCCATAGTACGTATAGACGTCGTTTCCAGTTTTTATCAAACTCATCGAATTCCACTCCGTCTATTCCACCGGCTCCTTTGTTAGACCTCACCGCTTTATAAGCATTTAATACTTCCGTCTGTGAAATCTGAAATGATTTCCCTTCTTTCACGATATCCTCCCATTTCTGGTTGTATGTTGAAAGTTGTTACGATAACAGAATCCCTTCGCTCCACTGACATTACATCAGCTTCTTCACTACTACGAATTCTTCCGCACCTGTCTTACACATCCTTACTTTCATACTCGCAAATATGTTAGCTTGTATTTTTCATTTATCATTGTAAGACAGGATTCTCCTGTTCCCTCTTCGAGCCTGTTTCGCACTCCTGTAACCTCAACACCGATAGCCATATATCCAGTAAACAGGTATCCGATATATTTATCCCAGAATCCACACAATACCCTGGTTTTGACTATATTTAGAAGTCTTAACGATGCTTCATCAGTTCTTCACTTTCGTTCAGCTTTGCAAAACTTAACTGACAAATATATTTTGCCTTTTCCTATACGCTCAATACCATGCCTTTTGAACACAGCACCTATAGGTGTTTTGTAATCTCCACCTGCATGACGACCACGGAGGGCCCTACCTCCATCTCAAAAAGAGCATTGCCATTCTTTAAAAAAAAAAGTATGGCATTCAGGACACACTATGTGATAAACTACTACTGTCCACGTTGGACCGCCTCCTATTCTATTTAGTATTGGCTTGAGACACCTTTACTATTTTATCATAGGAGGCTTTTTATTTACACCATACAACGCCTCTGCTTACACTATTCGCCCCAGCATAGCTGGGGGTTTAGTATTTTCAATTATT
>JALETI010000196.1 GCA_022781515.1 Lachnospiraceae bacterium
ACAATTCGAAGATATTTATTTGATAAACTGCAGGTCAGTCATCTGTTAACTGCCCCGGATTACATTGCATTATACATCATCAACGAAACCTCCGGTCAGCAGAATATCTATGCCGGAAAAACGTATCTGAAGGACCTGTCGGAACGAATGCAGCTGTCCATCCGTAAGACATCCAAAATTGTCGGCGGTCTGAAGGAACGTGGACTGGTACAGTGGCTTCACGATGGAGATGGAAGCGAAGGCACTTATGTTACCATCACAGAAGAAGGCATTGAACTCCTGAAAAAACAGCAGGATTTGATTCAGGTATATTATGGAAAAGTAATCCGCAAATTCGGAACGGAAAATCTTGTTCAGCTTCTCAATCTGATGAAACAGCTGGAAACCATTATGAGCAGTGAAATTGAAGAATGGGAGGAGGAGGAAGATGATGATTTTACAGAAATTGAATAATTTTACAGAACGGGCACAGGACATTTGCCTGAAAAATGACAGCATCGCCTCAAGGCTCTATGATGAATACGGTGTAAATCTCGGTTTACGCGATGAAAATGGCAACGGTGTCCTCACCGGTCTGACCAATATTTCCAAAATCACTTCTTCTCAGATTATCAATGGTGCGAAGGTACCTGCCGATGGAAAGCTCTGGTACCGTGGATACCGTGTGGAAGATCTGATCAACGATCTGGGGGATAATGAACTGGGATTTGAAAAAATCGCCTATCTTCTTCTGATGGGTGAACTTCCGACTCCCGAAGAACAGCAGGAATTTTCCCGTCTGATCGGTGAATGCCGTACACTGCCCACGAATTTCACCAGGGATGTGATCATGAAAGCACCTTCAGAGGACATTATGAATTCCATGACCCGAAGCATCCTTACCCTCTCTTCCTATGATGAAAACGCCAAGGATATCAGCATTCCCAATGTACTGCAGCAAAGTATCCGCCTGATCAGCGAATTTCCGCTGCTGGCAGTTTATGGATACAATGCCTACAATCATTACGAAAAACAGGAAAGCATGTATATCCATCATCCGGATCCCACCCTTTCTACGGCAGAAAACCTGCTGATGCTTCTGCGTCCGGATAAGCAGTATACGGCAACAGAAGCCAAAGTGCTGGATACCGCACTGATTCTGCATATGGAACACGGCGGCGGCAATAATTCCACATTTACCACACGCGTTGTCACCTCATCCGGATCTGACACTTATTCCACCATTGCTGCTGCCATGTCCTCCTTAAAAGGTCCGAAACATGGCGGGGCCAATATGAAAGTAATGGAAATGATGGAAGACATCCGAAACCATATCCATGATTACAGTGACAAAGACGAAATCGAACAGTATCTCAGCAAAATTCTCGATAAAGAAGCTTTTGATCAAAAGGGTCTGATCTACGGTATGGGACATGCCATTTATTCGCTGTCCGATCCCAGAGAGCGGGTATTTAAATGCTATGTGGAAAAACTGGCGCAGGAGAAAAACCGTCAGGAAGACATGATGTTATACCAGAACATTGAGGAAATTGCTCCCCGCCTGATTGCGGAAAAGAGAAAGATCTTCAAAGGAGTCAGCCCCAATATCGATTTTTACAGCGGTTTTGTCTATGAAATGCTGGGAATTCCCCAGGAACTGTACACTGCCATCTTTGCAGTTGCCAGAATCGTCGGATGGAGCGCCCATCGAATTGAAGAGCTGATCTGTACCAACAAAATTATCCGTCCCGCTTATATGAGCGTTATGGGTGAACGATAAAGAATACAAAAGAAGGACTGTCACACAAATTTTATTAGTGTGCAGTCCTTTTTTTTATCCCATAATTCCGGTAATCTTTAATACTTCCGTCACATGATGAACGGGAATAATATGCAGTTCCCGCTTCACTTCTTCTGCAACATCCTCCAGATCTTCCAGATTTTCTCTGGGAATCAGTACCGTCTTCACACCGGCTCTCACAGCTGCCATCAGTTTTTCAGGAAGTCCTCCGATGGGCATTACAACTCCCCGAAGAGAGACTTCACCGGTCATGGCAATTTCCGGATCCACCACTTTTCCGGTAACCAGAGAGGCCAGTGCCGTGGTCAGCGTAATACCGGCGGAAGGACCATCCTTCGGAACCGCACCGGCAGGAACATGAATATGTAATTCTTTCTTTTCCAGTTCTTTCATCTGCTCCGGGAAGATACTCTTTACCAGTGTCTGGGCAATCTTTGCAGATTCTATCATCACATCCCCCAGCTGTCCTGTAATTACCGTCTTCTCTGTCCCTTCCGTCAGCATGGTTTCAATGAACAGAATATCGCCGCCAGCCTGTGTCCAGGCGAGACCTGTTACCACCCCCGGCTGACTTTCCTCCTGAATCCGATCATGATGCATGGGTTTTCCATCCAGAAAACTCTTTAACCGGCCGGGAGAAACCGTAATTGCCTTCCCCTTCTGTTCGCCATTTACAATTTTCACGGCTGCAGTTCTGCAGATGGAAGCAATCTGTTTCTTCAGCCCCCGGACACCTGCCTCCATTGTATAATCGGATATGATTGCATGAATGGCAGGAACGGTAATCTTTAACTGTTCCGGCTGAATACCAATCTGCTCCATGGCCTTCGGTATCAGATGCTTCTTCGCAATCTGTACTTTTTCTGATTCCGTATAGCCCTGGAAAGGAACCACTTCCATACGGTTCAGTAACGGCTCCGGAATCGTATCCAGAGAATTGGCCGTGCAGATAAACAGGACATCTGACAGATCATAAGGAACATTCATATAATGATCGGTAAAGGCAAAATTCTGTTCCGGATCCAGTACCTCCAGCAATGCGCTGGACGGATCCCCATTGTATCCCTTATCCAGTTTATCCACTTCATCCAGTACAACCACCGGATTGGACACACCGCTGCGGCTGATGCCGCTCATGATACGTCCCGGCATCGCACCCACATACGTTCTGCGGTGTCCTCTGATTTCCGCCTCATCCTTCACACCGCCGAGACTGATACGAACATACTCTCTGCCGCAGGCCTTTGCAATGCTCTGGCCGATACTGGTCTTGCCGGTTCCGGGCGGTCCCACAAACAATAGAATGGAACCGGACTGTTTCTGATTCAGTGCCATCACCGCCAGCTGCTGCAGAATACGTTTCTTGGTTTTCTGAATGCCGAAATGATCTTCATCCAGAATTTCTGCCGCACGTTTCAGATCAATGGGTTTATAAGGCTCCTTCTTCCAGGACAATCCCAGAACAAAAGTCAGATAATCATAAAGCATTCCATACTCATGACCGTGCTCTCCATCCTGTATCATGCGTTTCAGAGCTTTTCTGGCTTCCTTTTCAGCCGTCTCATTCATACCGGCTTCATTGATTCCCTTTTCCAGTTTCTCAATATCGGATTCCTCTGCTGCGGACTGCGGATGCATCTCATCCAGTTTTTTCTGCAGAATATCAATCTG
>JALETI010000200.1 GCA_022781515.1 Lachnospiraceae bacterium
TGTTCGTTTCAACGGAAACAATCAGGAACTGATCTGTTCTTTTGTACCGAGTATTGGAAACCCGGAGATTATCTATACAGTAACATTGTATGACCAGTATAACCATGACAATAGCATTCCGGGGCAGACTGTGGTTTCACAGTACGAAAACGGGATCTGTACAGCAGTATTTGATAAAAGCAAGCTTTCAAAGTATGTCGATTATAGTGTGGTACTGAACATGAAGTATAAGGAAGATATCCGAAATCTGACGCTGGCAGAGGATCTGGAAGTCAGCGAAGACAGTTATTCATGGAAACCGCTCTGGGATTAATGAGAAAAAACGAAAAAATCATTGACTGTAAACCTTGTTGATACTTTATATCTATATACAACCTGCAGGTATCTGCAAGCGATACCTGCAGAGTGGCGGCAGCTGGAGTTATATTTATTCAAATCGACACCTGCTGTCCGGACTTCTTTCGCCAATGTAAAGAGCTTTGCCAATGTAAAAAGCTTTGCCAATGGAAGAAGAGGTGTTGTATGAAACAATAAGTATTGGGAGGTGCTTTGAGAATTGACAATAAAAGAAGCTGAGCGCATAACCGGTTTGTCACGGTCTAACATTCGATTTTATGAAAAGGAAAAGCTGATAAGCCCGGAACGAAATAAAAACAATGGATATCGTGAATATTCAGAAGAAGATATTAAGATCATTCAGAAGATTGTATACCTTAGAACATTGGGCATATCGGTGGAAGATATACGCAGGCTTTCCAATAAGGAAGCTGCGTTATACGATGTGGTGAAAAAGCAAAGACAGCATCTGGAGGAAGAATTATCTGAGCTGGAAAATGCGAAAACAATGTGTGAAAAAATGTTATCCTCCGGGGAAAAAATTGATTATGAAAATCTGGAGATCGAACGGTTTGTTACGGATGTAAAAGACTATTGCAGCCAGAATAAAAACATGATCAGCCTGGATTCTGTAAGCTTTTTCTATATGTGGGGAGGAAATTTTACATGGGGAGTACTGACCGTCATCTGTTTATTAACGGCGGTCTGTTCATTCAGCCATCTGCCAGCTGAAATTCCTGTTCAGTGGAGCGGCGGTGCAGTCAGTTCTTTCGTGGATAAAAAGTTTATTTTTGCCTTCCCCTTTGCCTGTATGGTTATCCGGTTTTTATTGCGTCCTTTTATCTGGAGATGGATCAGGATAAACATGATTGACAGCGATTCGATTTCGGATTACATTACAAACTATTTATGTTTCATCGCTTTTTCAGTAGAATTATTCATTATTCTCTATGTTATTGGAATCGCAGAAAATGTGACAGTCGTATTGTTTCTTGATACGTTTGTGTTAATCGGATTATTGGTAATGGCTGTATACAGGATAACCGATACTTCTGTTCAAGGTAATGCTACCGAAGATTGAAAAAATAGAGCTGATATACTATCATTATGGTGATAGTATATCAAAATAAAAACATTGTTAGCACCTGTCAGAAATGACAGGTGCTTTTTCTGCTGTAACGGCATTCTCTGCGATAAAAGCCTTGTCGCTATTGCAAAAAAATTAAGGAAAAGAAAAAATTGACAGATACGACCGTTCGATCGTATAATAACTACCGAAAGGTGTGGTTATATGAATAAAGAAAAAATAATAATGGCTGCGCTGGAACTTGCCTGCGCGAATGGACTTCGGAGTATCTCCATGTCACAGATTGCGGAGAAAGCCGGTATAAAAAAATCATCTTTGTATAGCCATTTTTCTTCAAAGGAACAGATTATTTCCGAAATGTATTTATTTCTGCGAAAACAGGCAAATCAAAACAGGGAAATTGGTCATTTTGATTACGGAAGTTTTGTTGAAGGGAAGGATTTAAAAGAAATTTTGATGGAAACAGTGTTGTCCTATGACAGGATGAACCACGATCCGCAGATGGCGATGTTCTACAAGGTAATTATATCGGAGAAGACATTGAATTCAAATGCGGCTGAAATTATGGTTGCTGAGACCAATACCATGATCCGGGCAACAAAGCAGCTTTTCTATGCAATTATGGCCAAGAAGGTTGCATACTTTGAAAACATCGATGCAGCAGCGGTATCATTTGCCATGGGGGTTCATGCAATCCTGGATTTCAGGATGGATGACAGTATGGCGGGCAGTGATTATTCGCAGGGAATTCTGGAGCAATATATTGATGAATTCTGCAGGGTATATTCGGCAGACAAGAGCATGAACAGGTAAAAAGAATGCTAATTCAGGAGGTGTGAAAAGTTTGATAGAAATAAGACTGAGAAGACTGGGAATATTCGGAGTGATAAGTTTGTTGTCCTATACGGCAATGGTGTTATTTTCCCCGCTTGCGTATCCGGGATATGACTGGATGAGTATGGCAGTAAGTGATTTGTGTGCGAAAGGAGCACCATCCGAAGAACTTGCCGGACGATTGAATGCATTATTCGGACCATGTGGATTGGTTTCCATAATGGCGGTTTGTATAAGTGTCGTCGCCTGCCAATCAAAATTATTAAAGGCAGGTGTCTATTTTTTTACCGCCATGGAATGGGTATGCAATGTGGGATATAATCTTTTTCCATGGGTAAGTAACCTACCGGCATCAAATCCGCAGAATGTAATGCATCTTGTTGTTACCGTACTGGTTGTAGTATTTTCCCTGGCATCTCTGGTGCTGATTGCAATCGGGGCGAAAGAAGAACAGATAAAATCGCTGAGTATATGGGCAATTATCTGTCTTGCAGCTATGATAATCGGTCCCATTGGTACATCTTTGCTGCCGAAAGCAGTGTTTGGACTGTTCGAAAGATTCAGCACTTTTTCGGCGGTTGTATTCAATGCTGTATTAGGAATCTATCTCATGAAGGGGCGGTTTATCTAATGGAAAAGTTCCGGACAGCAGCCATATGACAGGGATTTTCTATTTTCATTATAAGAAACAAGAGTTATAATGAAGAAAAAATCGTGAGAGGTCGTGATACTTTGAAAAATACAGATATTTCAAAATACAGGCAGCTTTTCTTTTCTACCTTCAAGCTCAGTGCCTGCACCTTTGGTGGTGGTTTTGTCATTATTCCGTTAATGCGCAAGCGTTTTGTGGAAGAACTGGGGTGGATTGAAGAAGAGGAAATGATGGATCTGACCGCCATTGCCCAATCTTCGCCTGGGGCGATTGCGGTAAACGCTTCCATTATAGTGGGTTACCATGTGGCAGGTATACCCGGTGCATTGCTGACAGTGTTCGGAACGGTTTTGCCGCCACTGGTCATTATTTCTGTAATTTCCATGTTTTATAAAGCATTTCGGGATAATCCCATTGTGAACATGGCCATGGCCGGGATGCTCTGTGGTGTGGCAGCTGTGATTTTGGATGTGGTCATCAATATGGCAAAAACCATCGTTCAGCAGAAGAAAATTGTTCCGCTGCTGGTGCTTCTGGGTTCTTTCGTAGCGGTTCGGTTTTTCAATGTAAATATCATTGTTATCATTTTGATATGTGGTGTGATCGGAGCCCTGGAAACATGGCGGCAGGAAAAGATCTTGAAGGAGGCAAAGGGAATATGATTTATCTGCAGTTATTCTGGAGTTTTATTCAGGTCGGACTGTTCAGCATCGGCGGCGGATATGCAGCCATGCCGCTGATTCAGAATCAGGTGGTGGACATTCACCCCTGGCTGACCATGACTCAATTTGCGGATATTATGACCATTGCAGAAATGACTCCCGGTCCCATAGCCATTAATTCTGCCACCTTTGTGGGGATTCAGGTGGCTGGCTTACCCGGAGCAATTGTCGCCACCACAGGTTGTGTCTTTCCATCCTGTGTGATCGTAATGACACTTGCTTATCTTTACTACCGTTTCCGGGGGATGAATATCGTACAGGGGATTCTGGCAGGTTTACGGCCGGCCGTGATTGCCATGATTGCCTCGGCCGGCATTTCTCTGCTGATTCTGGCAATTTATGGTCAACGGGCATTGCCGGAAAATCTGCAGTCTTTTGACGGGATTGCGGCGGTAATTTTTCTTATTGCCTTTTTCGTATTGCGAAAATGGAAATGCAGCCCTTTGTGGGTCATGGCAGGATCAGGCCTGGCTGGTGTGCTTCTGTATTGGATTTTCTGAGTTGTGTTCCAATTCAAACAGAGATAACCAACGAAACGGTTAACAAAAGTGAATGAAGGGAAATATCAAAGAAAAGGAATAGGAAGAGCGATGAAACCGCCAGGAGAGAAAAAACCAACGAAGAGGGAAGATTTTTATGATTGATAGTAAATTAAATGACATACTTAATTCGTATGACTGCAATGATTCATCCTACATTATCAGTGATTATATAAAAAAGAATATGAAAAAAATCCCCGCTCTTTCGATAGGAGAAGTTGCAAAATCCTGTTTTGTATCAAAAGGACAGATTTCCAAATTTGTGAAGAAACTGGGTTATGAAAGTTATCCGGATTTTAAGGACGCTTGTATCGATTATCTGGAAGCTCAGATACAAAAGCCTGAGTATTTTATTTCTGAGTATGATCTTAAAAAAAATGTTAAGAGATTCACTTTTCAATATATTGAGATGATGCAGTCGCTGGTTTTGAATATGGATTACGAGACTTTAAATCAGCTGATAACAAATATTTTCAATAGCAGAGGAATTTGCCTTTTTGCCCAGGGGGAGGCCCGGGCAATATGTCAGATACTACAGATAGAATTAGGAAATCTGGGAATTCCCATATCAATTAATAATACTGATTTTTCAAGGAATTTTTATTATCATGAAGATGTTATGATTTTGATTATCAGTATTAACGGAAGGAGTTTTGAATTCAATAAAAGTGTTATCAGGAAAATTTTAAATATGACAAATGAAACATGGGTTATTACCTGTAATCGGGAACTTTCATTTCCGAAAAAAAAGTATGTTGTTTCGACAACAAAGTCAGATTTAAATGAATTTGCAATGAGGTTTGTAATAGATATTATAATTGCCGGCGTCAAAGAAATGTCCGCACAGCAAGGAAATCCGAAAATAAAAGAAAACAAAAGTTTCTAAAATGGAAACTTTCATATATGTGGAATGGATTAATGCTATGATAATCCCATCAAAATCAAAAAAAGGAGGTTTCATATGGGTTTATCAGAGCATTTTTTCTGGGGTGGTGCAACAGCAGCAAATCAATGTGAAGGAGGTTACGCAGAAGGAGGAAGAGGACTTGCCAATATTGATCTGCTTCCAACCGGAAAAGATCGTTTTGCAATTGCTTCCGGAAAAAAGAAAATGTTTCAGTTCGATGACGAGCATTTCTATCCGGCACAAAATGCGATTGATTTTTATCATCATTACAAAGAGGACATTTCTCTTTTTGCAGAAATGGGATTTAACGTATTTCGTATGTCAATCAGCTGGACAAGAATTTTTCCGAATGGAGATGAGGAACAACCAAACGAAGAAGGACTTTTATTTTATGAAAATGTTTTTCGGGAATGTCACAAATATGGTATAGAGCCTCTGGTTACAATCTCACATTTTGATTGTCCCATTGGACTTGTGGAAAAATATGGGGGCTGGAGAAACCGGAAAATGATTTCATTCTATGAAAAGCTGGCAAGAACCCTGTTTACAAGATATAAACATATGGTAAAATATTGGCTTACATTCAATGAAATCAATATGGTGTATCATTTGCCTTTCTGTGCAGCCGGTATATGTTTTGAAGCGGGGGAAAATGAAAAACAGGTAATTGCAGATGTGGCCCACCATGAACTGATAGCAAGTGCATTGGTTACCAGAATCGGACATGATATCAATCCGGATAATAAAATTGGATGTATGCTTGCAGCGGGGCCTTATTACCCTGAAACATGCAGTCCGGAGGATTACTGGCAGGCAATCTGCGATGACAGAGATGGCTATGCTCTTATTGATGTTCAGGTCAGGGGATGTTATCCATCCTACTTGCTGAAAAAGTATGAAAGAGAAGGAATTTGTATCCCCTTTACAAAAGGAGACAAAGAACTGCTGCAAAATAATACCGTTGATTTCGTAAGTTTTTCCTATTATAACTCCCGGGTGAGCAGTGCAAATCCAAACAGAAAGGACACGACAGAAGGCAATGTATTTCCTACACTGGTTAATCCATATCTGAAAACCAGTGATTGGGGCTGGCCGATTGACCCTCTTGGATTACGAATTACATTGAATCTGTTATATGATCGTTATCAAAAACCTCTGTTTATTGTAGAGAATGGATTTGGTGCAATTGATATCCCGGATGAAAATGGATATATTCAGGATGATTATCGAATTGATTACCTGAGAAATCATATTAAAGAGATGAAAAAAGCAGTAGAGGAAGATGGTGTAGAACTCTGGGGATATACCAGTTGGGGATGCATTGATTTGATTTCAAATGGAACCGGAGAGATGGAAAAGAGATACGGTTTTATTTATGTGGACAGAAACAATCAGGGAGAAGGTTCTTTCCGAAGAATAAAGAAAAAATCATTTTACTGGTATAAAAAGGTAATTGCATCCAATGGAGAAGAATTGGATTAGAAGGTACTCTCGGAATGCAACAAGAAAAATTGGCGATACCTGGTTTTCACAACCAGGTATCGCTTTTTTCTGTCTTTAACAGAATCTTTGAATCTTATTGGAGGGACATAATCGCTTCACTATTTATCGTTAATTATCAGTTCAAGTATATCTGGACGTGCATAATGTCCAACTACATCATGCTCCATTTTGCAGGAGATAGGCAAACTCATGTCAAGTTCTGCGTAGATGATGGTTTCTTTATCCCAGACTGGTTCTGTCAAATAATGTCCATA
>JALETI010000215.1 GCA_022781515.1 Lachnospiraceae bacterium
CATTCAGTTTCCCGCCTTTGATCAGCTCCCGCAGCAGATCTTCCGAATACTTCACCGGTCCCCTGGCCAGCACATCCTGATATAACCGGGTCATCTCCGGATTTTTATACTGTTCAATGGTGATCATATGCCGGAAAGCAGAGGCAAACCAATCCTCCGTCCAGAAATCAAACTGACCGATGACAAACTCACAAAAATCCGGAAACTCCGTCTGACTGTAGCTTTCAGCACTTTCCTCATAGGTTTTTGCCGGAACCTGTCCCGCTTCTGCACGCTCTCCATCCAGCTCAAACATCCTTTGAATGATGCTGTCAAAAATCTCCTGCTTATTCTGAAAATGCCGGTACAATGCACCTTTGGTAATCCCCAGTTCCCCGGCAATCATACTGGTGGAAACCGCATCAAAACCACGCTCGGCAAACATGTTGAGCGCAGTGATTAGAATCTGTTCTTTTGTTGTTTTCATCCATATCCTCTTTAAATGATTCTATTTCAATGATTCACGATCAAAAATATAAACGATCGTTTACTATATTGTAAACGATCGTTTATATTTTGTCAACACAAATTTGATATCAGAGCAAAAGGCATCCATTTTTCCGCGAAAAATTACTTGACAGGATCACATCTTCTTTTTATAATAGTTCACTATCGAACAGTTCGAAAAAGAACTTTTTTAAATAAAACTATTCATACAAATGGAGAATCAAAATGCTGGAACAATTATGGAATTACAAATCCGCCTGTGAAAAAGCCTATGGAAAATCCATCGAACCGGTTTGTGAATCCTATCATCTGTCACGGACCGAACTGGATATCCTTCTGTTTCTTGCCAATAACCCACAGTTTGATACCGCAACCGATGTGGTTGAAAAGCGTGGCATTTCCAAATCCCACGTATCGGAATCTGTAAAATCCCTGGAAGAAAAGGGGTATCTGATGCGTTCTCATCAGAACAACAACCGAAGAACCATACATCTGACCTTGTGCCCGAAAGCCGATGAAATCGTTTCCATGGGCAGACAGGGACAGATCCGATTTGCAGAAACCATGATGCAGGGATTTTCCCCGGAGGAACTTCAAACGATGCGGGAATTCGTGGAGCGAATGGCCCGGAATGTGGAAAATGATGGATAATAAAATAATAACAGGGAGTGATGGAGAATGGAATTATTTTACAAATTTATGGTTTGTTTCGCCGCCGGTATCGGTGCCGGTCTGGGAACCGGATTTGCCGGTATGAGTGCTGCTGCAGTAATCAGCCCCATGCTGATTACATTTTTACATATGGAAGCCTATGATGCCGTGGGAATCGCATTGGCCAGTGATGTTCTGGCCAGCGCGGTCAGTGCTTATACCTACGGGAAAAATAAAAATCTGGACATCCGAAACGGAATTGCCATGATGATGAGCGTACTGGCTTTCACCGTGGTGGGAAGCTATGTGTCCAGTCTGGTTCCCAACCAGACCATGGGAAATTTCAGTGTATTTATGACATTTCTTCTGGGAATCAAATTCATTGTCAAACCGATTATGACCACAAAAGAAGCCATGGGACAGACCGATCCGAAAAAGAGACTGATTCAATCCATTCTCTGCGGTATGATGATCGGATTTATCTGCGGCTTTGTGGGAGCCGGCGGCGGTATGATGATGCTCCTTATCCTGACATCTGTCATGAACTATGAATTGAAGACAGCTGTCGGAACCAGCGTTTTTATCATGGCATTTACCGCCTTTACAGGTGCTGTCAGTCATTTTACCATCGGAGGTGCACCGGATCCGGCAGCCTTCGTGTTCTGTATCCTGTCCACCCTTTTATGGGCACGGATCGCAGCCAGATTTGCCAATAAAGCCAGACCGGAAACACTGAACCGGGCGACCGGATGTGTTCTTGTGGTTCTGGGACTCCTGATCATCGGAGTCAATTATTTGTTTTAGCCCATATAGAAGGATAATTAATGATTATTTCTATAAATCATACAGCAATATAGATAATTTTTGTTAGCCAACACCCTCCTGTTTATGGTAAAATGACTGTACTGATGATGAAATATCATGATTCAGGGAAGAGGAAAACTGGAACACGGAGATCATTCCCCGTATCATGAAATTTTAATTTTCATGGAGGAAGTATTATGCGAAAAAAATTAATCAGTGTATTGTTGAGTATGGCAATGGCCACATCCATACTCGCAGGGTGCAGCGGATCCGGTTCATCCAATAAAGAATCCGAATCCGGATCAACAGCGGCGGCAAAACCCGAAGGCGAAACCATCACATTTATGGCACCGGACTGGGCAATCCCATCCGACGAACAACTGGATGCTTTTACAGAAGAAACCGGTATTGAAGTCGTAGTTTCAGAAGTCGGCTGGGATGATATCCGTGAAAAACTGGCTACTGCAGCTGCCGCCAACAAATGTGTTGCCGATGTGGTTGAAGTGGACTGGTCATGGGTTGGGGAATTCCATG
>JALETI010000003.1 GCA_022781515.1 Lachnospiraceae bacterium
CCCGCCGGGACGGTTCTCTTAACAACACCATATAGATTTTTTGTACGCCGCCGCCCGCCATCGAGCAGAGTTTTTACACCTAATTGGGGATGAAACAGTTGATGGCAGGAGGAGGTATCATTGTGATTGCCCAGACGGTAATCCCTAACCTGCCCTCCCTCTTTTAATCTTTCATGAATGGCATTATTGATAAGATCACCGAGTTCATAAGGGACTTGTTGTCCAGCTGGATTACAGCCAACCTGACCAATATGTTTACTGATGTAAATGATAAGGTTGGTACGATTGCAGATGAGGTTGCGAGGACGCCCAGCACATGGAATGCAGGTGTGTTTTCCATGGTACGGAATCTTTCGGAAGATGTAATCCTGCCAATTGCCGGAATGATTATCAGTTTCGTTCTGGTCTATGAACTGATTACCATGGTGATCGATAAAAATAACATGCATGAATTCGATACTTCCCTGTTCTTCCGCTTTGTGTTCAAAGCATGTTTAGCCGTCATGATCTTGTCAAGAGCATTTGACATCACCATGGCGGTTTTCGATGTAGGCAGTCATCTGGTGACTTCTGCCGCAGGAGTGATCAGCGGAGATACAGATATCAATGTGGGGACAGCACTTACGGATCTGTTCAACAGTCAGATTGATGCCATGGAAATCGGAGAACTTTTGCAGCTGGCTCTGGAAACGATGGTAATTACCTTCTGTATGGATATCATGTCTCTGCTGATCACGGTCATCCTTTATGGCAGAATGATCGAGTGTTATCTGTGGATTTCGGTATCGCCGATTCCCTATGCAACAGCAGGAAACCGGGAGTGGAGCGGTATTGCGCAGAATTACTTTAAGGGACTGTGTGCATTAGCCATTCAGGGATTTTTCATTATGGTTTGTGTGGCAGTTTATTCGGTACTGGTGGCGAGCATTACGGTAGCGGATAATCTGCACATAGCCCTGTGGATGATCGCAGCGTATACGGTTCTGCTGTGCTTCAGTTTATTCCGGACCAGTTCACTGGCCCGTTCGGTTCTGTCTGCCCACTGATAAGAGACAGAAGAATGCAATCGAATATTGCAGCTGTTTCATTGGGGCTGTGCCGCACTTCTGAATCATTACAGAACATGCTGCACGGCCCTTATTGGCAGTAGAAACGAGGATTTATGATGGAATTCATGTGATGAACTGTTATTAATGAGGATAATTTATATGGCATATATAGAAAAGATACCGGTAGATGTAAGTCAGATCAAAAATAAGATCGCATTTGGCCTGACCAGAAGGCAGATCATATGCTTCAGCGCTGCGGCTCTGGCAGGTATTCCCGTATACTTCGCTGCCAGAGGGGTGATTGGCTCAGATCTTGCAGCCCTGCTGATGGTGGTGGTGATGATGCCGTTTTTCTTTCTTGCAATGTATGAAAAGGATGGGTTTCCGGCAGAGAAACTGTTGTATCAGATGATCCGGCAGCGCTATCTGCGCCCGGGAATCCGCCCGTATCAGTCTGAAAATATTTATCTGCAGATGGAGAAACGTCAGCGAATGAGAAAGGAGATTCAATATCTTGAAAGTAAAGCAAACCGCAGGAAAACCGGCGGCAGGAAAAAGACCGGTCAGTAATTCTGCGGGAAGGAAAACTGCCGGTCTGTCTCCCCGGGAATGGGCGCGGCTGAAGTTCCTGCAGAGACAGATCCGGGCAGAGGGTCAGAAAAAGAAGAAGCCTGATACAGCCCAGAAGACGATTCCTTTTCAGCAGATGTATCCCGATGGAATCTGTCACGTGGAAGGGCATTATTACACCAGAATGGTGGAATTCTTTGATATCAATTATTACGTTCTGGAGGCAGAGGATCAGAAGGATATCCGGTCGCTGTACCGTGAATTTCTGGATTACTTTGAGCCTGGAGTCCGGGTCCAGATCTTTTTCTTTAACCGAAAGGTCAGCGCTGAAGTGCTGGAGGAACAGTTTGAACTGAAGAACATGGATGATAAGTTCCATGAGCTTCGCAAGGAGCAGATCAATCTTCTCAGAGAACAGGCGGCAAAGGGAAATAACGGCATTGTAAAGTCCAAGTATGTGATATTCGGAATGAAATGTGAGGATATTAATGATGCCAGACATAAGCTTGGTACCATGGAGAAGGATGTGATCCGAAATATGAATAACATCGGAACCGTGGTCCGTGGGTTGAATGGAAGAGAACGCCTTCAGATTCTGTATGAATATTTTCATCAGGATACCATGGATCCGTTCCATTTTTCATGGAAGGAGATGAGTTTGTCCGGGAACAGTGTGATGGATTATATTGCACCGACTTCCTTTGACTTCCGATTCAAAAACCGGTTTCAGATGGGAAATATGCATGGAACTTCCCATTTTGTGGCAATCCTGGCCCCCTGCTTTTCCGATGAGACCATCAAAAATCTGTTGGATATTGACGGAAACATGGCAGTCAGTATGCATATTCAGACCATTGATATTCTGCAGGCGAGAAAGCTTCTGAAGGAAGCATTGAGCAATGTGCAGTCCAGCAAAATAAAGGAACAGAAACGGGCTTTTCAGGGCGGATACGATCAGGATATCCTGCCTCCGGATCTGATCGCCAATGAGGCAGGTCTGAAAAAACTTCTGGATGACTGCAACACCAGCAACCGGAAACTGATTTATCTGACCTTTCTGATTACAACTTTTGGAGAGAATAAGCGTGAACTGGAACTTCTGAATCAGCGGATTTCCGGTGCCATTCAGATTGCGGACTGCAGTCTGCGCCCGCTCCAGTGTCTGCAGGAACAGGGACTGATGGCAACAGCGCCCATTGGCTGCAATGAAACCGGTATTATCCGATCCCTTGATACCAGCTGTCTGTCTACCCTGGTTCCATTCTGTACACAGGAATTGTTCATGCAGGGAGAAGCCCTGTATATGGGAATCAACAGTATCAGCAACAATGTGATCATGGCAGACCGGAAACGGCTGCGTAATCCCAATGGCGTAATTCTGGGAACTCCGGGTTCCGGCAAATCCATGGCAGCAAAGCATGAGATCATCTGGTCTATTTTCTTCACGAAGGATGATGTGATTGTGGCTGATCCGGAAGGAGAGTACTGGCCATTGATCCAGACCATGGATGGGCAGGTAATAAGACTTGCGTCAGACTCTTCGGATTATCTGAATCCCATGGATATCCGTCTGGATGGAAAAAACCTGAGGGAAGCACTCCGATCCAAGTCTGACTTCCTGATTACTCTGGTGGATATGATTGCCGGTGAAAACCGGAAACTGGCATCTGATGAGAAGGGCATTGTCGATCAGTGCATTGAGACGGTGTATACGGAATTTCTGAAAAATCCGGTTCCGGAGCAGATGCCGATTCTGGAGGATCTGTACAATGCCTTGCTGAATCATCCCAATAAGAAGGCAAGGCGTATAGCAGACTGTCTGTTCCTGTATGTGCATGGGTCACAGAACTATTTCAATCACAGAACAAATGTGGATTATAACAACCGCTTGATCTGTTTTGACATCCGTGATCTGGGTGATAACCTGAACGATCTGGGTATGCTGATCACACAGGATGCGGTGTGGAATCGTGTTTTCATGAACCGTGACAGGAGAGTTGCAACACGATACTTCTGTGATGAATTCCATATCTTGCTGCGTGAACAAAGGACTGCCGCCTACATGGTGTCAATCTGGAAGCGTTTCCGAAAGTGGGGAGGAATTCCCACTGCCATGACACAGAACGTTGGGGATTTCCTCAGCTCTCATCAGATAGAGAGTATTCTCGGAAACAGTGATTATATCTGTCTGTTAAACCAGAATGCCCATGATCAGGAGATTCTGATGGATAAACTGGATCTGTCCCGAAAGCAGATGGAATATGTGACCAATGCCGATCCGGGATCCGGTTTGCTGATTTTTGATAAAATCATGATTCCGTTCACCAACAAAATTCCCACCAATACCAGATCCTATGCGGTCATGAGTACCAAGCCGGATGAAGCAGCGAGGAGAAGACAGGATATAGAAGCGGAAGCTGAAATCATGGAATCTCGGACAGATGCAGCGGCACGGTAAAGAATAAGGAGGCAGAATGGCAGAGGAGAATAAAAATCAGCAGGACGAATCTGTGCCGGTGAAGAAAAATGATGGAAAACTCAGGAGAGATACTTTTCATCAGTCCCTGAAGACCAGTGAATATCAGAGACGGCATGCCAAGCGCCGAAAGGAAAAGAAAAAGGCTGCAAAGGAAGAAAAACTTCGAAAAAAGACTCAGGGGAAGGATGAAACCCTGAAAGAAGGGAAAAATGCAGATTCATCAGAATCCGGTTCTGTAAAGGAAGATAAGCCCGGGAAAAAGAAGCATCGGTCGGGAGATCGTGCAAAAAGCACGTCAAATAATAGAAACAAGGGCAATGGCACAGTGACCGGGAATGTGTCAGGTACGTCTGAAAAACGTGCAGGTGAAACGGTGGTGTCCACAGCAGCGACGGTGCCGCCACTGATCCTCAATCAGATTGCTCACAGAAAAGTCGCAGAATATGAAGATGACAATGTGGCGGTGGAAGCGATTCATGAAACAGAGAAAGCAGCAGAAACCGCAGTGGTTTATTCTTCTTATTCCAAAGATAAAAAGGATACAGGCAGGAAGGAAAAGAAACGGATTGGCGAACGCGTTGCGCCGGAGCATCGTGCATTTTCTTCAGAACCAGGGGAAAGCAGCCAGTCGAAACAGCGTGCACAGAACCGCAAGATGCAGCGACGGCAGATGCAGCGTGAATATGCAAAAGCCATGCGGGAGGGACAGAATGAGGCTGAAGCGGGAAAATCGGCAGCCAGATCGGTATCCGGCCTGTTTGGAGAACTACGGAACAAGGTACAGGAATATGCGGCCGGCAATAAGCGCAGCCTGATTAGTTTGGGCTGTCTGATTCTGGTTGTCGTGCTGGTGATCAATATGATGTCTTCCTGTGGCGCCATGTTCGAGGGGATGGTGTCCACAACGATGTCCGCTGCTTATCTCAGCCGGCCGGAGGATCTGGATGCGGCGGAGGTGTATCTGACAGAGAAAGAGATGAAACTGCAGACTAAAATTGATCGGATCGAAACGGATTGTCCGGGATACGAAGAATATGATTATAACATTGCTGGCATCGGACATAATCCTTTTACGTTGCTGAATTATCTGTCTGCGAAGTACACAGTATTCACTTTTGAAGAAGTCAGAGAGGAAATCGAAGATCTTTTCTCAAAGATGTATTCGCTGACAACAACTGCCGTGACGGAAACCAGAACAAGACAGATTCCGGCAACGGATGAATCAGGAAATCCGCTAAACGATGAAGAAGGGAATCCTGTAATGATCACAGAGGAATATCAGGTGCAGGTCCTGCGGGTGAAATTAACGGCAGCCTCTCTGGAAGTGCTGGTGGCTGATCGGATGAATGAAGAACAGAAGGAAGTCTATGAGATCTATCAGGAAAGCAAAGGTCTGCTTCAGCAGTTTGCCTCACCGGTAGATTATTACTGGTATCTCTATGTGAGCAGCTATTACGGATACCGGAAAAATCCGCATTCAGATGCGGAAGAATTTCATAAAGGACTGGATATCTCCATACCATCCGGAACCAATGTTTATTCCGGTCAGAATGGTTCGGTGGATCAGGTCGGTTATGACAGTACTTATGGGAACTATGTGGTCATCAGCGACAGCGATGGATACATCACCAAATATGCATTTCTCCAATCGGTCGGTGTTTCTCAGGGCGATACTGTTGCCGCCGGACAGGAGATTGGAAAAAGCGGAAGTTCCGGAAGTGCTTTAGGAAGCCAGCTTCATATAGAGTGTATGTTTGATGGAGTGTATTATAATCCTATTCTTTACTTCGATGTGGGAACGGAGACAATGCATGGAGAGGAAGCAACGGGTACCGGACCTTCTTCCGGTGGATTTGGTTCAGGGGGAAGCATTCCGCCGGATGCTTACGATGACCCTGCTGTCCAGCGGTTGATGGAAGAAGCAGTAAAATATATTGGATATCCTTATGTCTGGGGTGGTTCCAATCCGTCCACCAGCTTTGATTGTTCCGGTTATGTCAGTTGGGTTTACAACGCCAGCGGTGTTCATCCGATGGAAAGAATGACAGCCCAGAGAATCTATGACAATGCAGTGGTAATCAGTCCTTCAGAGGCGAAGGCAGGAGATATGGTCGTATTTACCGGAACCTACAAGTCGGCGGGCCCGATATCTCACATCGGAATCTACTGTGAAAATGGAACCATGCTGCATGCCGGTGACCCCATCGGTTATGCCAATATAAATTCTTCGTACTGGCAGCAACATTTTTATGCATTCATCCGATGGCCTTGAAAAGCTGTTTATTTACAAATAAGTTATATAAGACGATATTAACAAACCAATCAGGAGGCTCTATGAACAGAGATGCATTAACAAAGCGTCTGACGCGTGTCCGGGAACAGCTGGCAGAGCTTCAGGCAAAGGAAAAAGAACTGTCTGCAGAACTTGATCTGCGGGATAAGGCTGCCAGACGTGAGATGGCAGAACGAGCAAAAATATCACCGGAGGAACTGCGGCTGCGAATCAGTCTGACCGAGGCAGAAATCGCATTCATTCTGGCAAAGAGAGATGGAAAGAAGGAGGTAATCGAGTCCGATGAAGAAGAATATCCGGTATTCTCCATGGAGACGGTGTAAAGTGGCTGCAGCTGTTTTAATGGCAGCTTTTTTGTTTGGTATTCCGTTGGGAACTGCGTTCTTAAACGGTGCAGAAGTACCGACGGTATATGCCGCAGAGCATAGTATAGAAGAATCAGGGATTGAAAAGGAGGAGACTGACGAAGCAGCCTCCTCTTCTTCATCCGAGACGGAAACGGAGGAAGAACCGGTTTCTGAAACGGAAGAGACAGAAGATGTATCCGATTCTGAGTCTGAAGAAACAGAGGAGGAGCTTTCTCCCAGTGTAAAGATCACGATTGAGACGGAAGAAAAATGGGCTAAAGGATCTGCGATAGTGAAGATCAAAGTGGAGGATCTGCTGGAAACAGGGAATTTTGTGATCAAATCTGTGGAAGCGAAGGTTGGTCAGAACGGAACCTGGATGGACATCACAGAAGAAATGGAAGTAAAAATCTCCGAGGACTGTACGGTCTATGTCCGTGTCACGGATAAAAATGGAAAGAAATATGAGCGCAGCCGGAGCCTGTCCTGTTTTGATCAGGAGGGACCGACGCTGAATGCGGCAGTACATGACGGATTGCTCAGCATCCAGGCATTTGATAATGAATCCGGTGTGAAAGCGATCTATGTGAATGGGTATGAATTCACAGAATTGACCAATGGTGTGCTGAATATCCGCCTGCAGCAATTTGATGCAGGGTATCAGTACTTTACAATTCAGGCCATGGATTATTCCGGGAATATGTCGGAGGTTTATAAGACTCCCAATCCTTATTACAGTGATCCGAAAGTGGAAAAGGATTCAAATAACGATCCTGCACAGCAGCTTCCGGCCTCTGCACAGGCAACGAAGCCTTCCAGTGCCACCGGTCAGGTAACAGAGCATATAAAAACTGACAATGCTGGAAATAAGGTGGTTAAGAAGGAAGATGCATCAGATGACACGCAGTCAGGAAAGAAGACTGCAGATACAGATATAGATGTAGGAAAAGAGTTCTACACCATTCAGACTGCCAGTGAAAAGGTGTTCTATCTAGTGATCGATCGGAACGGTGAGAATGAGAAGGTGTATTTCCTGACAGAAATCAGTGAGAATGATCTTCTGAATACAACTTCAGACAACAGTCAGGTACTGCCGATGAATTCTGCGGCAGTGGAAACAGCAATACCGACGGACGATACCGCATTAGAGAATAATAATAAAAACCCGATACTGAATACGGGGGATTCTTCCGGTACTGCAGAAGAAACTGGTGCTGACAGTGAGACCGGAAGCGATGAAGAGAGTATTCCGTCGGATGAAGCGGAGATTGAAGGAAAAAAGAAGGGCATCAGTCCCTATCTTGTGATGGCAATTGTCGGTGTGCTGATCATAGCCGGGTATTATTTTCTTGTGATCCGCAGGAAAAATGAGGAATATCTGGAGGAGGATGAAGAGAATCAGAATCCGGATATTTTTGATGAAGAAGATCTTGGTGCCGGAACAGAGGACCCTTTCTTTGGAGATGATTACGAATACGACGAGGAAGAAGACGAAGATGCAGAGGCTAATAAGGATGAAAACTGAGGGATAAAAAATGAATGGTAAAAAAACATTGATTCTGACGGAGAAACCAAGTGTTGCAAAACTTATCGGAAATGCCCTGGGTGTGATTGGATCAACGAAACAGGGGTACTTTTCAAATGAACATTATGTAATCACCTGGTGTGTCGGTCATCTGGTTGAACCGGCGCCGCCCTCTTCTTATGGAACCCAGTATGAAAAGTGGACATACGAGAGTTTACCAATCATTCCGAAAGAATGGAGGTATGACATTAAACAGAGCACCCGGAGGCAGTTTGAAGTGGTGAAGGAACTGATTCAATCGGAGGAATGCGAATCCATATGCCTGGCCACCGACCCGGGGCGGGAAGGGGAGGCCATCGGCAGGCTGGTCTGTGAGAAAGCAGGATGTCGGAAACCCATGAAACGGTTATGGGTCTCATCTCTGGAAGAGCATGCAATTGTGGAAGGGATGAAGAGCCTGAAATCTTCAGAAGTTTATGACGATCTGTATGCTGCGGCACTTTGCAGACAGCGTGCGGACTGGCTGATTGGTATCAATGGGACGAGACTGTTTACGGTACTTTACGGCGGCAAGACCCTGAAGGTCGGACGGGTACAGTCGCCAACCCTTGCGATGCTGGCAGAAAGAGAAGAAGCAATCCGTGTATTTCGGAAAGAACCGTATTATGTGGCACATTTATCAGCAAAAGGATTTACAGAGCTGGATGCAGTATCGGAGCATTTTAAGGAACGTGCAGAGGCAGAGAAAACAGCAGAATCCTGCAGGAATGGTATAGCCACCGTCATGAAGATTACAAAGGAAACGAAGACGGAAAAGCCGCCGCTTCTCTATGACCTGACTTCCCTGCAGAGAGATGCCAACCGGCTGTTGGGATATACAGCGAAGCAAACATTGGAATATGCACAGAGTCTGTATGAGCAGAAACTGCTGACCTATCCGCGAACAGACAGTCATTATCTGTCTGAGGATATGGAAGAAACCGCCGGACAGGTTCTGGAAGCTATTTTTCAGAGTGGTATCTATGAAGAAGAGCCGTTTGAAAACTATCATATTGAATGGCTGATGGACAACAGCAAAGTGTCGGATCATCATGCAATCCTTCCCACAGTGGAGATTCGAAAGAAAAAACTGGCAGAACTTGCAGAACCGGAGCGGCGTCTGCTTGATCTGGTTGCCATTCGTGTTCTGGCGGCTGCATCGGAGAGCATGATTTATGAAACCGTAAAAGCAGAAATCAGCTGCAGTGGTTATATCTTCCATGCATCTGGTCGGATGATCCTGTGTGAAGGCTTCTCCTGTTACATGGAATATTTCCAAAGAAAATATGCATTAAAAAAAGATGAAAAAGAGGATCTGCCGCTTCCAAAACTGAAAGAAGGACAGAAACTTCAGCCAACGATAACCAGAGTGACAGAGCATTTTACATCACCGCCAAAAAGATATACAGAAGCTGCACTTCTTCATGATATGGAAAGAGCAGGGGCATCAGAAACAAATGATGATGCAGAACGAAAAGGATTAGGAACACCGGCAACGCGTGCCGATATTATTGAAAAGCTGATCGTTGATGGATATGTCAGGAGAGAGAAAAAAGCACTGGTTCCGACAGAGGACGGTATGAATCTGATTCGTATTCTTCCCGAGGTGGTAAAGTCGCCAAAAATGACAGCGGAATGGGAGAATGCATTGACCTGCATTGCAAAAGGAGAACTGGAGCCGATACAGTTTATGGGAGAAATTGAAGAACTGGTGGAACGGCTGGTGGATTCTTATCGTACGGCATCGGAAGAAGAGAAAGCCTTGTTTGCCAGAAAGAAGGGTATTCTGGGAAATTGTCCGAACTGCGGACAGGAGATGGTGAAAGGGCGTTATGGTATTTATTGCAAAGGAAAATGCGGTATGACCATCAACGGATTTATGGGGAAGGCTTTCACAGACGAGCAGGTCTCTGATTTACTTGCCGGAACCCGGATTCTGATGAAAGGATTAACGAGCAGTCAGGGACGTTTTTACAATGCATATCTGATTCCGGATGGAGTGGAAAAGTATTCTTATAGAAGAGATGGAAAGGAATTCAGCGGTTATCAGATGAAATTTCGTATGGAATTTCCGGATCATCCCAGCAGGGGCAAGAAACGAAAGGAGAGTAAGCAAGCATGAGAATCAAGAGACAGGACAAGTCAGCAACTTCAGGCACTGGAAAAGCAGTCAACACCGACAAGGAAAAATTGAAGCGTCTGAAAGCATATCAGGAAAAGATGAATCAGGCGAAAAAGAACAAAAAATAAAGGAGATTATCAGTATGTCTAAGATGAACTTTGATGAATTCAAACAGGCAATTGCAGATCAGATTAAAGACTATCTTCCGGAAAAATATCAGGATATGGATGTGGTCCTTCAGCAGGTTGCAAAAAACAATGATACCATGCTGGATGCGGTGATGATTACCGGACAGGATTCCAATGTTTCCCCGGCGATTTACGTGAATGGAATGTATGAAGATTATCAGAATGGATGCGAGATGGACAGTATCCTGAAACAGATTGCAGATATCCGTGTAAGCAATGATGTTCCCCCTGAATTCGATTTATCACGTATTATGGATTATGATCAGGCCAAAGACCATATCGTGGCCAGACTGGTGAATCTGGATGATAACAGATTACGGCTGGAAAATGCCCCTTACACCCGGGTGGAAGATCTGGCGGTTACGTATCATATTGATCTGAAGGTACAGGACGACAGCACGATGTCCGTTCAGGTTATGAATCCAATACTGGAGTCCTTTGGTATTACAAGGGAGGAACTCCATGAGGTTGCCATGGTCAATACAAGGGAACAGACTCCTCCGGTATTTAAAAGTCTGATGGAAACCATGCGTGATTTGATTATGCCGGAAGTGATGTCTGCCATGAATGTGGGTGAAAAGGAGGCGAACGTAATCATCGATGGTCTGCTTCCTTCTGATGACGCCAATTTGTGGGTGCTGACGAACAGCGAAAAAATCCATGGTGCTGTGGCCATGCTGGATACAAAAATGATGGATGAAATCTGTGAACAGATGGGAGGAGATATCATGATTCTTCCTTCGAGCATTCACGAAAGTATCATTGTACCCAAGAGTGCAGGCATGTCCCTTGAGGATCTTGAGTCCATGGTTCAGGAGATCAATGCTACAGATGTAAGACCGGAGGATCGTTTGTCGGATCATGTTTATGCCTATGACTCTCAGGAGAAGGTAATCTACCGTGCGGATCAGGAGGAAACCCGTCAGGCAGAAAAATCCGCACATAAGGAGAAGGGAAAGGAAAAGGAGAATGGCGTACCGAAAAAGGCGGAACGCGGCTCTTTGAAGGACCGTATGAAAGATAAGCAGAAACAGGTAGATGCATCCAGAGATATGGCGAAAGCAGTTCCCGGAAAGAAGAAAGATGTCGGGCTGGAATAGGTTTGGATTCGACATAGAAAACAAAGTGATCGTCCCGGACAGATAATCAGGCAGCACCGATAAGGAAATAACGACAAAAACAGTGCAATGGCGGTTGGAAGCGAAATGCCTCTGACCGCTTTTTTTATAAGGAGCAAAGATGAGAGAGGAAAACATTACAAGATACAGCGTATTAGAAGCCGAACTTGATGAAGCGGCAGGAGAAACAACACCGGATACACTATCAGCTGTCCTGGACCAGCTTGCCGGAGAAGAATGCTATATCATTCAGATTCCTTTTGTAGAGAGAATGGAGGAAATAAGAGATGAGTGAGAATCAGGATAATTTGGGAACAATTACCGGAAAGCTGGATCATATCAGTATACGTATGGTGAAAGAACCGCCGCTTCTCAGCCCGTTTCCAATGAATTCTCCAAAGGCTGCCATACGTGTAATGGCAGATTTTATGAAAGACATGGATCGGGAAATCGTATGCGTGGTCAGTCTGAAAAATAATCTGCAGCCCATTAATATGAATATTGTGTCTATTGGAGCAGTGAATGCATCCACCCTGCATCCGAGGGAGGTACTGAAGCCGGTAATACTCAATCAGATCATGAATAACGCTTGTTCCATGATATTGTTCCATTTTCATCCGTCAGGAGACCTGAGGCCAAGCAAAGAGGATATAGAAATTACCGACCAACTGCAGAAGGCAGGGGATCTGGTGGGAATTCCATTGACCGATCATATCATCTGTTCAACCGGAAATTCTTACTATTCCTTTCGGGCAAAGGGAACTCTTCCGCTTCCGAATTACAATTTTTCTACAGATCTGGATTCGATTCATCTGGATAATCCCGTAAATAAGGTTTTTGAATGGAAAGAGAACAGATATCATACAGAAAAAAATGTTGACTCAGAAATAAGTGGAACATCGCAGGAGAAGAGTTATCCCTCATCAAAGGAACAGGTTAAGGAAATTACGGAAAAACTGCAGGGAGAATTGGAAAAACTGTTTGACAGTGACACCTACAAAAACTATCTGCGGAGTATGGCTGTATTTCACCGGTATTCTTTCAATAATACACTGCTGATCTTCTCACAGATGCCCAATGCACATGGCCCAGTGGCATCTTTTACCACATGGAAGAAACTTGGTCGTTACGTGGAGAGAGGCCAGAAAGGACTGACGATTCTGGCTCCTGCACCATATAAGAAAACGATAGAACGGGATATTCTGGATCCGGTAAGCGGAAAACCAAAGCTCGGCAAGGATGGGAAACCCATGAAGGAAAATGCAGAAATCACAGTTACTGCCTTCAAGCCCTGTAAGGTATTCGATTATTCTCAGACCGGAGGCAAGGAACTGCCGTCACTTGGAGCGGATGAATTGCAGGGTGATGTGAAGGGATATGAGAGCTTTGTTCATGCATTGTATAAAGTTTCTCCGGTGCGAATCGTGGAGGAAGATATACCCGGCGGATCCAAGGGCTATTACAGTCGGGCTGAAAATAAAATTGCTGTTCAGAAAGGAATGAGTCAGCTACAGACCATCAAAACACTGATGCATGAAATTAGTCACAGTTTGTTGGACAATGAAGAAATGATTGAGAAAGAGAAGCGCGGCGAGATTCCGAAAAAGGACAGGGAAACCAGAGAGGTTATCGCAGAAAGTGTTGCTTACATCTGCAGTACCCGTTTTCATGTGGGCGATGTCTCAGATTACAGCTTCGGCTACATAGCCGGATGGAGCAGCGGAAAGGATCTGAAAGAATTGAAAACACATATGGAAACCATACGAAGTACTTCTTCTCAGCTGATCACAAGTATTGAACAGGCTCTTCAGGAAATTGAGCGGGAACAGGAAAAAGAAATGGAGATGGAGAGCACGGAACAGCCTGCATTGGAAATCTATCAGCTGGAACACAATGAAGCAACCGAGGATATTATTTTTGAAGATCTGGAATGGCTGCAGTCCCATGGACGTGAGGTCGATTTCAACAATTATCGAAGGGTATATCAGGGAGAACTGCGCTCCGGAGAGAATCTGAATGACATTTACGAACGTTTCAATATCAATCATCCGGAGGACTACACCGGCAGATCCATGTCTGTCAGCGATGTGGTAGTTCTTCGTAATGAGAGGGAAGCAAAAGCTTACTACGTGGATTCCTTCGGATTTCAGGAACTGACCGGATTTGTCAGAGAACATCCTGCCACACTGGAGGAGATTGCAGAGGCGGCAGAAGAACCGAAGAAGTTAGCGGTTGCCATGGCTGACCGATACATTACCATTCAGGAAAAAGATGGTGGATACGATTACAGCATCTATGACACCGGTTTCCGACTGCTGACTGGAGGCGTACTGGAAAATGACGTAGCTGATATCCATCAGGTATTGACAGAGGTCGTTACGGATATGAAAGATATAGTTCAAGGAGATATTCAGACCAAACGTGAGATGCAGGAACTGGATTATGATGGATTGATGGAACAAATAATGGAAGTTGAACATACTGAAATCAGCTATATTGTATCAGAATGCAATGAATTTCCCGGACTGGGTGAATATCATACGGGCATCCGGAATGTGGAAGAAGCAGTAGCCGCATACGAGGCAATTGATGAAATGCGAATGAATGGAAAACCTTCCATTGTCATGAATGTGCACAGGAAGGAAAATGATCCTGCAGAGGACATCCAACTGGAACTGTTGTTGGAAAAGAATATCGATGCAGATATTCTGCGTTATGTACCTGACCTGAAGGACAATCCCAAGGTACAGGAAGGTCTCACAGAACTGATTTCCTTCTTCCCGGATTATCCGGTAACAGGAAAGGAACAGATCCATCAGATGCCTGACCGGTACCGCAGAGACAGTGCCAACACACTGGCAGCATCGTTAGATCAGTTTCTGTACCGTATGGATCCGCAGACGTACCAGACATCTGTCAGCAATCGGGAGATGAACATTCAGAGAATTCAGACTGAAATCACACAAGGGAAAGCAGGGTATCTGCAGGACTATCTGAAGGAAATCGTGTATGACACCGGATGCAGCCATGCCCTGCAGGCAGATGCCCGTGATCTGATGCAGAGGATGAGTAAATTTGAGAAGGAGAATCCCATCGCCCATGTTGAGGAACTGCTGGAAGATAACCTGAATATGATCGATGGCATCCTGAATAATATCAGCCCGAAGGATGAACCTGAACAGGAGAAGAAACAGCAGGAAAAGAAGCAAATGGGAAAAAAACTGCCGGAAAAGACCACAGAGAAAGGACGGACTTCCTTGAAGGATCGATTAAAGGAAAAGCAGGCTCTGGTGAATACAGGGAAAAGTGCAAAAGGATTGGCAATGCAGAGGGAGGTGCAATAAGAGGGAAATAGTTTAACTTTTACAGTATTTTGCTTACAGAAAACCTGAAATCCATGACAGGGGCATACTGGAAGTTACATTCAATCTATGGTACAATGACTCCTATCCGGTGATAAACCAGAATATTTTGCTTGTTTTCCAAGCATCTATGATAGAAGAGGAGAAAATGAATCATGTGTGTTAATGAAGAAAAAACAATAGCTGCAGAAAATGCAGAAGAAACAGCAACAGCAGAAACTACAGAAGCAGTGGAATCTGCAGAACCTGCAGTTGAAATTGAACCTTTATTTGAAGAACAGGTTGATTTTGAAACTTTCAGTAAATCTGACTTCCGTGTTGTTAAGGTAAAAGAATGTACTGCAGTAAAGAAGAGTAAGAAACTTCTGCAGTTTGTCCTGGATGATGGAACAGGCACTGACAGAATTATCCTGTCCGGCATTCATGCATACTATGAACCGGAAGAACTGGTTGGAAAAACACTGGTTGCAATTACCAATCTTCCTCCCAGAAAGATGATGGGAATTGAATCCTGCGGTATGCTGCTGTCTGCAGTCCATATGGTTGCAGGAGAAGAGAAACTGAACCTGATCATGGTAAGTGATGAGATTCCTGCCGGAGCGAAGCTGTATTAATTTTGGAATAAATTAATGGAATGGAGAGGATTTGGAAAGTTCCTTTGAGTTTCTGGTTTCAGTGGGCAGTGCTGAGACCAGATTTAGGTTTAAAAACTTCTTGGAAGTTCATATACAGCCGTAAAGATAATTGGACAAGATAAAATGTAATGAATAATATATAATATTTGTTATAAATGAGAGAGATGAATGCTGGATATATGAAGGGAATACGCAAAAGAGTTCTTTCTTCAGAGGATGATCCTTTTTTATAGTAGATGAATACGGAAATCCTGTGTTTATTCTTTTGAGAAAAGACCAAAAGAATGACAGTCAATATACGATTTCTTTGTTGGGTTCTGTTGACATAACTAGCAGTCATTACTATTCCTCTTGCAATTTATTACATGTAAGCAGTGATTTTGAAGATAGAGAATAACTGAAAAAAATTGTAGTATTCCCACTGGACAGAAACTAAGTCCGGTGGGAAATTTTTTTGTATCAGATTTACTTTACAGGTAAAATTGGATAGAATATAGGAAGAGATAGGTCGAGATTTCCAAGAGGAAATTAAAATTCCTATGTTGAGGAGTTATCTGCTAGCTAGGGTTTTGTCGATAGTGTCTGTCTGTTACGGAAAAATCATCAGGATAAACCTGCGATGATTGATGAATTGAAATGGGATAAGTCTGCAGATTATCAGGATAATCTGTTGTTGCAGAGTGTGGATTGTGATAAAGACAGTAAAAACATCAGTGTGTAATCGAGGTAGTTTAAGAATGAAATCGAAAATGAATGATATGATAAAAGATTGCATAGCGAGAGGAATATGTAATGATAATTTTGTAGGAACAATAGATGGAAATAATATTGACTTGAATTTTTGTAAAGAAAAGCGAGAAGAATTTATTAAAAACAATTCAATTGATGACATTGTTGATGATGGCTCTGAAAATATTATAGTAATTTTAGAAAGTCCACACATTAGCGAGTATGAACATGCAGATGAAGGTTTCATTGCTCCTGCAATCGGAAAAACGGGTGATTATTTACAAAAATATTTTTATAAGTGCATAAAGCGCATTTTGCTACCTAATATAAGATATAATGTGATTTTAATGAATGCTATTCAATATCAGTGTTCTTTAGGATTCGAAACTAAAAAGTTTAGAGATAAAAACTGGTGTGATTTGTGGTTCAATTATAACAAAAGTAATGATTTCATAAATCGCTTAACGAGTTATAATCCCAATATTATTATAAATGCGTGTACAATAGGAGGACATATTGAACGAGAATCAGATGCAACAATAAAGAAACCTGGGTTGAAGTATATTAAAAATATAATACATGATCAGGAAAAGTATCAAAAAACAAAGGAAAAACTTAAAGAGCTCAACATGAAGGAAAAATATACATTGAAGGGGTATGTCGAAGCTGAAATCATCAATGTTCAAAATGTTCAAATACTACATTCATCACATCCATCAAGTTGGTTTAATACAAAAAATATTAAATTTGTTTGACATTGAAACAGATTAAGTTAATAATGAAGCTTTGACATTAAAATGACTTCACATGAGATCGTTCAATAGTAAATGAAATGGAATAGCCAGGGATTTCCCGCCTGAAGGGAGGCAGGGAGATTCTTGGCTGTTTTTGTTTGTATTACACGTGATGAAAGGATAGGATGTAAGAAATTGAAAAAGAAGAAGAGTATGTATGAACTGGCTGTTGAAATGTTGGAAGCCACAAATCCATATAAGAAGCCTTTGAAGGACTTTCATTATTCGTATATGCTTCTTAATGCGCGGGAAAATAAGGCTCTTCTGTGTATTTTGAGAAGTAAACTGACCGGCAAAAGAAGAAGTGTCAGCAGCCGGGGTGCGCTGGAGAAAGATTATGCAGTCTGCTATAAAGCCATAGCTGATGCTTTTGATGACTATTTTGCAGATTATAAGCCGCAAAGCTTTGCTTTTCAGCAGGAAACTAAGGTTAAGTTCGTCAGATGGTTAAATGAAATTGCACGAAGGTATGGTATTCAGGAGAAGATAATTCCGGAAAATCTTCAGGTAAAGCCAAATGAATCGGATACTGCAATTGTTATGCTGAAAGAGCTTCACGACAGGAAAGGGAAAAAAGTGTCTGAGATTGCGGAAGCTATGCATATTTCTCCCAGAGCAGTTCAGAAAAATCTTCGAAAACTGGATCCCGAATTGTCCAACAGTGAAGAAGACAGGAATACATATGTTCCTTTTCGAATTGGAGGACAGCCTGTTAAAGTGAAGATATCTGCTATGCCACCGGAATCAGGAAAAGGGGATTATTACAAAACCTCCAATACCGTTCATCCGCTGGTTCTCCTGGAAAATCAGATGCAGATCGGTACATTACTCAAAGTTCTGGCAAACAGCTATTATGCTGATGAAAGTGGGGTCTGTTATTCAATTGGTCTGGATATCTGGTATCAGTTGTCTGAGTATTCCAGAAACCGGGTAAAAGAAGTCTTTGCTATGGATGATGAGAACCTTCAGGACTTTATAGAAGAGTTAGAAGATACCGTGCCTGGTTCCGATGAAAATAAATTTCAGACGGAGAGAAATATGTTCGAACAAATTCATGGTTCCATGTCAGATCAGGAATTGCTCAGGTATGTCATGAAAGGAGCGGGACGACACTGTAATATAAGTTTGTCAATTGAAGGAGGCAAACGTAAATTGATTGGATATACTCTGGATTGTCATAGGAATGAAGGTGATGTTGCTGTTTACAGAGCAATCAGTCCGGATGGGGTAATAACAGAGTTTACATCGGATCAGCTGATTTCAATAGAATGCGAATCGTAGGTTCGCGACATTTTGATGGATTTCTTTTATACTATCATTGTTTCAAGGAAACAGAAAGCCTGAAGAATCAAGAGAACAGGGAACGATGATGATGGAGCATCGACGAGATTGCTGCTTGATTTTTGCAAATCATATTTTTAGAAATTAATTTTTTTTGTGATCATTTGGGTCGAAGAAAGGAATCTATTATGAAAAGTACATTTGAAAAAAATTCAAAGGTCCAGAAGCGTGAACCGAGGGAACAGAGAATCATCCGTTTATATCAGCAGATTTTACAAACCGGGAAAGGGGATGAAGATTACAGAGGGAAACTTGTGAAAGAATTACTTCATCTCCAGAAAATCGATGGAAGCTTCAGTCTGATTGATGATTACCGATGTGACTCTGATATTCGTGTATTTTATGTGTATTTTCCAACTTACTATGCAACGGCATCGCTTATGTACGTAACGAGTCTTGATGGTATGACAGATGAATTACATAAGGTATTGCAAAAAGGCCTTGCTTTTGCTCAGGGAAGACACCTGGTCGGACATGGCTTTGATGCCATAGCACAACAACTGGAAGCGATCAGAATTTACAAAGATGCAGGTTTGTATGATTGGATGAGGGTCTATCAGGATGACTATGCTGAGTTTTCTGAGATGATTAAGAACATTATGGAAAACTATCGCCAGAGACTTTTGACAGGTCATGTAATTGACGACTGGCAGGTTGACTTTTCAAAGCAGTTTCAGAAGAAAGTGGATGAGTATGATGCAGCGTTTATTTCCAATATCTGGTATGCAGCATATGGGTCAAATATAAACTCATCCAGATTTATGCAGTATATTGCGGATTGCGCAGATCAGACTCCTCCGGTACAGTCCAGGGCTGTCAGGATTCCATATGATATTTATTTTGCATACAAAAGCAGGAGATGGAACAGGAAGGGCGTCGCTTTTCTGGATGATACACATGAAGGAATGAGTTTGGGAAGAATGTATCTGATCACAGGCAGCCAGTTTGCAGATATCCAGAAAATGGAGGGCAGTATCTATCGCAAAAAGATTCTGCTGGGGACAGAGAATGGAATCCCGATTTATACATTCACATCTCCAGAGAAAAGAACAGATATGGAATCTCCGGATATTTCATATCTTGAAACAATCCTTCAGGGATTAAAGGAAACTTATCAGGATATGTCTGAACTGGTATTATCCACGTATCTGTTCAGATGTGGTGTATTAAATGATGATGATATGAAAGTGCTTTCTTATATTCGTCACAGCGCTCATGGCGTATCGTTAGAGACAATTTCAGAGCATACTATTGCAATTACAAGAGTCAGGAAATCGATAAAAAAACTGATTTCCTATCAGCTGATCAGGCAGGATGGTCAAAATCAGGAAGAAGGGCATGTAGCCTCCTCTCCGGAAGCAGTTATGTATACCAGAAAACCTAAGAGAGAACTTATTGATTTATTGCTTTTGGATTATCGGTAATATACTGTAGTTGTCTTATATATTTGTTTGCTGTTATGAGAATGGTGTTTGTATCTGGTACATTATATTTGATGTTGAGATACTGTTTATTTATATATTTTTTACAGGATTCCTTTTACAGGATCTGTAAATATGCTTAAAATCACTGTTTTCAAACATTCGACAAAAACTTTTTTATAATTATTTCATCCAATATCTGTGATTATGTTATAACTCATGGAGAGGGTGTTACAAGAATTATATATGCAAATGTTACATATGGCCATTTATTTTTTTTGCTGCCGTCAGGTCCGCATTTCAGACAGCCTAGGTCATATTAAATAGACAGAATGGTATATGTTAAACATTTGATTAAATTGCAGAACAGGCTCTTTTGTATTAAAATAGAGTCAGTTCTTATTTTGGGACAATTGAAATATATGTCTTGATTATATATAGGCAAGAAAGAGGCTTTGTATGTGAAGATGGGAAAATATAGCATACATCAGGGTCCCAACGGTTGAGCAGAACGAAGCCTGGCAGAAAGAAGCTCTACAGACATACCGTATATATAAGTGGTTTATTGAAAAGGCATCTGGAAAGGATACGAACCGACCGAAGTTGCAGGAGATGCTTGAATATATACGTGAAGACGATACAGTTTACGTGGAAGAGTTTTCTCGATTAGGCCGATCAACGGCGGATCTTCTTGCGATAGTTCAGCAGATTGAAGACTTGGGAGCAAAGTTCATCAGTCTGAAGGAAAAATTCGATACACATACTCCGGCTGGCAAATTGCAGATGACCATGATGGCTGCCATTGCTGAATTTGAACGTGCAATGATTCTGGTGAGGCAGAGGGAAAGTGTCGAGATTGCCAAGAGAGCCAGTAAATACAAAGGACGTAAAAAGATTTCTGTTCCTGATATTGGCACATATTATAATCTGTATATGACCAGACAGGCTACGAAGACGATGATAGTAGCGGAATTGGGAGTTAGCCAGACTACTTTGGATATATTGTTTAAGGAGTATGAGGGAAAAGGAGCGAACATATGATAGATACTGAAAAGAGGGAAGCTATTATTCATATTTGTAGAGCACTTGGCTGCAGCGTTGATGATATTATGGACATCCTCCCGGAAACAAGAGCACGTGGTTAAGGAGGAGTAGGAATGGACAGTTCATTTCCATATGTAGCCTCTCTTACAAGAGAGCCGTTCTTGTTTTATGAGATGAGAACAACTGCAAAATTGATGGTCGAAGGTCTGACTGATTCAGAAATCGTTGATCGGATTTGCACCGACAACCTGTTTCAGTATCCAACGGAAAAGTCAATCAGGAAAATGGCAAAAGCCTGCGTAATAAGATTAAAAGGGATGGAAGATGAAACGTTAATTTCAGCGATTGCATCACAGCCTATGGATGTCGCAAAACAAATTTGTCTTTATGCCCTTATGAAGCAAAGCCGCCTGGTTTGGGAATTTATGCTGACTGTAATCGGAGAGAAGTACCGTTTAAGGGACACCTCGTTTGGTAAGATAGACTTGAATACATTTTTCCTGCGTTTGCAGGAACAGGACGATGCTGTTGCTGGTTGGAGCGAGACTACGATTACAAAGCTGAAACAAATAATCACACGAGTTTTGGTGGAGACGGAGTATCTTGATGATATTCGTGCAGACCACTTAAATCCGGTTTGGCTTAATCCCATTCTGGAAAACGCTATCAGAAGCAATAATGATGATATTATTCTGCCGGCGTTCAACTATTTTTCTTAAAGGAGGCGCAACATGGCTGATATAAAAGAGCGTTTGGACAACCTGCGCATCCATATTCAGGAGCCGGAGTTCCTTGAAGGAAAAGGTCTTAGCAATGAAGTCAATATTCGTATCTTCTGTTATGACGCAAAAGATGAAATGACGGTGAGAAAGTTTATAGATCAAATTACGACGGATCAGTCGATTGCCTGCCATTTGATTGAATGTAATTTATATGAAACCTTTTTATCGCTGTGCGATGATATTGATATTACAGAAGCTATTTCTGAGATGGAGGCTGCGGATGGAAACGCGTTTCTGCTCGAACAACTTCATTCAGCGATTGGAGAGGGAGAGTTTATTGAGAAAATCCAATATGCGCCGCATAATGCCGGTGATGTTCTGATGCTGACCGGCGTTGGCGATGTTTTCCCATTTATGCGAGTGCATTCTTTGCTGGAAGCGTTGCAGCCTCATTTCAGTGACATCCCAATTCTTGTCATGTATCCGGGAACCTTTGATGGAAGCTATGTCAGACTGTTTGACAAGCTCACACCGAATCCGTATTATAGAGCGTTTAATGAAATCTAAAGGAGAGCTACCTATGAGAATACAAGATATGTTCCAAAATGACATCAATCGTCCGATTAATGGAGTCATTAAGGTCGATCAGGACGCAAACGATGTTATTGAACAGGAAGTAGAAGAGTATGTTATTACAAAGGAATTGAGAAAACACTTCTCAGCCTTCTTCAATTACTATAGCGATGCTTTTGACACTCCGACTGCGGATATTGGAGTCTGGATCTCCGGCTTCTTTGGAAGTGGTAAATCTCACTTTCTGAAAATGCTGTCGTATATTCTGGAGAATAAGGCGGTTGCCGGAACTAATACGGTTGAAATGTTCCGCCAGAAGTTTGCGGATGATCCTGCCACCTTTATGCAGATTGACAGAGCGACGAAGGGCGAAACGGAGACAATCCTTTTTAATATTGATATTGAAAGTTCCATCAACAAGGACAAGACAGCTGTGATGCGAGTGTTTGCCAAAATGTTCTATAACCATCTTGGCTTCTACGGTGAAAACTTAAAGGTTGCCA
>JALETI010000023.1 GCA_022781515.1 Lachnospiraceae bacterium
ACCGCCTTCCAGAGCCGGACCGGCTGCGCCGGCACCGCAGATCAGAAAATCCCGATTTCCGATGACCAGTTCCCCATTGGTTCCGATATCAAGAAAAACACTGATGGATTCCTTGTTGGGAATATCGGTTGCTATCATGCCGCTGATGATATCACCGCCCAGATAGTTCGCTTTACTGGGATAGATATAGATATATCCGTTCATATGGATATTGAGTTCCGAAGCAGGTATCACATCCGGATTCAGCGTCTGCACCGCATAAGGAGAAGAGAACACCTGAAATGCATCATAACCCAGCAGAAAATGAACCATACAGGTATTCGCAGAAATTACCATAAAACCGCAGCTGGTCAGGTCAATTCCGGTTTCTCTGGTCAGTTCATTCATTAACCGGTTGTAGCCTTCAGCAGTTTCCTTCTGCAATTTCATGCGATTTGCAGGATCTTCTCTGGTAAAAAAGATACGGCTCAGAATATCTTCCCCATACTTGATTTGAGGATTAAATGCGGTCTTTTTTGCCACCCGCACACCTGTATTCAGATCATACACCTCCATTACAATGGTGGTGCTTCCATTATCCACTGCAATTCCATAATGAGCGTCTGTGGTGTCTCCGGCTTCCAGACGATTCACATGCCAGATCATGCCATCGAATACAAGAGAAGCGGTCACACTCCAGTCATATTCCTCACAGAGTCCATACGCCTCCTGAAGAACCTTATGATCCAGTTTCGTTGGTTCTTCATGACCATGTGCTTTCAGCTCGTCCAGAATGCGCTCCTTTGTGGTCCTGTTATCTTCTTCTGAAGGTTTGTTCATCTCCAGATAATATTTCTTTGTCCAACTATTAAGCATAATTTTCACCTTCCCCATGTTTCCATAGATTTTTCATCATCATTATATAAACCTTCAGTCAAAGGTGCAAGAAAAAAGTTGCTTTGGATTAAAAGTGAAAAATCCGTATGAATTGGTATTTGGGAAACAATACTTTATGTAAATATTGAACAAAACCATTCATAAAAATCATAAATATGATGGAAATATTGACAAATACAATTTGACACAAACAGTTTATCTAGCCTATACTATTCGTGACAGATGCAAGTTTGTATTGAAACGCAAACTTGCAACCGTATGAAAGGAGTATATCAAATGAAAAAATTATTGACGTATTTACTTTGTCTTGCCATGATTATGGGGCTTGCAGGCTGTGGCGGAAAAGAAAGTCCCAAGGAAACAACCGCTGGAGAAACACCTTCAGCAGTAAGCGAGGCACCGAAGGAAATTACAGTTATTGGTACAGGAAGCTTTTTCCCTGTTATTTATACAGATGAAAACGGTGAACTGACCGGCTTCGAGCATGATCTGGTTGAAGCAATTGCAGAAAAGGCAAATCTGAAGGTTAACTGGGAACTGAGTGATGATTACGGAGCAATGTTTGCTGGTCTTGATGCCGGTAAATATGACACCATTGCTGCTCAGATTTCCTATACAGATGAAAGAGCCAAGACTTACAATTTTACTGACAAATATACAGCAAACGAAATTAAGATGTGTGTAAGAGCTGATGATCCAGCTGAAACCTTAGATGATCTGCAGGGCAGAACAGTCTGCATTTCCTTTGGTACTGTTCTGGATACATTCTTCCAGGGCTACAACAAGGATCTTCCCGATGACAAGAAGATTACCTGTATTGAAACAGAAGGCAGCATTTATGAAGAGTTAAAGGTTGAACATTACGATGCATTTCCAATTACTGTAATGTCATTTGATGAAGTAATGAAGAAGGGTGAATATGACTTCAAACTGATTGGTGATCCCATCATCATCGATTATCAGGCTTTCCCTTTCAACAAGGATGCTGATCCGGCGTTACTGGAAGCGTTCAATAAGGCAATGGATGAATTGAGAGCTGACGGAACGATGAAGGCTTTATCTGAAAAGTATTATGGCCGTGATTTTACAACATTTGAACAGTAATTATTGATCTTATGATTCTTTGGGGCAGTCTGTTACGGACTGCCTTTTTTCAGAATGAGGAAACTATGCGCTTTGATTTTAATTTCTTTTTTTCTGTAATCCCAAAGCTGGTGGTGAAGATACCCTATACCATGTGGCTTGGAACACTGGCATTTTTAATTGCATTTGTAATCGCTGTTTTGCTGGAAATTATGTACGAGTCGCATAACAGGGTGCTGCGTTGGATTGCAGGAATCTATATTTCTTATTTTCGATCAACCCCCTATATAATGCAGCTTTTCATTTTCTATTTTGGACTTCCCCAGATGTTTGATTTCATGAAAGTTGTAACTGCTCAGACCGCACTTATCGTGACCATCGCGACTAATTCCTCTGCGTTTATTGCAGAGTCGATCCGTGGTGGATTGATTGCAGTTGACAAGGGGCAGAGAGAAGCAGCCTTGAGCATTGGTCTGAGTCGCTTTGACCTTTATAAGGAAATTGTATTGCCCCAGGCATTTGTCGCAGCATTTCCATCTCTGTGCAATTCCTATATTTCCATGATTAAAACCACAGCTCTTGGATTTGCAATCGGGGTTATAGAGATGATGTCTATGGCGAAACTATTGTCAGCATCTGCCCTGCGTTTTATGGAAGGATATCTTGCTGTGGGCATGATATACTGGGTATTGTTGGTGATTATTGACAAAATTCTGAAGCAGATGGAAAAACGTATTTGTCGCCATTTGTAACGATATTACTTGATGTTTAAGTCAAAAAAATAATTGTATGATACCAACGGATTTTTTCTTTATCCTTTGTAACATATCATGGGAGGTTTTATTATGTATTGTATTGAAACGAATTGTATGAAAAAAGCACTGTTGCTCAGACGTGAGATTATCGGGGTACGTTTTTTATATTTTAAGCACGAGTATGATCAGCTGGACGTGGAAGCGTATACATCAAAAACCAGTTATTGTCTGATGGTGAAAAAGGCCATGGGAGGGAAGCATTTCAAGGCCAGTAAAGATCATTTTGCCTGTCGATGTGCGTTAGAAGCACTGGGGCTGGGGGAAGAGATGCCCTGTGTGGAATCTGGGGAGCGTTATTATAGCATTAAACTTCACGAGTCGAGAGCAGTTGCCAGAGCAGTAACACAAAATATTGCGAGAATCAGGCAGCAAATCTATGGTATCGAAATCGGGCCTCTGGAAATGCTGGAAGAAGCAGATGTTGTGATATTTATGGTAGATGGTTTTCAGCTGATGCGGGTAGTGGAAGGCCACGCATACAAAATCGGAACGCCAAAAGATTTTTTAATGAATGGAAATCAAGGTGTGTGTGCTGATCTGACAGCTGCCCCTTTTATTAAAAATGGTATGAATATTTCACCCCTGTGCAGTGGTACACGAAAAATGTGTAAATGGGAAAATGACGAGATGGGTGTGGGCATGCCGATTCAGCTTTTCCCGGCGGTTGTGGATGGGGTATTGAAAACATTAAACTATATTGAATATCCCGATAGAAAACAAATGATTCGTGATGGCTTATCCGATCCAAACGAACTGGGTCTGGAAATTGATGATAAACTTCATTATGGAAAACTCGGAAAAGAATACTGCAATCCCGACCGGTATCAGAAATTGGTGAATGGAGAAATGGAATGATTAAAGTTTCCAATTTACATAAAAGTTTCGGTAGTAATCATGTGCTTCGTGGTATTGATTTCCAGGCAGAAACTGGAGATGTGGTGGTGATTATCGGACCCTCCGGAATGGGAAAATCTACGTTCCTTCGTTGTCTGAATTATCTTGAGCGACCAGAAAAAGGCAGTATTGTCATTGATCAATGCAGTATCGAACCCTGCAATGCTACCGAAGCAAAGATTGCGGAATACCGACAACATACTGCCATGGTATTTCAAAATTATAATTTGTTTAAAAATAAAACAGTTCTGGAGAATGTCATGCTGCCCATGACAAATGTCCGTAAAATTCCAAAATCAGAAGCCAGAGAAAAAGCCATTCATCTGATCCAAAAAGTAGGCCTTGAAGAGAAAATCCACAGCTATCCTTCCAGACTATCCGGAGGTCAGCAGCAGCGCATCGGTATTGCAAGAGCAATGGCTGTGGAACCAAAAGTAATGCTTTTCGATGAACCCACCTCGTCTCTGGATCCGGAGCTGGTCAGTGAAGTGCTGGATATCATCCGCACTCTGGCAAAAGAACAGAATAAGACACTGATCGTTGCAACCCATGAAATGAAATTTGCCATGGAAGTGGCAGATCGAATTTTATTTATTGATGAAGGAAACATTGTGGAAGAGGGATCCCCGGAAGAAATTCGAAAAGGTATCGGTTTTGAAAGAATACGAGGATTTTTACAGGAATTTATGTAGATACCCTCTGTTCATTTTTGCTGTGTTCTGGTAAACTGTATGGGTTATTTATGAATTCATCCATACAGATGATCTCAAAATAGTATTTACAAAGAGGTATCCCTATGAATACAGATATAAATTTCCGATATGTGGAACGAAAAGACGTTGCTCTGATTCTGCAATTTATTAAAGAACTGGCAGAGTATGAACACATGTCAGATGAAGTCGTTGCCAATGAAGAACTGCTGAAAGAATGGATTTTTGATAAACAGAAAGCGGAAGTCATTTTTGCCCTTGAAGGACAGAAAGAAGTCGGTTTTGCCCTCTTTTTTCATAATTTTTCAACATTTCTTGGAAGAGCCGGACTTTATCTGGAAGATCTGTTTGTGCGTCCGGAATACAGAGGGAGAGGTTACGGCAAAGGTATTCTGAAGAAACTGGCTTCCATTGCGATTGAACGTGGATGCGGACGGCTGGAATGGTGCTGTCTGGACTGGAATCAGCCAAGTATTGATTTTTATCTGTCCCTTGGGGCACAGCCTCTGTCTGACTGGACCATTTACCGGATTGCCGGAGAAAAACTTCTGGATTTTGCAAAGAAGTAGTATAATCCGACAAGTATTTACAGACGTCGATTTTGAAAGTGCAAAGTACGAAAAAATCGATGTAAGGCTCATTTGTCGGGTAAATTATTGATACTATAAAAAGGACTGGGTAAAACGATGTTTCTTGAAATGATGCAAAATGTAAGGAAAAAGGTTCCGCTCATTCATAATATCACAAACTATGTAACCGTAAATGACTGTGCCAATATTCTGCTTGCCTGCGGTGGTTCCCCCATTATGGCAGATGATCCTGCGGAAGTGGAGGAAATAACATCTCTTTGCCAGGGATTAACGATCAACATGGGGACACTGAACAGTACGAAAGTGACCTCCATGCTGCTGGCCGGAAAAAAAGCCAATGAACTGGCGCATCCGGTTATACTTGACCCGGTTGGTGCGGGGGCTTCCGCTTTCAGAACGGAAAGTGCTTTGAAACTGCTGAATGAAGTCCGGTTTTCCGTTATCCGCGGTAATATTTCCGAGATCAAAACACTGGCTTTCGGAACGGGCAGTACAAAAGGAGTGGACGCCGATGGCATGGATGCCATTACACCGGAGACACTGGATGCTGCTGTGGCTTTTGCAAAACATTTTGCAAAGAAAATCCATTCTGTGATTGCCATTACAAGTACCATTGATCTTGTGACAGATGGGGAAAAAACCTATTGTATTTACAATGGACATCCCGACATGCGCCGGATTACCGGCACCGGTTGCCAGCTTTCCGCAATGACGGCAGCTTTTGTAACTGCCAATCCTGACACACCGCTGGAAGCAGCAGCGGCAGCTGTGTGCGCCATGGGTTTCTGCGGAGAAAAGGCCTGGGAACGTATGACAGAACCGGATGGAAATGCCAGTTATCGAAACTACATCATCGATGCGGTTTATAACCTGACAGGAGAAGAATTGGAACGAGGTGCAAGATATGAAGTGCGATAAAAAAATGATGCTGCTCTATGCAGTAACCGACAGAGCATGGACCGGTACCATGAGTCTGTATGAACAGGTGGAAGCCGCTTTGAAAAATGGTGTAACTTGTGTTCAGCTTCGGGAAAAAGAACTGGACGAAGAAACTTTTCTGCAGGAGGCTGTGGAAATCGGTGCTCTTTGCCGTAAATATCAGGTTCCTTTTATTATCAATGACAATGTGGACATTGCAGTAAAATGCGGTGCGGACGGCGTTCATGTGGGTCAGGATGATATGGTGGC
>JALETI010000037.1 GCA_022781515.1 Lachnospiraceae bacterium
GTATCAGACGGTAATCTTTCTGGATGTTTATGCCGATGATCTTCGGGACGGTTTTCCGGATCTTCTGAAAACGTATGTAAAGGATTATGCCGGCGGTCTGGTGGTGCTGGGAGGACCCAACAGCTATGCACTGGGAAATTACAGAAATACACCGCTGGAGGAAGTGCTGCCTGTGAAGATGGAGCTGGAGGGAGAAAAACAGATTCCGAAGATTGCCATGACCATGGTGATTGACCATTCGGGCAGCATGAGCGGTCCGTCCACCATGAAGGGCAGCATTTCCAAAATGACGATTGCAAAGCATGCAGCGGTGAATGGTCTGGATTCTCTTCGGGAAATCGATGAGGTTGGCGTGGTGGCCTTTGATGATACCTTCGACTGGGCGGTGCCCATGCAGCCGGTAACCGATCAGGATGCCATTGCCGAAAAAATAGCAGGAATCGAAGTGGGCGGAGGTACCAGCATCTACCCGGCTCTGGAAGCAGCCATGAAGCAGATGGAACAGTCCGATGCCGTGCTGAAACACATTGTACTTCTGACCGATGGACAGGACGGATATCATGAATATGATTCTCTGCTTTCCGAGATGAATGACAGGGGAATTACCCTTTCCACCGTCGCAGTCGGTGAAGATGCGGACTGCGATACAATGGAATGGCTGGCGAAAAAGGGAAATGGACGGTACTATTATTCCGATGCAGGAAGTTCGCTGCCCAGAATTTTTGCCCAGGAGGTCTATCTGTCTGCCAAAAGTTATCTGATCAATGAAGAATTTACACCTGAAATTGTGAATTCCCATGAAATCATCCGCAATATTTTTACAGAGGGCAGTCCCAGCCTGCTGGGGTATATTGCAGCGACGCCCAAAGCATTATCCACTGTAATTCTGGAGTCTCCCAGAGAAGATCCGATTCTGACAGTGTGGCAGTATGGTCTGGGACGAACTGCGGCATGGAACAGTGACGGAACCGGCAACTGGACCAGAAACTTTGCCGGATGGGATCATTATGCGGAACTCTGGAGAAATCTGATCGACTGGACAATTTCCAATTCGGAACTGGGGAGCGATACGCTGCAGGTGGAGCAGCAGGCATCCTCTGCAAAGATCACGTATCATACGGAAGAATATTCGGCAGCCACAAGCATTTCTGCGGTTATCACCGATGAGGATGGAAACCAGCAGAATGTCACATTGCAGGCCGCTGCGCCCGGAACCTACGAAGCAGAAGTTCCGCTGGAACAGATTGGCGTTTACAGCATCAATGTCCGTAATCAGAAGGGCAGTGAAGTTGTAAAGAATATAAACACTGCAGCAGCCATGCAGTATTCCCGCGAGTATCGATATGCGGATGTTTCGAATACGCTGGAGAACTTTGCGCGGCAGACCGGTGCACGGTACATCGACAAGCCCCAGGAGGTATTTGACAGTGAACTGACCGGTGCCGCGGCAAGAACGGAACTGACCATGGTTCTGATGGCTCTGGCAGCGATTCTGTTTTTACTGGATGTCATAATCCGGAGAATGCATGTGGACTGGATGGGCTTTGTCAGTGAGAAGGCAGGAAATGCGGTCGGAAAAATCATCGCATACCGCCCCCATGTGAAAGACAGAAAAAAGGAAGAGAAATCTGCAGTTGTGGATTTGGAAGCAGTGAAGGCAGGAAAATCCGCAGTTGTGGATGCGAAAGCAGGAAAGGCAGAACAATTTGTGGATGTGAATATAAAAGCAGATAAAACAGAAAAATCTGCCGGGAAGAAGAAAAAAAGAGTTTCCCCTGCTGCAGGGAAAAAAGCATTGGATGCCGATGTTCTGGATACGCAGGCTCTTCTTCAGAAAAAGCGGGAACGAAATCAGTGAAAAACAGGGTTCTTTCTGAACTTCGGGTATTTTAGTGAAAAACAGGTACATTATGTACCTGTTTTTTATACGCAAATATATTCTCAACTGCATATACATAAAAGATGGAAAGATACTTGATCAGGAGCCTGAAAAAATATTGAGGGAAAAGAAACCTGACAAGAAATATCTCGCTACACTGCATTATGACAATACACCCCCATTTCAAAATGATGCTGGACGGACACAGTGATGATGTGCCTGCGGAAGGAACTGGGGTCTGCCGGGAAGAAGCAGATGAGGAAAGAGAGTCCTGTAACGTACAGGAACCGTGAAAGCGCTGCTGCCTTCACGGTTCCCGGTGGTCAGTTATGTTTTATTTGCGTTTTATTTGTAATACTTTGATTCGTATGCGTAGATGGTATGGAGAATTTCTTCCATATCTTTCACCATGGGCATTCTGGGATTGGCGGGTGTACACTGGTCTTCATAGGCATTCATGGCGATGCGGTGTACGGCTTCATTCCAGTCCTCTTCGGAGATACCCTGTGATTTGATGTTGCATGCGAGATTGACCTCGGCACATAGTTTTTCACATGCGTCGGCGAACATTTCCACACCTTCGGCAGGCGTTGTGGGATGGAGGCCGATCAGCTGAGCAAGTTCCATGTACTTTTCGTCTGCTTTGTAGCGTTCTACCTTGGGCCAGATGTTCAGCTTGGTGGGTATGGTTCCATTGTAGCGGATGACGTGGGACAGTAGGATGCCGTTGGTACGTCCGTGAGGAATATGGAATTCACCGCCGATCTTATGAGCAAGGGAATGATTCATGCCGAGGAAGGCGTTGGCGAAAGCCATACCTGCGATAGTTGCAGCGTTGTGCATTTTTTCACGGGCTTCGGGATCATTTTTACCGTTCTTTACAGAGCGCGGCAGATAATCAAAGACCATTTTAACCGCCTGTTTTGCAAGGCCGTCTGTGTAATCGGATGCCAGAATGGAGACGAATGCTTCAACCGCATGAGTAAGGACATCGATACCGGTATCGGCTGCGATGGAAGCGGGCAGGCTCATGGTCAGCTCCGGATCCACGATGGCAATGGTGGGTGTCAGTGCGTAGTCAGTCAGAGGGTATTTCTTGTTCTCATCGGAATCGGTGATTACGGCGAAAGGAGTTACCTCAGAACCGGTACCGGAGGTGGTGGGGATACAGATCAGTTTGGCCTGTTTGCCCAGTTCCGGGAATTTGAATGCACGCTTGCGGATATCCATGAATTTCTGTTTGATATCATCAAAGTTTACTTCGGGATGCTCGTACATAAGCCACATAACCTTGGCTGCATCCATGGCCGAGCCTCCGCCCAGAGCGATGATGGCATCGGGACGGAAGTTTTTCATCAGTTCCAGACCTTTACGTACGGTGCGGATGGTGGGATCGGATTCTACATCGAAGAACAGTTCGATATCCACTTCGTTTCTTCTGGAACGGATGACAGATTCGATTTTTGCCACATAGCCCAGTGTGTACATGCCGCGGTCTGTGATGATCATGGCGCGTTCCATTTCCTTCATATCTTTCAGATAACGGATGGCGTTGCGTTCAAAGTAAATTTTCGGAGGAAGCTTGATCCACTGCATATTGTTATTTCTCCTTCCCACATGCTTGATGTTGATCAGGTTGACGGCGCTGACATTGTTGGATACGGAGTTATGTCCGTAAGAACCGCATCCCAGTGTCAGAGAGGGGATGAATGCATTGTACACACCACCGATACCGCCGAAAGTGGAAGGGGCATTTTCGATGATACGGATTGCCTTTACAGCTTCGCTGAACCGCAGGATGATGTCACGGTCCATGGAATGGATTGCTGCGGAGTGTCCCAGACCGTTGAATGCAACCATGGCAGCTGCTTTGTTAATTCCGTCATCGGTGGATTCTGCTTTCAGTACGGCCAGAACAGGAGAGAGTTTTTCACGTGTCAGAGGTTCACAGGGACCGACTTCACGGCATTCCGCCAGCAGAATCTGTGTATCTTCAGGGACTTTGAAACCGGCTTTTTCAGCAATCCATACGGCGGGTTTGCCGACCAGCTCTGAATTCAGGTGTGCATCAGCTGTGTTTTCGCTGTAGGCGACTGTGCCGAACATATACTGTTCCAGCTTTGCTTTTTCTTCCGCATTGACCAGATAGGTTTTAAAACGGGCGAATTCCTTCATGACTGAGGCATAGATTTCCTGATCAATGATGACTGCCTGTTCGGAAGCACAGATCATGCCGTTGTCAAATGCTTTTGAAAGTATGACATCATTTACAGCCCGTTTGATGTCAGCAGTTTTTTCTATATAAGAAGGTACATTGCCGGCACCTACGCCAAGGGCGGGTTTGCCGCAGGAATAAGCGGCTTTTACCATGGCATTGCCTCCGGTTGCCAGAATTGTGGCTACGCCGGGGTGATTCATGAGGGCATTGGTAGCATACATGGATTTCATTCCCAGCCACTGAATACAGTCGGCAGGTGCACCGGCAGCAACTGCGGCATCACGCATGCAGATGGCAGCCTGTACGGAACAGTTGTAGGCTGAGGGATGGAAAGAAAAGATGATGGGATTTCTTGTTTTAATTGCAATCAGAGATTTAAAGATGACGGTAGATGTAGGGTTTGTGGTGGGTACGATACCACAGATTACACCGACAGGTTCTGCAATTTCCACGATGCCGTTCAGTTTGTCTTCACTGATGACACCAACTGTTTTCAGATGTTTCATGTTGGATGTTACATACTCGCAGGCGAACAGGTTTTTGACTGCTTTGTCTTCAAAAACACCGCGTCCCGTTTCGTTAACAGCGGCTTCCGCCAGTATACCGTGCTGGTCCAGGCCGGCGACGGAGCATTTTGCAACAATGTAGTCTACAGCTTCCTGATCCAGAGTTAAGTATTTTTCCAGAGCAGACTGTGCTTTCGTTACCAGCTCATCAACATGAGCATCGATCATTTCGTTGGTCCATTCCATTGGCTGACTCATAAAGTACCTCCTTGATTTGTGTATGGGGTTTGTTGAAGTGGTTACAGCATAGTACTTTGTTAATTAATTGTCAATATATAAAATAAAAACCGGGATAGTGGCGAAAAAGGATGGTTTCATACTAACTTATTTGTTAAAAATATATCATATTAGTAATATAAATACAAAATTAAAGGACATAAAACAAGAAAAATGTAATTATATGATAACATAAAACAGTAATAAAGCATAAAAATGCCTGATAAAAAGATTTTTTCAAAGTTTCGTCCAGATACAAGCTTTCTTCCGTTGCCAGAAAAAAGTGTCGGATGCTGATGTCCTGGATACGCAGGCTCTCCTACAGAAAAAAAGGGACCGAAATCAGTAAAGAAGAGGGACGTATTAGTAATGACCCTTTTCGCACATCAAGCCAGCCAGTATATCCACCACAGGTGTATATATCTGCGCTGGCTTTTGTGCTCGTTTATATAATAGAAAGACATGCACTTAAAAACGTAGAGGTAGGGAACTATAAGATGCGACAGTCCCTTCAGGTTTATCGAAATGGTTTCATACAGCTCATCAGGTTTTCTTCTTCATTGATGATGGAATTGGCCAGCTGTACACTTTCATGGGAGGCATCGGGATAGTCGTTCAGGGCTTTGCTGATTCCCTGGATTCCCATATTGCAGCCATCCATAACCAGCTTGGCCAGCTGGCTGTCGGTCTGCTTCATCATAATTTTCATTTCCGACATGGTCCAGGAGAAGGTTACGGCGGCCAGTCCCGGTTCTTCTTCACAGCGCCCCTGTTCGGCCAGCAGAGAAGCTGCTTTGTTTTCAAGGTCATGATGTTTTTCAAGTGAGGTGCAGATGGCTTTATTCAGTTTCGGATCTCTGGCATGTTCCTGAATCTGTTTCAGACTGTTGATGGCCATTTTTGTGCCAGAAGAACACTCTTTTAATAATTTTACAGTATCATTTTCCATGGTATACTCCTTTGCGTTCCAAATGAATTTTATAGAACAAAGGATGTGCAGATATGGCGAAAATATGCATGGAGGAAATATGCATGGAGAAAGCAGACCGGGATGAAAGAAAAAATAACGGAACAGAGGGATTCGGATAGATTATTTTCAAAAATCTGCTAAAATAAATGTAAAAGCAGGATTTCGAGAACGCAAAGCGAGGAGAAATTCCGTATCATAATATAAGAAAACAGTTCGGGAAAATCTGCATCGTACAGGATTTGACTGTAATATAACTGTGAAGGAAAGAGAGGAATATCAATATGTGGACGCGAAGTGAATTGAAAGAAAAGGGAAAAAACGCCTTTTTGCGAAATTACTGGTGGTGTGTGCTGGCGGCGCTGATTCTGATGCTGATTGCTGGCAGGGGCAGTTCGTCAAGAGGATCGAATAATCAGAACAATAATCAGGATACAGCATATCAATACAATTATGTAACCGATGAAGACGGCAACATCCTTTCCGAGTTCGATATCGATGAATTTATGGCGGATGGAGAATTGCCGGATGAGATATTTGATGATACGGTCATTGGCAATACCGTAACAGACGGTTTTCTCAGCAGCATTCTGAACAACAATATTCCATCGGGAATCAGTTCATTGTTTAATGGAATCATGGGAATCACATCGATGGCATTTTTTACGGTTTTTGCTTTGCTGGCAATTCTTGTGGGAATTGCATTGTCGATTCTGATTTTTAATCCCCTGCAGGTGGGAGGCAGAAAGTTTTTTATAAGCAACAGCAGAGCAGCATCGAAAAACAGTCCGGAAAAAACAAAAGTATCAGAATTTCTTTATGCATTCAGGGAAGGAAATTACGGAACTATCGTAACCACCATGTTTGCCAAGTCCCTGTTTGAAGCTCTTTGGACGCTGTGTCTGATTATTCCCGGTATTGTAAAAGCCTATGAATACCGTATGATTCCATATCTGCTGGCGGATCATCCGGACATGGACAGAAGAGACGCCTTTGAAACCAGCCGTGCCATGATGGACGGACATAAAATGGATGCATTCATACTGGATCTTTCCTTCATCGGATGGAAGATTCTGAGTGCATTTACCCTGAATCTCAGCGGGGTCTTTTTCTCCAATCCCTATCAGGAAGCAACCAACGCAGAATTGTATCTGAGGCTGCTGAACGGGGAAAGAAATGATTATATCGGATATGATAATACATATACTGCAGGACCGGAGGACCAGAAGTTCTGGTAGGATGCGGCTGCAATAAAAAGGGGGCTGTCGCACTAATTCGATTTAGTGTACAGTCCCTTTTTCGCACTTCAAGCCAGTCCGTATATCCACCACTGGCACCTAATCTCACAGGGCCGAAACCTGCGAGATTACCCCTTCCATACAGGATCTTTCGCTAAGACCTTCTAAAGACTCAGACGAATGCACCCTTTTGGTGGATATATCTGCACTGGCTTTTGTGCTCGTTTGTCAAAAAAATAAAGATCAGATTCGCAACTGTCATTCAGACAAAGAAGAAGGGAAAAGTGCGCCGCCTGTAACTATCGAATGCGACAGCTCCGTTTTCTTCAAGAGTAAATGGGCTGAGGCGGTCCTTTCAAGAAGTATATGCCCTATCATTTACATAAAAGTACACTGTTCCAGTGCATAGTAAATTTCACGGATTTTCAGATCTTCTTCCGAATAATGCATGCGGCGGATATACAGGGCATCGCCCAGATATTTCATGGCATCCATGGCGTTGGCCTGACGGATGAAGAGAAGACCGAGCTGATACAGGCAGGTGCCGGCCTCTTTGGAGTGTTCTCCGAATTCTTTGCGAATCTGTTCCAGTTCTGCCAGAAGAGATTCCGCAGAAGGAGATGTTTCATTGGACATAGTTTCTGCTCCTTTCGTTTTTTCAGCAGTTATTTGTCTTAGCATGTCTTAGCAGTTATTTGTTTCAACAGGTCATAATAGTACCGGGTTTTTGGCAGCTCCAGACCGTACCGGGGAGCTTCTTTCAGCAGATAGCCGCTGAAGGATTCCAGTTCCGTGGGACGTCCGGCGTCCACATCCCGGCGCATGGAGCTGGTGCCGTCGGGGGCCTGAACATGCAGGAAAAAGTGGAGCCGTTCGTCCTTGAAACCATCCGGAAGATTTACTTTTTTGGCAAGGGCAACCTGACAGGCTTCTTCCAGCAGACATTCCATATCGGATACGTGGGACGGATTTGCCCGCAGTTCTCCGACTGTGGCACTGTAAGCAGCAGTCATCACATTAAATGCACAGTTGAAAATATATTTTTTCCAGATGGCTGCTTCAATGTCTTCTGCCATGATGCATTTCACTCCGGTTGGTGCAAACAGAGCATGGACCGTATTTACAGCTTCCTGTACCTTCAGATCTGCGGAACGGGTGCCGATATGAAGATCGGAGTAGGGACCTTTCTGCGTGATGGAATAATCGGTTTCACTGGCAGAAATGATGTAGATCAGAGAATCCACAACGATGCCTGTTGAGAATGCTTCTCGGGTTCGGTCAGCGGGATCCACTCCATTCAGCACGGGAACAATGATGGTATGAGCGTCCACAACAGGCTGAAGCTGCCGGCAGATTTCTTCCAGAGAATAGTTTTTTACACTGATGATCAGGATATCTGTGATTCCGATATCGGAAGGCTGATCGGTTACCAGAACAGGTACCGCGTGCCGGTCTCCGATGAATTCACTGTGAAGGGTAATGCCGTTTTCTCGCAGAGATTTCATGCGTTTCCCGCGGGCGAAAAAAGTAACATTGGGATACACAGACGCAAGGGCTGCTCCCAGAAAACCGCCGACACCGCCCAGACCGGCAACGGTGATTTTCATATCTGGATTTATTGTTTTCATAATCAAACTCCTTTTATCTTAGTCAGAGAAGACTCTCACTTCTATAGGTGATGAGCAATAACAAAATTGCTCTGATGTTGCTTTTATGATACCAGATTTTATCTGAAAATGCCATGGGATTCAGCAGGAGACGGGATTCCTTATTGCTCAGGAACGAGTGCTGTTGTCCTGTCTGGTGAGAAGACATCATAGGAAACTGCTGTCAGATTGCAGAAAATATTTTCCCATGGTATGATACAGGAGATTTCTGTTTCAGGAAAAAGACTAAAAAGGAAAGGAAGAAATAACTATGCAGAAAAAATTTTTCTTTTTTGATATAGATGGGACGCTGACCGACCGTTATACCGGGATTATTGTTCCTTCCGCGAAGGAAGCTGTTCGCAGACTGAAGGAAGCAGGTCATTTTGTCGCCATCAATACCGGACGGGCATTTTATAAGGCAGATCGTTTCCGCAGTGAAAATGGCTTTGATCATATGGTCTGCAACGGCGGTCACGGTATTTTCTTTGATGGAGAACTGAGGGAAAACAGACCGCTGGATTATAAAGCGGCAAAAGCGGTTTATGATCAGGCGATTGCACTGGGATATGGTGTACTGGTGGCCGTGGATGATACGAAAAAAGTATATTCCACGGATTTTCGATTTTATGATCAGGTGGGAATCCGCAGAGAACCCACCACGTATATCATCGACGATACATTTGATCCGGATGATTTTGGTGCAATTTATAAAATGTATATAGCCATTCCACCGGAAGAGGAGGACAGGCTGACGCTGAAGGATACCGTGGGAAATATGCGTTTTATGCCGCAGTATCTGATGTTCCAGCCGGATGAAAAAAAGGGAGGGATTCTGCGTATGCTGCAGTATGCAGGAGGTACATCGGAACAGGTGGTGGTATTCGGAGATGATACCAATGATCTGGTTATGTTTGATCCGGCATTTTATAAAGTTGCCATGGGGAATGCATGTGATGAGCTGAAGGAAAAAGCAGATTTTATTGCAGATAACAATGTGGATGACGGGATTTATAAAGCCTGTGAAGTTCATGGTTGGTTTGATCCCGTGAATGGTTAATAAACGGTTAAAACGGGCAAAAAACTATTGACAATTAACCGTAAACGGTTATATAATATGAAAAATGTTTGCTTTGAAAACCGAATTCGGTACCAAATCTCCGTAAACATCGATTTGATTTTTTACATGCCACATGTCGCATATCGTTAATCTTATCGAGCGTGGATTGAAGCAATACAATGGGTAGTTCACACAATAAGGAAGGAGAGAGATATGAAAGCAGATGATCTGAAACGGAAAAAAGAAGAAGCCGGCATGACCACAGCGACATTATCAAAGCTTTCCGGTGTGCCTGTGGGGACCATCAACAAGATTCTGAACGGGGAGACGAAATCACCCCGTTGTGACACTCTTTCTGCTCTGGAGCAGGCACTGGACTCCGTATGGAAACCTTCCAAAGAAGTGAGGGAATCCGCGGACCCCTATGGTGTGGGAGAATCGGGTGTTCATACAACGACGGATAGTTGGAAACTTCGTTGTAATATGCAGGCAGACGCAGATAGTTTGAAGCTTCCCTATGATGTGGGGGCAGAGCGGATGGATGGAGAAATGATCTGTCCGGAAAAACCGACCACCGGACATCAGGTTCTGGTCAGTCAGCTGATTTTACAGTTTGGGCGGTTCATTGAAGAAACCGGTAAAAACGATCTTGTTTTTCCCTCTCCCTTTCGTGTTTATCCGGACAGTGATGAAAAGACAGTTCTGCAGCCGGATATCTCAGTGGTCTGCCATCGGGAACGCCTTGGCAGAGACGGAGTGATGGGAGCTCCGGATCTGGTCATGGAAATTACTTCTTCATATACAAGAAAATGGGATCTTGGCAAGAAGATGTGCATATATCTGGAAGCGGGTGTGCGTGAATACTGGGTGCTGGACAGTAAAACCCGTAATGTACTGGTTTACTGTTTTGAACAGGATGAACTGCCGGCTGTGTATTCCTTTAAGGAAGAGATACCGGTTTCTATCTATGAAGGAAGACTGCGGATCTGTATGCGGAAAGCAGCAGCGGTTCTGGATGAACTGGGTGAGTAAAAGTCAGTTGTACAGGGGAGGAACAGTGGATGGAAAGTATTTTGAAACGTATCAGCTGCAATGATCTTCATGTGGGAGAAAACCGGACCAGACAGTATCCGGAGTATCAGAAACTGGAGGATAAACTTCATGAATCACTGACCGAGGAACAGTGGATGGATATGGACGCACTTCTGACGGAGTACAGGACGATATTGCTGGACGATGCATGCGATTATTTTGTTGAGGGGGTACAGGTCGGCTTCGGACTGGCTCAGGATCTGCTGTGCAGATGACAGGGAAAAACAGGTATGATTCGAAATCTAATTATGGCAAATATTAAACTCAGTGAACTTGGACCTGAAAAGGCCAAAGCTCTTGGCAGCAGGTACAGTGGTATCCTGGCCAGAATGATTGATTTTTGTCTGAATGACCCGGAAATTATAAAGAAATGCTTATAAATAAAAAATAACCGTCCGTTTTTCATAAACTCGGAACGGTTATTTTTTATGTAGTGACAACAGAAAGTGTTTTGTTTCAATCCACGCTCGGTAAAATTAACGGAGTGCGACTTGCGGTGTTTATGTTCGCGTGGAATTGTCGTGCGAAGTGGGGGATACCGATTCTTCTCCGCCCACCACTTGCGTAGTTTCATTTTCTCACCCACCACTTAACATCGATGATGTTTGAAGTGGGGGAATCCTATTTACTTGTTGAATCACGGTTGATTTATTCAACATTTCTATATGCTTTACTTTTGGGATATGCCTTTTTTTCATCGGTCAGTCCGGTCAGATAATCCATACTTGTATTTAAAGCAAGAGCAATTCTTCGACACTGCTCAAAAGTAAAGTTTCTTTTTCCGGTCTCAAGTTTGGAATAGTCGCTCTGATCAATTCCTGTCAGCATCTGCATCTTAACCTGGGTAAATCCACGTTCTTTTCTTAAGTCACGAAGTCTCGACATAATTTACTCCTTTTTGAATAAATTATGTCATATTGACCTATTCAAAATAGGGGTAAACTGCCCTATCCGCTATAAGACATCTTTTATGTATTTCTGTCAGATGCAGGATAAAAGCCCATCTGTTTTGCTGCCGTCAGGTGTTTTTTACCACAGTTTCATGTGTCCGGTGATGACATCTTTTATAATTCCGCAGAATTCCCGGAGCATGTTGTTGGGTAGATAAAAGGTTCTGGATGGAGCTGCAATTCCGCAAACGTTCACATAGTTCTGTTTTTTTGCCAGCTGCAGTCCGCGGAACATATGGAAGTTGTTGGTAACAATACCGATGGTATCATTTTCGATATTCATAAATTCAGAACTGTATAAGATATTCTGGGTTGTATTGACGGATTGATCCTCCATGATGATCCGGCTTTCATCGATTCCCTTTGACAGAAGATAATCCTTCATACCTTTTGCTTCTGACCAGGGTTCATTGTATCCCTGACCACCGGATACGATACAGATGGTATCGGGATTTTCCGTCAGATAATCATAAGCTGTATCCAGACGGTATTTCAGGGTAAGAGCCGGACCGCTTCTTTTTACCTGAGCACCCAGTACGACGATGTAGTCCAGATTCGGGGTTCCACTGGCGGAAAAGGAAGAAAGAATCAGGCTCTCCACAAGAAGAAAACAGAGAGTACCGAGAATGATCCCAACCATAAAGAGACGGCGTAATAAAAGCGGCAGAACTGTCCACAGATGCAGATGCACCGCTATTGCGGCGAGAAATCCACAGATGCCAAGGGCAAACCAGACCACAAAGAATGCGGAACCGGAATTGGCCATCATGATGATGATACCGTAGATAATACACAGAATTCCTAAAAGAAGAAAAATATACATTGTTTCGGGTTATCCTTTCATTTGTTATATAGGAGTTGATATTCTTTTATTATACCCTGTCGGCGTAAGAAAAACAAATGAAGAAAATCTAAAGGTTTATAATTGGCTGCAAACAGCAACACAATTTTCTTGACACTTTATAAGCGGAGTGTTACAATAGGCAATGTATTACTTTAGCGAGCTAAACCAACCACTCGTTTTTGGTAATATTTTATTAAGGAAATGATAATTTATTAAGGCGATGAACGGGAAAAGTAACCGCAAGCAGGAAACACAGCGAGTGACAGTTGATGGAAGTGTCATATTCCGGCCCGGTGAAAATCACCTGCGAGCCTCAGTCTGAAATTTTTGATCCCGGTGGTGTTCGTGTTTTTATCCGGGGAGAAAAGAAGAGTAGGATGTGACGTGGGCTGCACGTTACAGCAGCACCGGATATGATGTCCGGGTAGAGTGCGGAAGAAATTCCGAATTCAGGTGGTAACGCGTGTAACAGCACGTCCTGTTTAACAGGACGTGCTTTTTTTCGTATAAGTCCGATTTCAGAATACAGTGTGATCTGCAGGACTTATGCGTTCAGCAAAATGAAAAAATACCTGTTTCCGAAAATTTTTTCGGATGGCAGGACCAGAATGAAACTACAAGGAGAATTCAAAATGAGCAACGTTGTTGAAATCAGATGGCATGGCCGCGGCGGCCAGGGTGCCAAAACTGCAGCACTTCTGCTGGCAGATGTTGCGTTCCAGACCGGTAAGTATGTACAGGGCTTTCCTGAATACGGCCCGGAACGTATGGGTGCACCGATTACAGCTTATAACCGTATCAGTGACACTGATATCCGAGTACATTCCAATATCTACGATCCCGAATTTGTTGTAGTTGTAGATGAAAGTCTTCTGGAAACCGTTCATGTAACAGACGGTCTGAAGAAAGATGGTGCAATTGTAATTAATACCGATAAGCCGAAGGAAGAAATCATTCCTCAGCTGCATGGTTATGAAGGAAAAGTATATACCATTGATGCAAGAAAAGTTTCCATTGCAGCGCTGGGTAAATATTTCCCGAACACACCCATGCTGGCAGCAATCGTCAAAGTCAGCGGTGTTATGGACAGAGAAACTTTCATGAATGAAATGCGTGCTTCCTTTGCCCATAAGTTTGCTTCCAAACCTGAAGTAATCGAAGGCAACATGAAAGCACTGGAAATGGCATTCGACGAAGTGAAATAATGTCAGATTGACGGACATTTATCATGGGCGGCTTTGTGCGGCCCTATATCATAAAGAAACAGCTCGTAGAAAGGATATTACATATGGCTACAGATATTAGTAAATTAGTAGAAACCTGCAGCTGGAGAGATCTGACAGAAGGTATGCAGATCTATGAAGGCGGTACATCCGCTAAATTCCACACAGGTGAATGGACTGCTGTCAAGCCTGAGTTTGATGCAGAAAAATGTGTACAGTGCCTGCTTTGCGTTCCGGTCTGTCCGGACAGCGCAATTCCGGTTTCCGATTATAAGAGAGGCGAATTTGACTACGATCACTGCAAAGGATGCGGAATCTGTGTCAATGCCTGTAAGCCCGGCGCTATCAAGATGAAAGGAGTGAACAAATAATGGCAAAGAGAGATCGTTTATCCGGTAATGAAGCGGTTGCAGAAGCTCTGCGTCAGATCAATCCCGACGTAATGCCTGCATTCCCGATTACTCCTTCCACTGAAATTCCTCAGTATTTTTCCAAGTATGTTTCAGACGGCAGAGTGGAAACCGAGTTTATCCCTGTGGAATCTGAACATTCTGCCATGTCAGCTGCCATCGGTGCAGAATCAGCAGGTGCAAGAACAGTATCTGCCACATCTTCCGCAGGTATGGCTTACATGTGGGAAGAATTATATCTGGCAAGTGCAAACCGTCTGCCCATCTGTCTGGCACTGGTTAACCGTGCATTATCCGGTCCCATCAACATCAACTGCGATCATTCCGATTCCATGGGAGCAAGAGATGCCGGCTGGATCCAGATTTATGCAGAAAACAACCAGGAAGCTTACGACAATATGGTACAGGCTTACCGGATTGCAGAACACAAGGATGTACGTTTGCCCATCATGATCTGTCAGGATGGTTTCATTACCTCCCATGCAGTTCAGAACATCACTCTGCTGGATGATGAAGACGTAAAGAACTTTGTTGGCGAATATTATCCGGAACACAGCCTGTTAAATCCCAATGAGACCATGGCTGTAGGTCCTTATTCCGTTTCCAACTTCTATATGGAAGCAAGACGTGCCCAGGCGGAAGCACTTCACAATGCAAAAGCAGTTGTAAAGGAAGTTGCAGATGAATTTGCAAAAATCTCCGGCAGACAGTATGGCTGGTTTGAAGAATACAGAATGGAAGATGCAGAACTGGCAATCGTTCTGATCGGTTCTGCAGCCGGTACAGCAAAGGATGCAGTTGACAAGCTGCGTGAAGAAGGCAAAAAGGCTGGTCTGATCAAAATCCGTATGTTCCGTCCCTTCCCCGCTGCTGAAATTGCAGAAGCATTAAAGAATGTGAAGGCAGTCGGTCTGATGGATCGTACCGAAAGCTTTAATGATTCCTGCGGTCCCATCGGTTCAGAAGTAACGACTGCTCTGTTCCGTGCAAAGAAATCCTGCGAAACCATCAACTACGTATACGGTCTCGGCGGCCGTGATGTACGTGTGGAAGACATCGAAAAGGTATTTGCAGATCTGGAAGATGCAGCAGCAAACGGTACAACAGAAACATATCGTTATCTTGGTGTAAGAGAATAAGGAGACGGAGGCAAGAATTATGAGTTATAATTTTAAAGAGGTTATGAATCGTCCCGAGCGTCTTGCTCCCGGACATAGAATGTGTGCCGGCTGCGGCGGTACTATTGCAACCAGAAACGTCCTTCGTGCTCTGCATGAAGGTGACAAGGCTGTAATCGGCAATGCAACAGGCTGTCTGGAAGTTTCTACTTTCATGTACCCTTACGTTGCTTATGAAGACAGTTATATTCACAATGCATTTGAAAATGCAGGTGCTACCATGAGTGGTGTGGAAGGTGCTTACAATGCCCTTCGCCGCAAAGGCAAACTGGATAAGAAGGAAAATTATAAATTCATCACCTTCGGCGGTGACGGCGGTACCTATGATATTGGTCTGCAGTCTCTGTCAGGTGCAATGGAAAGAAACCATGACATGGTTTATGTATGCTACGACAATGGCGCTTACATGAATACCGGTATTCAGCGTTCTTCTGCAACACCCATGTATGCAGATACCACAACCACACCCGTTGGTTCCGAATCCAATGGTAAACCCCAGAACCGTAAAGATCTGGCAACTGTAATTGCAGCCCATGATATTCCCTATGTGGCACAGACCACATTCATCAAGAACTTCAAGGATCTGCATACAAAGGCTGAAAAAGCAATTTACACTCCCGGTGCAGCATTCCTGAACATTATGGCACCCTGTCCCCGTGGATGGAGATATAACACACCTGATATCATGGAAATCTGCCGTCTGGGTGTGGAAACCTGCTACTGGCCGTTGTTTGAAGTCATCGAAGGCAAATGGGTACTGAATTATCAGCCCAAGAACAAACTGCCCATCGAAGACTGGCTTGTAAAACAGGGCCGTTTCAAACATCTCTTCCAGAAAGGCAATGAATACCTCATCGAAGCATTCCAGAAGGAAGTTGACAGAAGATGGGAAGACCTGTTAAAGAAGTGTGAAGAATAGACTGAAATAAGATAAGATATATTTCATAAAGGGACTGGTACTAATTTAGTGCGCAGTCCTTTCTTCGTACTTCAAGCCAGTCAGTAATCATGCTTCTGGCTATCTGAATGTAATGATTTTCTGATTTACTGATGCAATATTTTCGAAAAATATGTATACTATAACCAATATTGCTGTTACTGTTCAGAATCAATGTCGAAAACACTGTGTGTTTCCCCGATTTACCTGATTATCGGAAAAAGATATGCATACATTCAGGAGACATTTATGAATAAGAAAAATGCGACTAAGAAAATATCAGAAAATAATCAGATTCCACTTCTTGTCCGTTCCGGGCAATGGCAGGTTGTAGAACGAACAGAAGAATACATCTCTGCCGTCCGTTCGAAAAATATACAGGACGATCAAATCGATGAACAAAAGAAGCTGATTGCGCAGCTGATGGAAAAAGTGTGCTCGCAGGATAAGCAGATGACAGAACAGAAAGAATGCATCCGCTCACAGGATGCGAAAATCAAATCACAGGATATACGAATCAACCTGCAGGATGAACAAATCAAAGAAATGCACGAATGTATCTGCTCACAGAATGAACAGATTCAGGATCAAAATAAACTGATTACAGAACTGCAGGCGAAATGGGAATCACAAGAAGAACGTTTGATATTAATCAATCAAAGCAAAGAAACTGATCAAGCTTTCCTTAGTAAGATGGCTGTTTTAATGGCGGACACATGTAATGTAAATAAAGAATCTTTTGTTTTTGGCAGCAAGATAAAACGGAAAGAAATATCTGCAATTTATACACAGAATACGCTGCAAAATGTTCCTTCTGATGCATGGGATGTTTCAGCAGGAAAAGATAGGTCCGTTATGGCATGGACTTGTAAAGATACTGATAGTGATACTCATACCCTTTATCTGGCAGGAGATGGTGATATTTATGCAAATCCCGATAGCAGCTATCTGTTTTCAAAATATGAAGGTCTCACAAAAGCTGATTTTACACATTTGAAGACAGATATGGTCACAAATATGAAAGATATGTTTTGTGGCTGCAGCCAGCTTCAAGCCCTGGATGTGTCCAATTGGAATGTATCCAATGTAACGGATATGCGTTGTATGTTTTCAGGCTGCAGTCAGCTTGAGGTCCTGGATGTGTCCAATTGGAATGTATCCAATGTAACGGATATGAGTTGGATGTTTTCTGAATGCAGTCAGCTTCAAGCCCTGGATGTTTCCAAGTGGAATGTATCTAATGTAAAGAATATGTGGTGGATGTTTTCAGACTGCAGCCAGCTTCAAGCCCTGGATGTTTCCAAGTGGGATGTATCTAATGTGGAGTATATGTGGAGGATGTTTGCTAACTGCAGTCAGCTTCAGGACCTGGATGTTTCCAAATGGAATGTCTCCAATGCAACGAATATGGTGGGGATGTTTTTAGGTTGCAGTCAGCTTCAGGCACTGGATGTGTCTAACTGGGATGTCTCCAATGTCACGGATATGGAAAGAATGTTTTCTTCCTGTAGTGCTGTAAATTCCATGAAAGAAGGTGAGCTTTCCTCCTGGGAACTTCATCCATCTGTCAAATTAGAAGATTTTTGCAAGGGCACAAAATTTGAAAAGACGCCAACAGCCTTATTTAATATCCGAAGACAGTCTCTTTGGGAATCACTGAAATCAAGTTTAAAGTAACTGTCCCTCCAGCTTTTTTCGTGTAATTGCAAGAAACAGTTGTTAGGCAGGAAGCGGAAATGATATACTAATGTCGATTGGAAAGTAATCTATTACATCAGGAGTTTTGACCTATGAAGAAAATTACGATTGTTGCAGCTTTTCCTTACGAAAAGGATATGAAAGAATGGGAAGAACTGCAGAAATTCACCGCACAGCTGGAACAGTTTTACGGCAGATTCAATCTGCACGTGGAATTAAAAGAATATACAGGTAAAATTGAAAAAAATGAGAAAGGGCTGTTTTCCGTGAAAGGAATGCGGCGGGAACTGATGGATTACACGGCAAAGTCCGTTTTCTGCAGTTTTATACTTTTCTGTAAAAAGGAAGAACTGGATCCGGATGATATGAACCATCTGATCCGCACGCTGATGCAGATGAAAAAGGCAGAAATTGCTGCCTATTTCAGACCGGGGGATGGCATGCAGCCGGTTCGAAATGACCTGATCCGACGGATTGCGGCAGTGGATGCAAAGAATATTGTGCCGAGAGAAGACAGAAACCGTCTGTCGGATATGGCAAAACAATATATGAATATGGCATTTGGTTTTGAGAGAGAAAGAAAGCTGAAGGAAGCAGAGGCTGCTTACAGGGAAGCACTGGTGATTCAGAAAAAACTGGTAAAAGCAGACGAAAACACCTATCTTCAGGATATTTCCTTCCCTTACCATAATCTGGGTACCCTGTATTTCCAGTCCGGACGTTATGAGGAAGCAGAACAGATGTATAAAGCTGCGCTGGATGCCCGGCGCAGATTGGTCAGTCAGAAGGGTGAAGTCTATCTTCCTCTTGTGGCTGCCAGCGGTAATGCTCTGGGAGCTTTATATCTGCAGAGAGATAAGATAGAGGAAGCAGAAAAACTGTTTACAGAGGTAATGGATATTCGCAGACAACTGGTAAATGATCAGGATGATCGCTCAAAGATTGCCCTGGCAGACATCTGCGGTAATATGGGTAATCTGTACAATAAACAGAAAAAGACACAGGAAGCCATTGCAATTCTGAACGAAGCATTGACAATTCTGACCGAGCTTCTGATCAAATATGAAAAGGATTCCGCCACAGGAAAGGAAACCATGGAATCACTCAGAAAAAAAGCAGCGGCAACCAGCAATACCCTTGGTATTTTGCAGGGACAGGCCGGACAGCCGGAGGAAGCCATCCGCAGATATCGGCAGGCGATTGAACTGTATGAGAAAATGGCCGTTGATAAGCCGGAGGAAAATACCCCCATGGTGGCTATGGTTACTTATAATCTGTTTCATATTTACCGCAATCAGAAAATGGTACAGGAAGCAGCAGAAGCCCATCGAAATTCTTACATGATGTGTATGGAAAACCAGAAACATCCCCTGTGCAGCCAGCTTCTCACCATTATGAAAAAAGAAATGGAACAGGACAGAAAGCGGCAGGCAGAGATCGGGGATAAACTGGCGGAACAGGCAAAAAATCAGCATGAAAATGGTTTATTCGAAGAATCCATCCACACCTGGAATCAGGCGGCAAAACTGCACAGTGCACTGCCGGACAGTGAAAATCAGGCAAAAGCAGCTTTGGCATATACAGAACTGGGACTTCTTTACTGGGATACCCGGCAGATGAAAGAAGCAGAAGAAAGCTACCTGACTTCTCTGAAAATTTATCAGATTCTGGCAGAAAAGGACAAAATCCATCTTCCCGAAGTGGCTGTGGCCAGTTATAATCTGGGTATTTTCTATCAGGAAACCAGAGAAGAGGATGTCAACGAGTACCTTCGTCTTGCCTTTGAAACCGCAGGTCAGTGTCTGGATCTCAGCGAACAGTGTCGTGAAATCTATGAAAATCTGGAGGATGAACCCCTGTATGAAGAGCAGGAGACGGGAGCTTCAGAGGATATGGATGAAGGCGGGATGACAGATTCGGAAGCAGCATATGAGAAAGCGGAGGAAGCCGCAGAAAGAATAGAATCAGAGGATGCAGAATCTGATAGAGCAGAATCCGAAACAGAAACGGAATCAGAAGAAATCGGAAAACAGAAATCCGGAGGCTGGTTCTGGAAATTGTTTGGAAAGAAATAGGCAACCGCCCACAAGGGGTTGACCAGTAAGATAAAGTCACATAGAAATGCCACCCTATCGCTCGTCAAAGTTTCAAGGGTGGTTTTTCTATGCCGAAAACATTACTTTGTAAACGCCAGTATGAATATATATGAACAGTACCTGTAATATTGCATCCGTTTCTTAAGAAAGTTTAAATTTTTGATCCAGAAACTAAACATTGTGTGAACTCCGTTGACAAATCAGAAAACGAGCGTTAAATATTAAAGATGTAAATTTAAAAGAAGAATATATAAATATAAGGTAAAGTGCAGCAAACCGAATCCGGTGCCAAATCTCCGCAAGCGTTGATTTGAACTCAATATCATTTGCTGCAGTGGAGGTTATCGCATGTATACATACAGTATGTCAGAGTGGCTTCTGTTTTTTTATATTTATTGTTTTGCAGGGTGGGTATTTGAATCCACTTATGTATCAATCTGCCATCGCAAGCTGGTTAACAGAGGATTTCTGAACGGACCGATGATTCCGCTTTATGGTTTCGGAGCCATCACGGTTCTGTTTGCTGCACTGCCATTCAGGGAATTTCCCGTACTGGTCTATCTGGTCGGTATGATTGCAGCGACGCTGCTGGAATATGTGGTAGGTGTTGTGATGGAGGCTATCTTTAAGGTACGTTACTGGGATTACAGCAGCAATAAATTTAATCTGAAAGGATATATCTGTCTGAGTTCCAGTATTGCATGGGGATTTCTCAGTGTAATACTGATTTATGGAATTCATCGTCCTATTGAAAATTTTGTACAGCGTCAGTCGTTTTTTATGGTAAGTACGTCGGCGTTTCTCATTACTGTTCTTTTTGTGGCCGATTTTATGGCGTCTCTGCGAACTGCACTGGATATCAGGGATACCATTCTTCAGGCAGAACGCATGAAGGAAGAACTGAATCGCATGCGCAGGCGTATTGAAATCATTGACACCTTTGTCAGAGCCGATCTGGAGGAACGGGGTGATGCACTGCTTGAAAAGATTGAAGGAACCATGGAGAACCATCTGGGACGGGAAATCAATCTGAGAGAATATATACAGGAAACCATTCTCGAGATGACCGAGCAGGTGGAGGAAGTTCGTACAAGAGTCCTTTCCAGAAGAGAAGAAATTGCACATATGCTCGCATCTGTCCGTGAAGAACGTCAGGCTGCTTTTGAAAAAGCGCAGATGGAAATGGAATCCATCGAACAGAGCATTCTGGAAAAGGCAAGATCTGTGGATGAACAGAAACCGCAGGAGGATACAGTTCCTGCAAATGAGCAGAAATTAATGGAGAAATTCCAGCAGATGAAACAGCATATGGAAGAACTGGGACATATCCGGATGGATATGGCGGTATGGAATGACCGGCTGTGCAGGCAGTTCAGTCGGGACAAAAGAAGTATGCTGCATCGAAATCCCAGTGCACGCTATGTAAAATCCCCGGAACTCCTGGATGAAATTCGAAGAGATTTTGATGCTGAACGACAGGAAAAGGGTAAAATCAATTCCCATGAGGAATAGTAAGACTCTGTTTACGGAAAAGAACAGAGCACCGGATTGAGCACAGGCATCGATTTGAAAATAACAGGTAGGAAAGATGAGAAAAAAAGACGATAAAATTTTTGAAAGAAAATCCGATAAAAACGGTGTATATGGCAATCAATCCAGCAGCAGGAAAGAACGCAATAAACGCATCAGACGCCAGAAGGATGCTGGAAAAGAAAAAAGCAGACGGTCATCTGTACATAAGGTTTCTGAATATACGCTGAAAAACTATCTGGCGTGGTATATTCTGCTTCCGTTTGTTCTGGTTTTTTTATACGAGTGTCTTGGTTATAAATCACTGACAGGGGGAGCGGAATTTCTGTTCCGTCATCCGGCTGCGTACCTTTGCAATATGATGATTATCATTGCTTCTTTTTCCATTGCTCTGCTGTTTCGAAAACGTACCGGTATTATACTGACGATTACGTTGATCTGGACATTCTGTGCATTTGGAAATTTTGTATTGCTCTGCAATCGTGTGACTCCATTGACCGGCAATGACCTGGTTCTGGTTACAGACCTGTTTGGTATTGTTGCCAAGTATCTGAATACATTCGAAACCGTTCTGGTCATTGGGATTATTATTGCGGCCATTATCGGAATTATTCTGGTATTTGTCAAAGTACCGTATGCATGCAGAAAAGTAAATTATCTGAAGTCCGTTGTGACCATATGCTGCATCGGGATATTGACATGGGGCTCCTTTATGGTGGGATGGAGTACAGGAGGAGTGGAAACACAGTTCCATGAATTATCCCAATCCTATCTGAAAAACGGATTTGTTTACTGTTTTGTAAACAGTCTGCTGGATGTGGGAATCCGGAGACCTGATAATTATTCACCGGAGGTTGTGGAGACACTGGTGGAGTCTGGGTCATCATCTGATCCGACAGAGAAAGAAACGGAAACTCAGCCTGAAAACATTAATGCCAATCCCAATATTATTATTGTACAGCTGGAGTCCTTTTTCAATGTAAACCGGCTGAATAATGTAACGTTTTCCAAAAATCCCATTGCCAATTTTACCCGTCTGATGGAGGAAAACGGATCCGGATTCTTTAATGTTCCGGTCATTGGTGCCGGTACGGTAAATACGGAATTTGAAGTGCTGACAGGAATGAACATTGATGATTTTGGCGCAGGGGAATATCCCTATAAAACCATCCTGAAGGAAAAGGCGTGCGAATCCCTTCCCTATAATCTGAGGGCAAACGGATATTCCAGTCATGCAATTCACAATCATGTGGGCAGTTTTTACAGCCGCAATTCCATTTACTGTAATCTGGGATTTGATACATTTACCTCGCTGGAATACATGTGGCCCCGTACCTATACAGCAATGAACTGGGCAAAGGATGTGGTTATCACCGAAGAAGTGAAAAAGGCGATGGACTCCACGGAAGGCTCTGATTTCGTATTTGCCGTATCCGTACAGGGACATGGAAGTTATCCATCGGATCCGGAGACGATGTATGAAAGACATGTCACCGTGACCAGTAATGTGATTGAAGATGAGTCCTATCTGAATCAGATATCCTATTATGTAAATCAGCTTTACGAGATGGACCAGTTTGTCAGTGAACTGGTTGCCATGCTGGAGGAACAAAATGAAAATACCATTCTGGTTATGTATGGTGATCATCTTCCCAGCCTGAGTCTGACAAACGATAATCTTCTTTCGGGAAATATCTATCAGACAGAGTATTTTATCTGGAATAATATGGGGCTGTCCTTCGAAGATGACAATCTGGAGGCTTATAAAGTCGGTTCACGTATTCTGGAGGCTCTGAATATACAGGATGGAGTCATTAATTCGTATCATCAGAAGTATGGAAAACAGATGGCGGCCAGTGAAATTACAGAAGAAACCTATCTGTCCGGTCTGAAGGCACTGGAGTACGATATTTTATATGGGGATCAGCTGTGTTATAATGGAGTCAATCCCTATGAACCAGTTGAAATGCAGATGGGCATCAGCCCCATTTATATCACGGACATTATGGAAAACGGAACAGGCGGTTTCAAGGTACATGGGGAGAATTTCACAAAGTACAGTAAGGTTTATGTAAATGATGAACCCTGCGGTACCTGGTATTACAGCTCCATGACACTGGAAGTCCGGGATGTAGAACTGGAACCGGGAGACGTGGTAACTGTATGGCAAAAATCCCTGAGCAGTACAGATCCGTACATATTCAAACCGGAACTGGTGGAATCTGAATCGGAAAGTGCATCCGAGTCGGAGACGGAGACCACTTCAGAAATACCGCAGGAGTGATCATTCTGCAGGAAAATGAACAGGCAGCTGAAGGAGATGAAAATCCATCATGAAACAAAGTGTTTTATGGTGGGTTTTCTGATTTTCCGGATATTGTACGGAAGCCTGTGAGATGGTAAAATGAATAAAGATTACGGATGAATAAAGAAAGGAAACGTGAATAATTTTATGAGTAAATTACTGGTTGTTGTCGATATGCAGGTGGATTTCGTAAATGGTGCCCTGGGTACAAAAGAAGCAGAAGCAATTGTTCCCGCTGTTGTAAAGAAAATAAAAGAGGAAATTGCAGCAGGAAGTACAGTGGTTTTCACCAGAGATACCCATCAAGATAATTATCCGGATACACAGGAAGGCAGGAATCTGCCGGTTATCCACTGTGTGGAAGGAACAGCGGGATGGCAGCTGATACCGGAACTTCGTGATCTGGCAGAGGGCAGAAAAATTTTTAATAAAGGGACTTTCGGAAGCATTCAGCTGGCACATTATGCAGCTGCCAGTTCCTTTGATACCATTGAACTGATTGGTTTGTGTACAGATATCTGTGTGATTTCCAATGCCATGATCCTGAAAGCGGCTCTGCCGGAAGTACCTGTGTCGGTATGTGCAGAATGCTGTGCAGGTGTTACACCGGAAAGTCACAACAATGCACTGGCGGCCATGAAGATGTGTCAGATTGGGATTGTGTAATACCGTTTGTACAGAGGAGAGAACAGGAATATGTCAGCAGTGGAATATTGTGGTCGAAAAGACCTGTTAAAACACAGGATCAAAGGTGTTCTTTTTGACATGGATGGTATTATCCTTGATACAGAGAGACTGTATACCCGGTTCTGGATGGAGGCAGCCAACAGTCTGGGAGTTCCCATGAGGCTGGAACACGCTCTGGGGATTCGCAGCACCAATCATGTGGATGCGGAAGCAAAACTGAAAGCCTGGTTCGGACCGGAAACATCCCATCAGCAGATTCGTAAGAGGCGAATTGAAATGATGGAAGCTTATATTAATGAAAATGGGGTGGAGTTAAAACCGGGAATTTATCCATTGATGGATTACCTGAAATCACAGGGAATCAAGACAGCCATTGCCACATCTTCTCCTGTAGAACGTGTGGAACAGCATCTTGCGGGAACCGGACTGTCTGAGCGTTTTGATGCGATTACAACGGCATATATGGTTAAAAAAGGAAAGCCGGAACCGGATATCTATCTGCTGGCAGCAGAGAAGCTGGGACTGCAGCCCGATGAATGCATTGCACTGGAAGATTCACCTTCCGGCATCACATCAGCCTTCCGTGCAGGCTGTCATACCATTATGATACCGGATCAGGATCAGCCAACCGATGAGCTGCGGAACATGCTTTATGCGAAAGCGGACAGACTGGATGATGTAATTTCTATAATAGAAGAAATGAATAAATAAGGTGAATGGAAACAACCGTGTATGAAAACCCGATCTCACTTGGTATCCGGGTTCCATACACGGTTGTTTATTTACTGTCTGTCATTATAAACCAGGGCCATGATTTCCAGGGGTTCATCGTAGGGATTTTCCAGTGAATGCCACTGACCGACTTCAATGAGACATACATCACCGGGAACTACTTCGGTACGGCTTTTATCGTTGTCGACAAAAACACCTTTACCGGACAGGATAAAGTAAGGTTCGGTATTGGTCACATGCTGATGCCAGCCGATACTGCTGTGAGGATTCACAACAACCTTTGCATACATACAGCCATGTCCCAGCAGTTCTTTTTCCTGCAGAACATGATAGAAAACAACGGATCCTTCTCCGCCCCTGGCATTTTTCACTTCTATGGGTTCTGTTTTACGTACCATAAATCCATCTCCTTAAAAAAATTTATTGCATGGTTTTACGCGTGCTTCTTCGACTCTTGTATCATACCATTTTGTGCGGAGTCTGTAAATCTGTTTGGCGGATTCGCCGCACCGGGGGGACTATGCGTGTTTTTGTGGTTGTCTGAACAGGAACGAATTATCTGTTATTGCTTTACAAATAGGGTCTGCGGTGCTAAACTGTATCAGATACAACTGACCGACTGGTCGGTCGGAAACAGGGAGGAAATAGAATGGTTTCAAAGTTCAGTGTTAAAAAACCATTTACTGTAGTGGTTGCGGTTGTTATGGTTTTGATTCTGGGATATGTATCATTTACCAGGATGACGACAGACCTTCTTCCAAGCCTGGAATTACCCTATGCGATTGTTATTACAACGTATCCGGGAGCCAGTCCGGAAGAGGTTGAAAGTGCGGTTACGATTCCA
>JALETI010000063.1 GCA_022781515.1 Lachnospiraceae bacterium
TATATGGAGTTATAAAAAGATGATAAAAGTACTATTTATATGCCACGGCAATATCTGCCGGTCCCCTATGGCAGAATTCATTATGAAAGATCTGGTTGCAAAAAAGGAACTGGAGGATTGCTTTGAGATTGCCTCTGCAGCAACCAGCACAGAGGAAATATGGAGAGGTGTGGGGAATCCGGTTTATCCCCCTGCCAGAGAGGAATTAGAGAAGCATGGAATCAGCTGTGCCGGAAAGCGAGCAGTACAGGTCACAAGAGCAGATTATGAATATTATGATTTTCTGCTTTGTGCCGATTCCAATAATATCCGAAATTTGATGCGTATTATTGGCTCTGATCCGGATAAGAAAGTTGCTTTGCTTCTGGATTATGCCGGCAGGCCTGGACAGAGCATTGCGGATCCCTGGTACTGTGGTAATTTTGACGTGACCTATAAGGATGTGCTGGAAGGCTGCGAGGGATTGCTTCAATATCTCATGGAGCAGAATTTCATCTGAAGCCGGTGTTCTTTACCTTTTGGAAGTGAATTCTGGTATTCTGTTTTATCTTAATCTGGTGCAGGCAATCAATGCAAAAGAAGCAGGCAATGGCGGACTGGCTTATAGTAAAATTCTTTCCCTGACTTTTTCATATTTCTCTAGAGTATTCCTTCTATTTGTGGTAAAATCAAAATAGTTAGTTCATGACAACTAATTGAGCGCGTATTCGATTGGCTGTAATTCTAATGAAATTTGAGAAACGATGGGTGAGAAAAATGGACAAAGTATTATGGGTCGTAATCATTACTGCAATTGCTGGTATTGGAGGTACCGGTACAGGCGGTATCATTGGTGTTATTCTGAAACGGGATTCTACGAAGGTTGTCAGCCTTCTGCTGGCATTTGCAGGCGGAATTATGCTGGCAGTAGTCAATTTTGATCTGATTCCGGAATCTTTTAATCCGGAGGGAGCTACATCCGAGATGCCTTTGGTGCTTGTAATCTTTGGGGTTGCACTGGGTTATTGCGCGATTTATATTCTGAATCTGATTATTGATAATAAAGTGAATCCTGAACTGGCGCACATTGATGAAAATCATCCTGCGACTGCGGATGGACTGGATGAATTGATTCATGCGGATCATCTGAAAAAGCATACCGATGAAGGCAATAAGTATGAGATATTTATTGCGGGGATCGTTATGGCATGTGCCATTGGTCTTCATAATATTCCGGAAGGTATGGTTATCGGTGCCTCTTATGCAGGTGCAGGCAACGAACTTTTTGGCAATGCCGGATTTCTGGTGGCAATTGTTATCGGTCTTCATAATATTCCGGAAGGAATGTCTGTTTCAGTGCCTCTGATTACTGGGGGGATGAAAAGTTCTAAAGCGGTTTTTGTAACCGCATTATCCGGTGCATCCACTGTAATTGGCGCAGTATTAGGACTTCTTATCGGTCTGATCAGTCCCATTTGGCTGTCTCTTTCCCTGAGCTTTGCAGGTGGCGCCATGTTATATGTAGTATTCGGTGAATTGCTGCCGGAAGCGTTCCTGATGTGGCGTTCAAAAGCGCCTGGTGCCATGACCCTTATCGGAACCCTGACAGGGCTGATTCTGATACATATTTAAGTTGAAAGGTCTCTCTGGAAAAATCTGAAGGCAGATTGATCCGCCTGACAAAACAGGTTCCTGAATTCTATCAGGTATTAGCAAGCTATAAAAACAAAGGGATAGTTGCCAAAGTTATATAATTGGCAACTATCCTTTTGTTACATAGTTCAGCTTACAGTTGCCTCTGCTTCCAGCTCTTTGATCATGGATCGAATGGTCGAGTTCTCCTCGCGTAGTGGAAAGATTTCATCACTGATGACATATTCAATTCCCGGATACTGGGTTAATAAAGCTTTATTAACTGTAGTGAGATTTCGCATCTTCTCATGGAGAATGCTGGCTGCACCGATGTAAGCGGGATAGTGTTCCTTGGTATAAAGATACATGGGAAAGAAGGATTTTCTCTGGCTTCACGGATAAAACGAAGGAAATGCCTTGGAAATGCCTTGCAATTGTCGAAATTAGGGAAAATACATCTATAAAATATATTTTATAAAAAAATATGAAAATAATTGTTGACAAAAGATTCCGGCAGTGGTATCCTATGAAAGCTGTCAGCGAGGCAGTGAAAAACTGGAAACGGAAGCGAGGCCGGAACCTTAAGAGAAAGGAAACCGTAAGCTGGAGTGATAGAAAGCCTTTGACAGGCAGTTGATATGTCTTTGAAAACTGCTAAGAATTTAAAAGAAAAAAGTTCAAAAAGCAGTTGACAAAAATGACAAAAACTGCTATATTATACAAGTCACTTGCGAGAGCGACACAGGAACCTTGATAACTGAACAACGAATTCAAGAATATAACCAAAAGTAAGCTTGCTTTATGGAAACGTAAAGAAGCCGAACCTGAAGATTCCAATATTCAAAAAAGAACAAAACCTAAAAGGTAAAACGGAAAAGATAGCTAAGCAGTTATCTTGAGACGTTTCAAACTTACAACGAGAGTTTGATCCTGGCTCAGGATGAACGCTGGCGGCGTGCTTAACACATGCAAGTCGAACGAGCGGAGAGCTTCGGCTCAAAGCGAGTGGCGGACGGGTGAGTAACGCGTGGGTAACCTGCCCTATACAGGGGAATAACAGTGAGAAATCACTGCTAATGCCGCATAAGCGCACAGTACCGCATGGTACGGTGCGAAAAGCTCCGGC
>JALETI010000064.1 GCA_022781515.1 Lachnospiraceae bacterium
TCCACCACATAACTGCCATCAAGGGCGCCTGTGGGACTGCTTGTAAGAAAAGTAATCATGGTAATAGTCCTCCGTGTCAGGAAAAAAATTCTGGATGCCCATACAACTCTTCCGTGCAGATTAGTAACTGATCTGCACGGAAACCGGCATATGGTTGAAATCCGTTCCTTCTACGATTACATAGTCATTATCATAGGTAATGTCTGTAACATTATATATATCTCTCAGACCCGCAAAACGTTCATCGCTGACATCGATATCCTTTCCCCAGATACGATTACACTCTCCAATGTTCATACTATCTATTGTGAAATTACCTTCTTCGTACCGTCTCTGTGCAGTCATACCGAAATACCATAATGTATTATCCTCATTTCCGTTTTCAAAGGTGACATCCGCATAGAACCATCTGTCGGAAAGCTTCAGCATCGTCCATTCATGGGCCATGGTGAGATCTTCTGTCAGGCCACCGACGGGACAGGCATCAATGCCGATCTGCATCAGAAGATAAGCATAAGCGGGAGCAAAAGACTGACAGATTCCTTCTTTATCCATAATGGCACGGTAAGGGCTGACATCTATGAAAGAATTATCATCGGCAGCTTCATAATCATAGGAAATTTCCTCTGATATTTTCAGATAGATTTTCAATGCCTTTACCATATCCGGCTCATCGGATTCTGTGCAGGAATTAATCCACCATTCCACTTTTTCAGCAAAAGAACGAAGCAGTTTTTCTGTGATTTTCCTGTCATTTTGATAGGTAATTGTCCCTTTTGAATCGGTCTGGGTTACTTCCTGCACCAGCTTGCTGTATGCAGGAAACAAATACGATGCAAACTCATCTACCTGCCACCACTCCACACCGTCTGCAATATCAAACTCTGTTTCATAATTCAGCAAAGCATTCATCATATTCCGGAAGGACTGCATATGTTCTTTTGAATATGCCTGTTCATAAAAGGGGCTGTCCACAATTGGACGGAATACAAATAATTCTTTTTTTGCATCAGTCGGTTCTTCGGAAGCTGTCTCCGTGTTTTCAATACAGGCTGAACTTTGTAAAGCGGAGCTCTCTGCAGCCGGTTCTCTGCCGCATCCGATACATGCAATCATGCTGAAAACAATCACTGCTGCAAGAAAGCAGATTCTGAATGATTTTTCAATATCGAATTTCCTTTTCATATTATCCTCCTGTACATTTTTATTACCTTCAGCTTAACAAATAATGAAAGCAGGAGTCAAGGCAAAACAGAAAAAACAAGCTGTACACGGAACATATTTTACGGTACAGCCTGTTTTTTTATCTTAGAAAAATGTTTTACGTCATATTTTACCGTACCATGACCGAAACACCGTCGGGGATTACCGCAATATGAGCATCCCTTCCGGTCACTTTCAAAGCCATGTTAAGCGCTTCATTCACATCTGCGGCCACCTCAAAGCCCATCTCCTTTGCTATTGTTCTGTATTCTTCACACATGACATAAATGACTCTGTGGTGCATCAGGATTCTTGCCTGGATCTGATATTCCCACTGATCCGGGCGTGTCTGATCCTGCGGTACGGCAAGGATTTCCTTCATCAGCGCTTCCGGGCTCTCACAGTTTTTTAATGCCTGGTAAAATCCTTCGCCGCCATGACCGTCATTGCAGCATGAAACCATGATGATGATACCACCATCCTTTGCGGCGGCTTCTGCTGCAGTCATACCTTTTACGGACTGATACATGTTCTGATCCAGAGGATAACCTCCGTTGGTGGAAATTGCAATGTCTGCCTTTTTCTTCGGAACAACCTGGCAGTACTGTCTCAGAAAATCACAACCGGCTTCATGGGCTTTTATCGCATCCCCTGCTACGGCATGAACCACCTTCTTTTCGGAATCAATGATGACATTCACGATGTATTTCTGCCCCGCCATCATACTGGCTGCCTTCATATCACGATGAATCGGATTATTTTCCAGAATGCCGGTACGGCTGTAAGGGGAATCAATGAACCGGGAACAATGATTACCCAATACAGTAACCTTGCTGGATACACCGGGCAATACGCTCTTTCTTCCGCCGGAAAAACCTGCAAAGAAATGGGTTTCGATGAAACCTTCACTGACCAGAAGGTCTGCTTCTGCCGCAATATGATTAATCAGCAAAGGAGCACCGGAGGGCAACACACCGATATTGGTCATGGCATCCATATCCTGACTGTCATGTACCACTATCTTTTCGTTATCCACGATGGTTTCACCAAACTTATTCACCAGTTCGTCCCGTGTAGTTGCTCTGTGGAAACCGGTGGCGATCAGCAGGGTGATATCTGCATCCGGATTTCCTTCTCTGATTTCTTTCAGCATAAAAGGAATGATGTGTTTACTGGGAACCGGTCGGGTATGGTCTGAACAGATGATAACAACCTTTTCCTTTCCCACTGCCAGTTCTGACAGCTTTGGAGATCCGATGGGATTAGCCATGGCCTCCAGAACAAGTTCATCCTCCGTTTTTTCCGGCTTCGGCATGGAAGCGATGGCAGACTCCAGAATTTCCACATCGAGATCTTCTGCCAGTTCCAGATTCATTCCTTTGGTACTGTAAGGTAACTGAATAATCATATGATTCCTCCTTCAAATAACATGATGCCAGAATAACACAGTAAACCGGCTGCAATGACATAAACAATAAAATACCTGAATACGGCACTTAATATCTTACTTTCTGCCCCTGCGGCTCCAATGGCGCCTGCCCCGATGGCAATCCCCTGCGGACAAATCATCTTACCGATGCCGGCCCCCATGACATTGGCTGCTGCCATCCAGGTTGGATCCATCCCCAGTGTAAGGGCAGTTTCCGCCTGCAGTCCACCAAACAGAACGTTAGTGGAAGTTCCGGAGCCGGTCACAAATGCACCCAGTGCTCCGATCAGTGGTGCAATCAGAGGATAATATTGTCCGGCTGCAGCCACAAGCAGGCTTGCAATGTCGGAAATCATACCGCTGTAGCTCATGATTTTCGCTGTTGCCATAACGCTGCAGATCGTCAGCACTGTCTTCCAGTATTTTTTCAGGGTTTCAAGAAGGACACTGAAGATAATTTTCAGACTCGCCTTCTGAATCAGGCCTCCGATTACCGCTGCGATGAAAATAATTACCCCCGGCATATTGATCCAGGAAAAAGTCAGTGTATTGGGATTTTCTCCGGTATAAACTGTCAGACTGGATTGAATCGGCGCAATCAGGTTGTGGATTGGAGGACACAGATTGGAAGTCAGGATCAGAAAAATAAAAATCAGGATGAAAGAGCTCCAGGCCTGAAGTGCATTCAGATTTTCTTTTCCGGACGCCTGTTCCTGAGTGTCAGTGTCATCATGAATAATCAAAGTATATGCATCATCCTGCTTCATGGGCATATATTTCAGTGCTGCGATCATGCATGCCATGGAACAGATCGAACCGATAATATTGGGCAGTTCCGGTCCGATAAAACAAGCAGCTGCAATGCAGGGAAGCAGGAACGATAATGAGGCAATCAGGGTAAATGGAATCATTCCCTTCAGGGCCCTGATCCCTTTTCCGCAAATACACACAAGAATGAAAGGGGAAAGAAAGGTCAGGATGCACTGAATCAGCACCACATCCTGAGAAAGGGGAAGCAGTTCTGTACCGGAAACAGCTGCCAGGGTTACAGTAGGAACACCAACGGATCCAAATGCGGTAGGGGTGGAGTTAACAACCAGACATCCGACAACAGAAGAAACAGGATCCATGCCAATGCCTGCCAGCATGGATGCAGGAATTGCCACTGCAGTACCGAATCCTGCCATACCTTCCATAAAATTTCCGAATCCCCATCCTATGATCAAAGCCAGGACACGTTTGTCTGTAGACACATTCCCCAGCATTTTTTTAATCACATCCATCGCACCGGTTTTCAATGACATATTATACGTAAACAGTGCGGCAATAATAACAATACAGATGGGCCAGAGGGCATTGAGTACTCCTTCCAGTGCAGCTGTTGCTGCCTGAATCGGGCTCAGCTTCCAGTATCCGATTGAAAGAATCAAAGCAATCAGCAATGCCGTCCCACAGGCTTTATGACCTGCAATTTTTAATCCGCACAGTGCAAGTATCAGCCATATAATAGGAAGCATCGCAAGAAAAAAATTGAATAACAACATACTTTTAACCCTCACTGGAACATGCATTTCCAGAATATGTATAGTTACAAAAGTGTCCGTTCTTTTTACTATTCATACATGTTTTTCCATATACCTATTGACAATTGTCTTCATCTAGTTGATAATACTATACCAATAAGATTTGTACTACCAATTTATAAATAGATTGAGGTCGTGAACTATGGAATCAAAAATGTATGAAACCGTTGTAGAATATATTAAAGAAGAAATCAAGCAGGATCGCCTTCGCATCGGTAATAAACTTCCCACGGAGCGGGAGCTTTCTGCCACACTGGATCTTGGACGCAACTCCATCCGTGAGGCACTCCGGACCTTATCCAGTCTGGGGATTATTGAAAGCCGACAGGGCTCCGGGAATTATCTGACCGGTGATATCAGCAAATTTTTTACGCAATCCTTTGATATTCTCACCATCATCAATAAAACCAGTCCGCTGGAAATCAGTCAGATGCGCCGTGCCCTTGAAGTGGAAGCACTGCGTCAGCTGATTGAAAAAATAACACCGGAACAGGTTGAACAGCTTCAGGTCTTAACAGAACAGATTGATCAGCAGGATTCTCTGGATCGTCCCAACGCAGATCTTCGTTTTCATCAGATGATTATTGAATTCTGCGGCAATACCATGATGATGGTCACTGTGAATGCTCTGTCTGCCGTATTTCTATCCAATGTAGATAAAAACCTGCGAAGACTGACGGATGAAGGCCGCGAAGTGACGCACCGCTGTCATCACCAGCTGGTGTATGCTCTGCGTGAAAAGAATTTTGAGAAAGGGATCGATGCAATCGCAACCCATTACAATATCGTGGATGACAGTATCACAGAAAATTTACAGGATTTCTGAAGCGGAACCTGATTTTATCTCTCTTTTATCAGAAATGGCTGCTGTTCCTTTACAGAAACGGCAGCCATTTCTGTCACTTCTTTTCCAATCCGTATGGATTTTCTTTTTCCAACAGATTTACTGGCAGATTTTATGAGGATTCAGGAGATTCTTCGGATCGAATACCTTTTTGATTCCCTTCATCAGTTCCAGCGCATCTGCAGGTAAAGACTTTGACAGATAGGGTTTCTTTGCAAAACCAATGCCATGTTCACCGGAAACCTGTCCATGCAGTTCGTGTGCTTTATCATAGATCAGATCCATTACACGATTCATACGCTTTTCCCATTCTTCGTCTGACAGATCATCCTTCAGAATGTATACATGAAGGTTGCCGTCTCCGGCATGGCCAAAGAGCTTGATTCGAATCTGTTCCTGACTGTTCAGAGAATGAATATACTGTACCAGTTCGTTTACACGATTACGAGGTACCACACAGTCCACTTCATCCATGTATGTGGTGGAACCTTTGATTGCTTCCAGGAATGCACCTCTTGCCTTCCAGATGGATTCATCACGTTCTTCCGTATCAGAAATCAGTACATCCAGAGCACCCTGTTCCAGACAGATCTGTGCAACCGCATCGTAATCCTTTTCAATTTCTTCTGTACTGTTGCCGTCAAACTTCAGTAAGAGGTATGCATCGGAAGAATTATCAGGGAATTTCTTTCCAAGATATTCTTCTGCGTCGATGATGACTTCTCTCTGCATGAATTCAATGGCAGTCGGTA
>JALETI010000091.1 GCA_022781515.1 Lachnospiraceae bacterium
CTCTGTGTTACAATCAGAATTTTCCGATAACCATATTGATTTACCGCATTTTCGATGCTGTTATACGTACATAGCCCTTTCGGATCTTTGATGATGGCTGTTTCCGGAACACCTGCTTCGACCGCATACAGTTCCATTGCCATAACTTCATTGTAATACCGTGTACTGGCGTCACCACTCATCAGCATGGTATCTGAAATCCCCTTTTGATACAGTTCGATTCCACGATCCAGCCGATCCCTGAGCATGGCACTGGGTTTTGTTCCATGTACGGATGCACCCAGAACCAGAATTGCATCCACATCTTCCAGTTTTCTGGCATCTTCCACTGTCAGAATATTTCCTGATGTGCTGATAATCATGTATAAATTGATTCCTGCAACAGACAGGAAAAATATCAGAACAACTGATAATACTGCTTTCAGAATAAAAAGCAGAAAACGTATTGGAATTCCATGTTTTTTCTTCCGTCTGTGTTCCATGCCGGCCAATAACCCAATTCCTTTCTGCTGAAATAAATAATTCCCTTAAAAAATTACGATTGTCTGCTGAATGTTATTCAAAGCAATGCCGAAGAAACACGCAGTGTTTTCGAGGTTGTCTCTGAACAGTAACCATTATATCATATTTTCACACTGGAATTCTAACGACTTTTTCACATTTTTCAGTTAATCCAATATAATGGTAAATGGTCCGTCATTCAGAAGTTCCACTTTCATATCTGCGCCAAAACTTCCTGTCTGTACATTTTCCACCTGTTCTGCACATTTTTTCACAAAATATTCATATAATGCATTTGCCCGATCCGGCTTTGCAGCATCTGTAAAACCGGGGCGATTGCCATGTCTGCAATCTGCATAAAGTGTAAACTGGGAAACGATCAGCAGCGAACCTCCCACATCCTTTAAAGAAAGATTGGTTTTTCCATTTTCATCTGCAAAAATACGCAGACCGATCATTTTCTTTACAATTCTGTCTGCTGTGGCCTCATCGTCGTCATGACCCACACCCAGCAAAACAAGATATCCTTTTCCAATCTGTCCATGAACCTGTCCATCAATTGTGACAGATGCATGTTCCACTCTCTGAATTACAACTTTCATATTTTTCTCCGTGATCCTATTCTGTCCGGATTTGAACTCAAATCTCCGGTTTTCCGTTCCGGACAATCAGAATTTGTGTATAAACAATCCACTTCTGAGTTTCGGCTCAAACCATGTGGATTTAGGAGGCATCATTCGCTGTGCATCTGCAACAGCAAACAGTTCCTGAATAGATGTGGGATACATGGAAAATGCCACTTTCATATCTGTATGACATCTCTTTTCCAGGTCAGCATTTCCCCGGATGCCTCCGGAAAATCCAATACGCTGATCCTTCTTGGGATCTGCAATACCCAGAACCGGTTCCAGAATTTCCCTCTGCAAAAATGCAACATCCAGCTGTTCCACACTATCATCCTGCACAAATTCTGTTTTCTGCTTCAGCAGATACCATTGCTTATCCAGATACATGCCGCAGCAGCCTTTTTCCTTCGGTTCCACATCGGTATCTGATTTACTGATTTCAAATTTCTCAGCAACTTTTTCAAGAAATACTTCTTCCGTCAAACCATTCAGATCGTGGACAACCCGATTATAGGGAAGTATACAAAGTTCATCATCCGGGAAAAGAATCGACAGAAAATAATTAAATTCTTCGTTTCCGGTATAGTCAGGTTTTTCCTCTCTTCGCTTCAATGCAACCTTTACAGCAGATGCACAGCGATGATGTCCATCTGCAATATAGGTTCGCGGAATCGTTGAAAATGCCTTTTCCAGTGCTGCATTTACCGCAGGATCGTCTATTTTCCATCCTGCATGACGCACACCATCCTCTGATATAAAATCAAAAAGCGGTGCCTCTTTTTTTGCCTCAGCAATCAGACTGCTGATTTTATCCTGATGACGATATGCCAGAAAAATAGGTCCTGTCTGTGCATTGCAGGTATCCACATGCCGAATACGGTCCATCTCTTTTTCAGCCAATGTAAACTCATGTTTACGGATCACCCCTGTCAGATAATCATCTACAGAAGAACAGGCTACGATACCGTTCTGTTCTCTGCCATCCATGGTAAGAGCATATATATAATAGCAGGCTTCCTTTTCTTCTGTCAGAATTCCCTTCTGTTCCCATGCTTCCAGCATCCTGGCAGCTTTCTCATAAACGCAGTCCGCATACATATCCTGTTCGGGTGAAAACTGTGTCTCCGGCCGATCAATATTCAAAAAGGAGTACGGTTTATCCTTAACTTCTTCACGTGCCTCTTCTCTGCTGAATACATCATACGGAAGGGCAGATACTTCTTCATAATGTCCATCTGAAGGATGTACGCATAAAAATGGTTTTACAATAGCCATTGTTTTTCCTCTCAGCAAAACAGCCGCCGAAACATGATGCAAAAATCATGCTGCTTCCGGCGGCTGCCACTTTTTTCATTTTTTCGTTTCTGTTACTTTCTGATTACACGTACCTTAAAGACTTCAGGAATTGCCATAAGTTTTTCAATTATAGCATCGTCAATATCCTGATCGGTATCAATAAGAGTATATGCCAGATTCCCTTTCGATACGTTACCCATGGATGAAATGTTGATATTATTAGCAGCCAGCACACCTGCAAACTGACCGATCATATTGGGGACATTGCTGTTGAAAATACAGATTCTCACACCATTTTTCAGCGGACCGGCATTCAGGTTCGGATAATTCACTGAATTTTTAATATTTCCATTTTCCAGATAGTCCATCATTTCGCGAACTGCCATCATGGCACAGTTATCTTCAGATTCCTCTGTTGATGCACCCAGATGAGGCATGGCAACCACATTCTTCATATTCGCTGTCTTTGCATTGGGGAAGTCTGTGATATAACGCTTTACTTTACCGGATTCAATGGCAGCTTCCAGATCATCATCATTTACCAGAAGATCACGGGCAAAGTTCAGGATAACCACACCATCCTTCATCTTATCCATAACATCTTTATTGATCATACCCTTTGTACTGTCCAGAAGCGGTACATGGATGGATACGTAATCACACTTGGACACCATATCTTCCAGATTATCACAAACCTGTACATGGGTGGACAGGTGCAGAGCTGACTGTACATTGATATAAGGATCATAACCGATAACCTTCATACCCAGTTCAATAGCAACGTTGGCAACACGAATACCGATTGCACCAAGACCTGCAACACCAAGGGTCTTTCCCATGATTTCATTGCCGGCAAATGCTTTTTTGGCCTTTTCCATGGTCTTACCGATGGCAGGATCGGATGCATTTTCCTTTACCCAGCTGATACCGCCTGCAATATCACGGGCACCCAGAAACAGACCTGCAACTACCAGTTCTTTCACACCATTGGCATTGGCACCGGGAGTATTGAAAACTACAATACCTTTTTCAGCACATTTTTCCAGAGGAATGTTGTTCACACCGGCACCGGCTCTTGCTACTGCCTCGAGTCCTTCCGGCAGTTCCATATCATGCATGGCTGCACTGCGGACCAGTACACCCGCTGCTTCATTGATATCGTCTGTTATTTCATACTTATCTGTCAACAGATTTAATCCATATTGGGAAATGGGATTTAAACACTTAATCTTATACATAATTTCTAATTCCTGTTCCTGTTTTTTTGCATACAGATTCCTCTTCCGTATACAATCTGATATTTGCTTCGAAAGCCCGGAATCAGAATTCCAGGCTCTTTAAAGCATTTATATGTAGTTTCAATTCTCTCCCACCATTTAACATCGATGATGTCTGAGGCGGGGGAATCCTGTTACTTATTGAATCAGTGATTTGCTTCAAATTCTTTCATGAACTGAACCAGTGCTTCAACACCTTCGTAAGGCATGGCATTGTAAATGGATGCTCTCATACCACCTACACTTCTGTGACCTTTCAGGTTTTCAAAACCTGCTTCTTTTGCTTCCTTAACAAATAAAGCATCCAGTTCCTTGTTGCCTGTTACAAAGGGAACATTCATCAAAGAACGATCTTCTTTTCTTACGGTTCCTTTGAACAGATTGCTCTGATCCAGATAATCATACAGAAGTGCTGCCTTCTTTTCATTGCGTTCTTTCATCGCGGAAAGACCGCCGTTCTTCTTTAACCACTTGAATACCTTGCCGCAGATATAGATGCCGTAGCAGGGCGGTGTATTGAACATGGAACCATTGTCTGCATGTGTCTTGTACTGCAGCATGGTGGGTGTTCCGGGCAGAACATCATCTGTAATCAGATCTTCACGAATTGCAGCAATTACAACGCCTGCAGGGCCTACATTTTTCTGAACGCCACCATAGATCATTGCATAATCCTCTACATTAACGGGTTCAGACAGGAAGCAGGAAGAAACATCCGCAATCAGATCTTTCCCCTTTGTATTGGGAAGTTTTTTATACTTTGTACCGTAAATGGTATTGTTTTCACAGATATACACATAGTCAGCATCGGGGCTGATCGGAAGATCAGAACAATCGGGAATATAGGAGAATGTCTTATCTTCACTTGATGCAATGCAGTTTGCCTGGCCGAATTTCTGTGCTTCCTTCCATGCTTTCTTTGCCCATGCACCGGTTACGATATAATCAGCAACGCGGTTTTTCATGAAATTCATGGGGATCATGGCGAACTGCTGTGATGCACCACCCTGCATAAACAGAACCTTGTAGTTGGAAGGAATGCCCATCAGTTCACGGATATCAGCCTCTGCTTCATCGA
>JALETI010000095.1 GCA_022781515.1 Lachnospiraceae bacterium
ATATTTTGTGTTACTTTTTATCAATCATGTAATGCCAAAAATATAATTTCCTCAAGCGTCACTCTGAACAACTGTTCCTGTTCAGAGCTGACCTCGAAAACACTGTGTGTTTCCCTGGTCTGTCTGTGTCAGGAATTGCAGTTGAAAAAAACATACCGCTGAACTATAATATCATACAGGCATGTACAAAACAATTCGATGCCGTATATTTCCAAATAACAAAAGAGTAAGGAGTAATACGATGAAACCCGTTATCGGTGTCATGGCCCATTTAAAAACAGATATGGGTCCGCTGGGTCATTCCCACACAGGCAATACTTACATTGAATCCATTAACAAAGTCGGAGGAATCCCTGTTATGATTCCCACCATGCTGAACGGTGAAGAGGATATGGAGCAGCTGATTGATCAGCTGGATGGTTTTCTTTTTACCGGCGGTATTGATGTCTGTCCCTCCTTTTACGGAGCAGAGTCCCACCGCCTGCTGGGCAAATCCGATTCCAGACTGGATAAACTGCAGATTCCCTTTGCACAGAAAGTAATTGCCGCCAGAAAACCGTTTCTCGGCATCTGCCGCGGTCACCAGGTTCTCAATGTAGCCTGCGGCGGTACCCTATATCAGGATCTTTCTGAAATAGAAGGGGTACGGCTGAAGCATTTTCAGGATGCCGGGTATGGTGATATTGCTCATAAGGTTACCATTGAACCGGATACCATTCTTTCCAGATTATATGAAGACAGGCAGATCTGGGTCAACAGCTTCCACCATCAGGCTGTGAAAGACTTCGGTAAAAAGATCCGGCTTGCAGCCACATCCAGTGATGGGGTCGTGGAAGCCATTGAAATTGAGGATTATCCCTTTGGCCTTGGACTGCAGTGGCATCCGGAATCCATGTTCGGTGTGGGCGTTGAATCCATGCGTCCCATTTTTGAAGCATTTGTAAATGCATGCCGCTGAAAGGAGAAGTTATTTTCATGAACAGAAAACCAAATGGCAGTCTGATTCCTCGTATCGGAATCTGTGCTATCATCATCTTTTTGATGTATTACTTTGAATTGCCGCCCATTAACCTGAGGAGCCAGAACTTCTGGAGTTTCCTGCTGCAGTCTATTCTCGTCCTCCTTGTGGTGAACGGACTGAATGTCATCCGTGAAATCATTACCCAGAGTCGTGCAGAACAGACCATCGCTTTCCATTTTAGGGATCTGAAGCAGCTGAGCAAACCCTTTTTCCTCGGTGCCATCGCCGTGATTCTGATTTTTCTTCTGCAGATCAGCGGTTCTGTCATCGGTCATCCGTTTTTCCACTCCGGATCCTATGCAAATCTGATCAACATTGAAGAAGGAGATTTCTCTGCTGATGTTGCGGAGCTTTCCATGAACCAGATTCCCGTTGTGGATAAGGATACTGCCCAGAGACTGGGCAATCGGAAACTGGGTGAAATGTCTGATCTGGTTTCCCAGTTTGAAATCATGGATCTGTACACACAGATCAACTATCAGGGTACTCCCTACCGTGTCACCCCCCTGCAGTACGGTGATACCATCAAGTGGTTTACAAACCGCAAGCAGGGGCTTCCCGCATACGTCATGGTAAATATGGTAAAACAGGAAGCCACTTTAAAGCGTCTGGATGAAGGAATGAAATACTCCACCAGTGAATATTTCTTCCGCAATATTTACCGTCATCTGCGTTTTTCTCATCCCACACTGATTTTTGATTTCGCGGATCTTTCCTTTGAAATTGATGAAGCCGGAACACCGTACTGGGTTGCACCTGTCATCAATTACCGTATCGGAATCTGGAGCGGCAAGGATGTATCCGGCGTGGTTCTGGTCAATGCCATTACCGGTGAAGATGCCTACTACAAACTGGAGGACATTCCCACATGGGTTGATCAGGTCTTCATTTCCAGTCTGATCATGAATCAGCTGGATTACAACGGTATGTATCAGAATGGTTTTATTAATTCCATTTTCGGTCAGAAGGGTGTGAAACAGACCACTCAGGGATATAACTATATTGCCATCGGCGATGATGTGTATCTTTATACCGGTATGACCTCTGTTACCAGTGATGAATCCAATACCGGTTTCATGCTGGTCAACCTGCGTACCAAGGATGCCCGCTATTACGCAGTGCCTGGTGCCACCGAATACTCTGCCATGAGTTCCGCCGAAGGTCAGGTACAGCAGATGAAATACAATGCCACCTTCCCGCTTTTGCTGAATATTTCCGACAGACCCACCTATTTCCTTTCTCTGAAGGATGCAGCCGGTCTGGTGAAAATGTATGCATTCGTTGATGTGGAACAATATCAGGTGGTGGGAACCGGAACCAATGTCCGGCTGGCCATGGAAAACTATGCCACTGCCCTGGGCATTGAAAATGGTACGCTGGATCCGAACAGCAGTCCCGGAAACGGAGAAAACACCGGAAACAATCAGACCGGTACGGAAACCGAGACACCTCTGACACCGGAAGCATCCATTTCCGGAACCATATCCGCAGTTTCCTCTGCTGTTGTAGGAGGCAATACCCGCTATTACTTCCTGCTGGATTCCGGCAGTGAAATCTATACCGCATCCATTTCACTGGATCCTTATCTCCCCTTCCTGAAGGCAGGAGATACCGTGACCTTTGACTATGCCGTAACCGGCAGCACACGAACCATCTGCAGTTTTCAGCATCAGTAAGCTTTCACGTTATCTTTCAAATCAACGTTTACGGAGATTTGACGCCGGATTCGATTTCTAGGCAAACATTTTCCTATTCGAATCTGTGCGCAGTCTACACAGCACTTATACAAAAGGGCTGCCGCATTTGATGGTTCCAGACGGTGCAAAGGCGATTAAAAATCGTCCTTGCACCGTCATTTTTTATGCGCACTTTTCCCTTGCAATCTTCACATTTGTATACGTTTTTTACAAACGAGCACAAAAGCCAGCGCAGATATATCCACCAAAAGGGGCATTTGCCCGAGTCTTTAGAAGATCTTAGCTCAGGTTCTGCACCTGTGATGGATATACTGACTGGCTTGAAGTGCGAAAAAAGGGCTGCACACTAAATTGAATTAGTGCGACAACCCCTTCTGATCATCTATTTCAATTGCTGCCCGGGTTCCGGACAGCAGCCGGTTTCTTTCAATCTATGATAAAATCCTGAAGATGTTTCCACTCTCTGCAGACTCTGCTGCAGAATCATTCACAATTGTATCTGATTCGCATGCATCGAAATCAGTAATAAATCTGTGTCCCAATTCAATTTCCAGATAATTAAGCAGAAAATGCCAGAATGCATTCAGGGATTTCCACATCCTGATTCAGTGCTTTGATTTCAAGCGGTTTTGTCAGATCCATACTGAGAATACCCAGAACAGAAGTGGCGTTTACACTGTAATGGCCACAGCTTAATTCGAACTGATTTCCACATTTTGAAATTTCAGTAACAAACTGTTTCACTTTTTCCAGTGAATTTAAATGGATTGTACAAGTGTTCATAGTACGATTCTCCTTTAACAGAAAATTTATAATGAATAGAACAATTTGTATCGTGATCTATAATAAACATCCAGAAGCAATGTTCTCTGCTGCGTTCAACTCCCGCATCTTAATCCTACAAATCTATACAGAAATCCCGTTGCTTCATTGGATTGTATGACAGATTATAAGGTGAAAACTGATAAAAATCAATTGTCATGCTGAATGAAATATGTTCAGAATAAGAATATTTTCCATCAAAAAATAAAGCATTTCATTAAACCAAGTTCCATTTACCTGTAAAAGTGCACAAAAAACGTCCGAGTTATTCGTATCGTTTGCACAACACGAATTTTTCGGACGTTTTACAGTTTTCTCTCTGAAGCCGCCTCCGGCTTTACATTCCTTGGATTCTGATACAAATATTCCGTGATTATTTTGTACTCAGAACCTCATTCAGTATCTGATTCACCATCTGGGGATTTGCTTTTCCTTTCATGGCTTTCATGGTCTGACCCACCAGGAAGCCGATGGCTTTCTTCTTGCCCGCTTTAAAATCTTCCACGGATTTGGGATTTGCGTCCACAATTTTTTCAATTTCTGCCCGCAATGCTCCCTCATCATTGACGGATTTCAATCCATGTTCTTCCACATACACATCCGGATCAATGTCGTCGTCGAATATTTTTTCAAATACTTCTCTGGCAACGGTACTGTTGATGGTTCCCGCATCCGCCAGTTCGATCAGTTTTGCAAAATGTTCCGGTGAAAAATGGATCTGTTCCGGTTCCATTCCTTTTTCTTTCAGAAGACGCATGGTTTCCACCATCAGCCAGTTGGATACTTTCTTCGGTTTTCCACAGATTTCAGCGGTTTTCTCAAAGATATCCGCCAGTTTTCTGGTAGATGTGATGATTTCGGCATCGTATTCCGGCAGTTCAAACTGATCCATATACCGTACCATCTTTTCCTCCCGGAATTCCGGCTGTCTTTGACGGATGGTTTCCAGCAGTTCCTCGCTGACCACAATGGGAACCAGATCCGGATCCGGAAAATAACGGTAATCCTGTGCATCTTCTTTAGAACGCATGGCATAGGAACTTTCTTTTGTGTCATCCCATCGTCTGGTTTCCTGTACCACCTGTTTTCCCGCTTCGATCAGACTGATCTGACGGTCTTTTTCCCCTTCAATAGCCCTTGCAATGGCCTTGAAAGAATTCAGATTCTTCATTTCCGTTCTGGTGCCGAATTTCTCTGCACCCACTTCCCGCACGGACAGGTTCACATCTGCACGCATGGAACCTTCCTGCAGTTTGCAGTCGGATGCACCCAGATACTGAATGGTGGTTTTCAGCTTATCCAGATAGGCAATGACTTCTTCTGCGGAACGCATGTCCGGTTCCGATACAATTTCAATCAGAGGAACACCGGAACGGTTAAAATCCACCAGGGTGGAATCGGTCCACTCGTCATGAATCAGTTTGCCGGCATCTTCCTCCATATGAATTTCATGGATTCCGATTTTCTTTTTTCCATTTGCTGTCTCAATTTCCACAAATCCATCATGACAGATGGGAAGATACAGCTGAGAAATCTGATAGTTCTGCGGGTTATCCGGATAAAAATAATTTTTTCTGTCGAATTTGGAATAACGGTTGATCTGACAATTGGTAGCCAGACCCACAGCAATGGCATGTTCCAGTACTTTTTTGTTCAGTACCGGCAGGGATCCGGGCATACCTGTACACACCGGGCAGGTATGGGTATTGGGTTCTCCGCCGAATTCGGTGCTGCATCCGCAGAATATTTTTGTTTTTGTTGCCAGTTCCACATGGACTTCCAGACCAATCACGGTTTCATACTGTTTGCTCATCTTACCGGATACCTCCCTTCGCCAGATCACAATGCAGATATTCTCCTGACTGCTCAAATGCAAACGCAGCGCGGATAATTGTTTTTTCCCGGAAACAGTCTCCGATCAGCTGTGCACCAATGGGAAGACCATTGCGGTCCATGCCGCAGGGCACGGTAATTCCCGGAAGACCGGCCAGGTTAACAGAAATGGTATAAATATCACTGAGATACATCTGAATCGGATCACTGAGGCTTTCTCCCATCTTCGGCGCTGTCGTGGGGGCCGCCGGTGCCAGAATCACATCGTATTTTGCAAAGGCTTTATCGTATTCCTGTTTAATCATGGCTTTGGTACGCAGTGCCTTCAGATAATATGCATCATAATATCCGGAACTCAGTACGAAGGAGCCCAGCATGATACGGCGTTTTACTTCCGGACCAAACCCTTCGGAACGTGTCTTTTTATACATATTGTGAAGATCCGTAAAATCCTCTGTACGATAACCGTATGTGATTCCGTCAAATCGGGACAGAGTGGAGCTTGCTTCCGCACAGGCAATGACATAATATGCCGGAATGGCATAATCCGTAACCAGTTTAAAATCGAACAGTTCCACCTCCGCACCTTTGGATTTTAATACATCTGCCACATGAAGCACAGCATTTTTCACATCTTCATTCAGGCCTGTACCAAAGAAGTCGGAAGGAATGCCGATTTTCAGTCCTTTCACATCATCCACAAGAGCGGATGCAAAATCATAGGATTCTCTTCTGACACTGGTACTGTCCTTGGGATCATGCGAAGAGATAGAATCCAGGATCACGGCACAATCGGTCACATCCTTTGCAACAGGACCAATCTGATCCAGAGATGATCCATAAGCAATCAGTCCGTAACGGGATACGGTACCGTAGGTGGGTTTGATGCCGGTGACGCCGCAGAAAGAACTGGGCTGACGGATGGAACCGCCGGTATCGGATCCCAATGCAAAGGATACTTCCTCCGCTGCCACCGCTGCACAGGAGCCGCCGGAGGAACCACCCGGCACATGTTCTGTGTTCCAGGGGTTTGCTGTCACTCCAAATGCGGAAGTTTCTGTGGTGGAGCCCATGGCAAACTCATCCATGTTGGCTTTTCCGGTCATAATCGCACCGGCTTTTTCCAGATTTAATACTGCTTCCGCCGTATAGGTGGGTCTGAAATTTCCCAGAATGCGGGAACTGCAGGTGGTAAGAACCCCTTTGGTACACATATTGTCCTTAATTGCCATGGGTACGCCTGCAAGGGGACCGGTCAGTTTTCCCGACTGAATATCCTTCTGTATCAACTCTGCTTTTTTCAGCGCATTTTCCTCATCCAGATTTACAAATGCGTGAATTTTTCCTTCAAGAGCCTTTGTCCGTTCCAGCGATTCTTTCACTGCCTCCACAGCAGACACTTCTCCGGACTGTATCTTCTGTCCCAGCTGTACAGCTGTCAATCCCATTAAACTCATATCTGCTGCCTCCTAATCAAATGTTCTCGGTACGGTAAATGCTCCATCCTGTTCCGACGGTGCATTGGCAAGAATGTTTTCACGGTCATCCTGATTGGTAACCACATCTTCACGAAATACATTCTGAACTGAAAAAACATGGGACATGGGTTCCACGTCGGATGTATCCAGTTCGTTCAGCTTATCGATATAATTCAGCATATCTTCCATATCCTTTTTTGCCCGCTCTTTTTCTTCCGGGGATAACTCCAGTTTGGACAGAATGCCAACATACTCGATGGTTTCATCTGAAATTACATTTGCCATAGTCTTTCCCTCCTATGTCTGTGTACACGCACTTGAGGCGTGTTTTCTATTACTCTATTTAACAGGAATTCACAGTGCAGATCCTGTTAAACAAAAACCCCGAGGGCGCACAAAACACACCCTCGGGGCAATCATCTTCGATCAGCCGATTTCTCACTATTCAGTTATCGATTTTCTCATCGATCAGGCTTTTTCCACTTCGATGATGGATGATTTTTTCATGGGAATTCTGCAATTCTTGTTGCTGCCGAATTCAACGATAACCATATCTTCTTCGATGCCGATTACAACACCGTAAAAACCTGCTGTAGTACATACACTATCGCCAGCCTCCAGACTTGCCATCAGAGCTTCATGTCTCTTCTGCTCCTTCTTCTGGGGACGGATGCTGATAAAATACATAATAGCGAACAGAGCAACAATATATACAATCCAAATCCACGCTTCCATATCCTTACCTCCCTTCCTGCAAAATCAGGATTACTGTCCCTGTGTAAGCTGGTATAAAGCTTCTTCTTTAAATGAAGCATATCGGTCTTCTTCAATGGCCAGACGAATATCCTCCATTAAATGATTATAATAATACAAATTGTGTAAAACTGCAAGACGCATTCCCAACATTTCTTTTGCTTTCAGCAAATGTCGGATATAAGCTCTGCTGTAACGGGTACATGCCGGACATCCGCAGCCCTCTTCAATGGGTCTGGGATCTGTTTCATATTTTGCATTAAACAGATTCAGCTTGCCATGTTTCGTATACACATGACCGTGTCTGCCGTTTCTGCTGGGATATACACAGTCAAAGAAATCAACACCTCTGTCAACTGCCTCCAGAATATTGGCCGGCGTACCGACACCCATCAGATAGGTGGGTTTGTTTTCCGGCAGATGCGGTACGGTGCAGTCCAGAATATGATACATTTCCTCATGGGATTCACCCACTGCAAGACCTCCCACTGCATAACCATCCAGATCCATCTCGGAAATCTCCTGTGCATGGCGGATACGGATATCGTCATAGGTACTTCCCTGATTGATGCCGAACAGAAGCTGATTGGGATTGATGGTGTCCGGAAGACTGTTCAGTCTTGCCATTTCCGCTTTGCAGCGGGCAAGCCATCTGGTGGTACGGTCCACGGATTTCTCTGTGTATTCTCTTGTGGAAGGATTGGGCACGCATTCATCAAAGGCCATGGCAATGGTGGATGCCAGATTGGACTGGATCTGCATGCTCTCTTCCGGACCCATGAAGATTTTTGCGCCATCCACATGGGAATGGAAATGAACCCCTTCTTCTTTGATCTTGCGCAGACCCGCCAGAGAAAACACCTGAAATCCACCAGAATCGGTGAGAACCGGCTTATCCCATACCATAAATTTATGAATACCGCCCATCTGCTTCACAACCTTGTCACCGGGTCTGACATGCAGATGGTAGGTATTGGAAAGTTCCACCTGCGTACCGATCCGCTCCAGATCTTCTGTGGAAACTGCGCCTTTAATGGCAGCTGCAGTTCCCACATTCATAAACACAGGGGTCTGGATCGTTCCGTGTACGGTATGAAACTCTGCCCGTTTGGCACGTCCGCATTTATTAATAATCTTATACATAAATAATTTCCCTTTTCCGGATTACCGGGTAAATACTACTGCTCTTTCTGTGCAGACTTCATGGTATGCCAGAAGTTGCCTGCCAGGAATACAGATGAGAAGGTACCTGCAATAACACCCATCAGCAGAGGCAGTGCAAATTCACGAATGGAAGCTACACCAAAGATCAGAAGAACCAGAACCATGATGCCGGTGGTAATGGATGTACTCATACATCTGGACAATACCTGTGACATACTGCAGTTGATCACGTCAGAAATTTCTTCCTTACGTGCCTTATTCTTCATATTTTCACGGATACGGTCAAATACAACGATGGTGTCGTTGACAGAGTAACCGACTACCGTCAGCATACAGGCGATGAAGGTATTGCCTACGGTCCAGCGGAACACTGCATAGCAGGTCAGTGTTACCAGTACGTCATGGATCAGAGCAAGGATGGTACTGCCTGCAATACGAAGATCCTTGAAACGGAACCAGATGTACAGCAGCATCAGAACCGTTGCCAGCAGAACGGCAGAAATTGCATCCTGCTTCATTTCCTTGCTGACCACAGCGGAAATACTATCTTCTTTGATTGCTTCCTTATCAACGCTGTATGTTTCAACCAGTTTATCTTCCAGAGCCTGACGTTCTTCAGTATTCAGTGTTCTGGTTTTGAAAATGACTTCATTGGAGCCGGTTACGGTCTGAACCTGAATGTCATTGTCTCCGGTCACTTCGGAGATCATCGGAACCACATCTTTGTTCAGGGTATCCATATCCATATTTTCATTGAATTTAACAGAAGTGGAAGTTCCGCCCAGGAATTCCAGACTGTAATTCAGAATATTGCCGCCTTTTACCGGTCCATGGAATGCCATAGAACCAAAGCCCAGCAGAATAATCACAGCTGCAATGGCAAATACAGGTTTTTTCAGTCCGATAAAATTGATATTGGAAGGAACACGGATGGCTGCTTTCTTTCCATAGAATTTTGCATCTTTCACACCGATTTCATAGAAACCGGTCAGAATAAATCTGGTGACAACCAGTGCGGTAAACATGGATAACACAGTACCCAGGGCAAGGGTGATGGCAAAACCTTTTACGGTACCGCTGCCCATCAGATACAGAACCAGAGCTGCGATCAGTGTGGTAACATTACCATCCAGAATAGCGGAAAGGGCTTTGTTAAAGCCTTCTTTTCTGGCAATCCGTACGGACTTGCCCGCTGCCAGTTCTTCACGCATACGGGAGAAGATAATAACATTGGCATCCACTGCCATACCGATGGTCAGTACGATACCGGCAATACCGGGCAGAGTCAGTGTAATCTTAAATGCACTTAACAGACATACCATCAATGCCAGATAAATCATCAGGGCAATGGATGCTGCCAGACCGGGAACCAGATAGACCACGATCATGAAGATCATAACCAGCACAAGACCCACTGCACCGGCTTTCAGACCGGATTCAATGGCATCAGAACCCAGCTTTGCCCCCACCACATTGGAACGGATTTCATTCAGTTCCAGCTTCAGGGAACCGATACGGATAGTGGAAGCCAGCCTTTCTGCCTCTTCATAATCCTTCTGGCCTTCAATATAACACTTGCCGCCGGTAATGGCTTCTTCTACACTTGGAGCACTTACAATTTCCCCATCATACTGAATGGAAATAGTTTTGCCCACATTGGCTTCTGTCAGTTCTGCAAATTTCTTTGCCGCATCATCATTGAATACCAGATTGACAACATAATCCTTGCTGCCGTTTCCTTTCAAATCAACAATACCGGCATCGGCTCCTGCCACATCAGCACCGGTCAGAACCACATTGCCATCGGGATCCAGGAAATTCAGGGAACCGGGCTTACCCAGATCTTCCAGAATTTCATTGGCATCCGTTACATCGGGAATATCCACGTTGATACGATTGGTACCCTCCTGATACACCTCAGCTTCGTTGCTGTAGGTCTGTGCTCTCAGCTGCAGTTTGTAAATGGTGTCTGCCATATCGGTAGCTGAGGGATTTTCATCCACCGTCTGGTAAGTAATACTTACACCGCCGGCCAGGTCAAGTCCAAGTTTAATATCGGAAGCGCTGCCGGACTGTTCAAATCCAAGTCCGATTACTGCCACATATACCAGAAAGGCAAGTGCCAGCACTGCTGTGAACAGACGCAGGAACCCTTTGGACGCACCTGTATTCTTCTTTCCGTTTTTGCTCATTTTCTGTTCCTCTTTTCTTACTCTTCGTCTGCCAGTGCAGCCTGAATCATAATAGCACATTCAATACGCTTCTTCTGCATCTCACAGCCGATATCATACGCCTCGGTAATCTTTCCATGGAACTGATATGCGTTGGCTGCACAGCCGCCGCTGCAGTAGAATCTTGCAAAACAGTCCCTGCACTTGTCCTTGGCATATACGTTACACTGTTTAAATTCTTTCTGAACTTCCGTATTGGTAATTCCTTCATCCACATTGCCCAGCAGAAACTCCGGCAGACCCACAAACTGATGGCAGGGATAAAACTCGCCTGTCGGTGTCACAGCCAGATATTCCGTTCCGGCACCACAGCCGGAAAGTCTCTTGGCCACACAGGGACCCTGATTCAGATCGATCATAAAATGGAAGAAGGTAAAACCTTTACCTGCTTTTTTTCTGCGGATAAATTCCTGTGCCAGGTGATCATACTCTGCAAGAATCTGCGGAATATCCTCTTCGCGGATGGAATAATCCGCTTCGGGAGGTGCAACCACCGGCTCAATGGACATCTTTTCAAAGCCAAGATCCGCATATTCCAGCAGATCCTTTGAAAAATCGAGATTATTTCTTGTGAAGGTTCCTCTTACAAAATAATCCTTATCTCCGCGTTTATTTACAAAATTCTGGAATTTGGGAACGATAATATCATAGCTGCCTGCTCCTTTGGGGAAAGGGCGCATCTTATCATTGACTTCCTTTCTTCCGTCCAGACTCAGAACAACATTGGACATTTCCTTATTACAGAATTCGATCACATCATCATTGAGCAGTACACCGTTGGTGGTCAGCGTAAAGCGGAATTTCTTATTGTATTCCTCTTCTTTGCTTCTGCCGTAGGCAACCAGCTCCTTCACAACTTTCCAGTTCAGAAGCGGTTCGCCTCCAAAGAAATCTACTTCCAGATTTCTGCGGCTTCCGGAATTCTGCAGCAGATAATCCAGCGCTTTTTTTCCAACTTCAAAGCTCATCAGACCACGATCGCCATGATATTCACCCTCACCTGCGAAGCAGTAACGGCAGGCCAGATTGCAGTCATGGGCAACATGGAGACAAAGTGCCTTCACGATCGTTGTACGATTCTTCACATCGATCACGTAGTCTTTATATATATCTTCTGCATACAGAAGGCCCTGCTCCTTCAATTCATCGATTTCCTGAAGAACCTCTGAAAGTTCATCGACAGATGTATCCGGATATGTTTTCTGCAGAGATGCCAGTACCTCTTCCCGATCATGGTTCTCATAAAGACCGATCGCATCATAGGTAATTTCATCCACCACATGTACAGAACCGCTGCATACATCCAGCACAATATTATATCCATTATTTTTATACTGATGAATCATACTAGTACACAACTGTAAAACAGTTACATTCCCTTTCTATACCTGGTTTAAATGAATACAAAAGTTGCAGGGACACCCGTTGTCTCAGGTGTCCCTGCGATTTACGTAACAGTCGAGAAGTCGGATTCTAAATGATTACTTCTCCGATCTGTCTGAATAAACTATTTATTGTTTTCGCAGCTCTGATTTCCAACTGTGCAAGAAGTCTTGCAAGCGGACTGGCAGGATGTCTGACATTCCTTGCATCCACCTTTTTTCATGGTATTCTTTAAGCTGCTGCCGGTTAATGTTTTAATATGTTTCATAATTCAACCTCCTGATAATAGATGCGGTTTTTCCCACAATTAAACAAAGTATATCAAAGGCATCCGATAATGTCAATACAGATGGTGCGTGCCCGCAGGCAGGAAAGTTCAGAACCAACTTCGAAAATACAGTGTGTTCTCCGGTGCGGCGTATCTGCCAGATAAAAATACAAAAAAACCTCATATTTTAATAGCTGCAGTAAAGAAGAAGCTTCAGATTCTCTTCTCCCGTGTTCACAAGCGAAAGTACATATTCGCTTTCCTCCATTTCCAGATTCAGACTGGTTTCTTCATTTTCTGCTTCTATCTCCACAATTTCATTATTATATTCCAGACAGATACTGTACTCCTTATGTTCACCTGATGCACAGATAATCAGATTTTTTTCTTTCTTTCCAATAAAAGAATCACTTGCTATCATTTCTCCCGGTTCCAGACAATACTCCGCCGCATCATTCCAGTTCAGCAGATACTGCGCTTCTTCCAACGATGATGATTTTGTCTTTCCACAGAAAGCATCTGCTTTTTCAGTGACAACGTCTGCCATTTTCCCTCCCCGGTGGAATAATTCACTGTAATCCAGCATACTCGGACACAGCAGCATGGCTAAAATCACTCCGAGACAAATACAGGAAGACGTGTGAAAAAACCAGTTCCGTTTATGGGTCTGATGCCCAAACATATTAACGATCCTTTTTTCCAGATGTCCGATATCTTTCATAAGCTGCGAATTTACAAAAGTTTTTCTGGATACCTTCTGTTTCTTGTCTGCTCCGGAAGAAATACTCAGTATCATGGAAAAATAGTGTTCCGCACTGAATGTTTCTCCAAAAGATCTGCATACAAAAATATCACACAGAGATTCCTGAATTTCAACCAGTTCCTCCAGCCAATATTCTTCAAATGGAACAAACCAGTAGATCAGAAAAACCAGTTCCAGAAAATATCGAACCAGCAGATCGCCTGCTTTGAGATGGCGCAGTTCATGGGCAAAAATCAGGGTCTTTTCACCGGAAGAAAAATTCTTTTCCGGTATGATAACAGCCGGATGAATGATTCCCTTCAGAAACGGAACACTGACTGCCTGATTCTGAAAAAGCATGGGTTCCCGTCTGAGTCCATTCTTCCTCGCCGCAGCTGCAAATACATCCCGTGTAATCGGGTCTGTAACGACCTCATTGAAATCATACAGTCTTTCCGTCTTTTTTTTCCAGTCCCATTTCCTGATGATATGATGCATACTGCCGGACAGCCACAGGATGGGAATTATGATTTTCAGTATTTTCCCCGACTGAAGTCCTGCAATTCCATGCCCCCACATACTGAATGATTGTATGATTTCCTCTGATTTCATCCCCCGAAACAAAGAACTGATTCCGATCAGAAACATGATAACGGACAGACCAAGTGCCGCTGTCTGAAACAGATACAAAAATTCCAGACACCCCCTTCGCTTCAGCCGATGCAGAAAACATTTCCAAAGAAAAACAGCCGACAACAACAGAAAAGCTCCGAACATCCCCCAATGAATCATCAATCCCAATTTTTCAATCAGCAATACCATGTAAATCCTCTCTCAATTGATTACAAATCGTTTTTAAGTACTATTTATATAGTCTGAATATATGAAAGAAAAAAGGCTGCAGACAGAACAATCTGCATACAGCCTTTCTTTTCATTATCTTCTGCTATGCATTATCCTATAGGATTGCAGAGGCCCAAAGTCATGCTTTTTCACACGTGCCATTTAGGGTATGCAAGCATGAGCTTTTGACCCTGGTATCATACTATTTAAAATATGCAACACCGGATTCAAAGATTTTCATATCCTGTTCTCCGTAGATATTGATGGCTACGGATTTGCCCTTACGTTCTACATGAGCCATCTTGCCAAGGATACGTCCATCAGGGCTGGTGATACCTTCAATTGCACAGTAAGAACCGTTGGGATTCCAGTACTCACTGGATGCCAGGTTTCCATCCGCATCCACGTACTGTGTTGCAATCTGGCCGTTGGCCATCAGCTTATCAATCCATTCTTTATTGGCTACGAAACGACCTTCTCCATGGGATGCTGCACTGCAGTATACACCGCCCAGTTCAGCCTGTGCCAGCCAGGGAGATTTGTTGGTCACAACCTTGGTATAAACCATCTTGGAAACATGACGGCCGATGGTGTTGTAGGTCAGTGTCGGTGAATCCGCCTGCTGAGGAGCAATGGTGCCGTAAGGAACCAGTCCCAGCTTGATCAGTGCCTGGAAACCGTTGCAGATACCAAGCATCAGACCATCACGACCCTTCAGCAGTCTTTCGACAGCTTCCTTCACCTTTTCATTTCTGAAGGCAGTTGCAAAGAACTTTGCAGATCCTTCCGGTTCATCACCGGCTGAGAAACCACCGGGGAACATGATAATCTGTGCATCATCAATGCATTTTACAAATTCATCAACGGATTCACGGATATTGGAGGCTGTCATGTTCCGGAATACCCTGGTTACCACTTCTGCCCCTGCATTTTCAAAGGCCTTTGTGCTGTCATATTCACAGTTTGTTCCGGGGAATACCGGGATAAATACCTTCGGTTTTGCAACCTTGTTTCTGCAGATTACGATGTTCTTTGCATCGTATAATTCAATCTTTGCAGGTTCCAGTTCTGCACCGGAATCCGTAGGGAATACTCTTTCCAGTGTTTCTGACCATGCTTTCACTGCATCATCCATGGTAATAACCGCAGAACCGTAGCTGAATACAGGCTCAGCAATTACATTACCGATCATGGAAGCTCTGGAAGCCAGTTTCTCAACATCCTTCACAGGCACTTCACATACGATATTGCCCCAGCCGGGTGCAAACAGTTCGGAAGCATCCAGTGTGGTTTCCAGCTGAACGCCCAGACCATTGCCGAAGGCCATTTTGGATACAGCTTCTGCAATACCCTTACGTTCCACCACATAAGCGGATACAATGCTGCCGTTCTTAATTGCTTCGTGAATAAATGCATACTGCTCTTTGATCTGCTCGTAATCCGGCATATCATTATCATCCTTCTGAATACGGAACAGCATCAGACAGTTTCCTGCCTTCTTTAATTCAGGAGTAATGATGGTCTTGTCACTTGCCACATCCACTGCAAAGGATACCAGTGTGGGAGGTACATCCAGTTCATTGAAGGTTCCGGACATACTATCCTTGCCGCCGATAGAAGGAAGACCAAAACCAAGCTGTGCGTCATAGGAACCCAACAGAGCAGAGAAAGGAACGCCCCAGCGTTTGCTGTCTTCGGTCATTCTCTTGAAGTATTCCTGGAAAGTAAAACGGATTTTAGAGTAATCACCACCGTTTGCAACAATCTTGGCTACAGATGTTACCACTGCATATGCAGCACCGTGGAAAGGACTCCAGGAAGACAGATAGGGATCAAAGCCATAAGCCATCATGGTGACAGTATCGGTTGTACCCTTCTGAACAGGCAGTTTTGCCACCATGGCCTGGGTTTCGGTCAGCTGATATTTACCGCCGTAAGGCATGAATACAGAACCTGCACCGATAGAACCGTCAAAACGCTCCACCAGACCCTTCTGTGAGCATACGTTCAGATCCTTTAAGGTATTGATCCATGCTTCTTTTACATCTGCAACGGGTTCTGCCTTGAACAGGCTGTCCTTTCTGGAAGGAATTTCAACGGTAACATCAGTTTCCTGATGGGCACCGTTGGTATCCAGGAATGCACGACTGATATTCACAATGGTTTTGCCTCTCCAGTTCATAACCAGACGGGGTTCCTCAGTAACAACAGCAACTTCCACTGCTTCCAGGTTTTCCTCTTCTGCATATGCCAGGAACTGTGCCACATCAGAAGGATCCACAACAACTGCCATACGTTCCTGAGATTCGGAAATGGCAATTTCCGTACCATCCAGGCCGGCATATTTCTTGGGAACCTTATCCAGGTTGATAACCAGACCATCTGCCAGTTCACCGATTGCTACCGATACACCGCCTGCACCGAAGTCGTTACACTTCTTAATGATATAACTTACTTCTTCGCGGCGGAACAGACGCTGAATCTTACGTTCTGTGGGCGGATTACCCTTCTGTACTTCAGCACCGCAGGTTTCAATGGAAGCTTCTGTATGCACCTTGGAAGAACCGGTCGCACCGCCGCAGCCGTCACGGCCTGTACGTCCGCCTAAAAGGATGATGATATCGCCGGGATCAGAAGTCAGACGCTGTACCGCACGTCTGGGAGCCGCACCCATAACAGCACCGATTTCCATACGTTTTGCCACATAACCGGGGTGATAAATTTCCTTCACATAACCGGTTGCAAGACCGATCTGGTTGCCGTATGAACTGTAGCCCTGTGCTGCCGAACGAACAATCTTCTTCTGGGGAAGCTTGCCATGAAGTGTTTCTGAAACAGGAACTGTGGGATCTGCCGCACCGGTAATACGCATTGCCTGATAGACATAAGTACGTCCTGACAGCGGATCACGGATGGCACCGCCCAGACAGGTTGCCGCACCACCAAAGGGTTCAATTTCAGTGGGATGGTTATGGGTTTCATTCTTGAAGTTAACCAGCCACTCCTCGGTTACACCATCAATTTCAACCGGTACAACACTGGAACATGCATTGATTTCATCCGATTCTTCCTGATCTTCCAGTTTGCCTTCGCTCTTTAATTTCTTCATACCCATCAGAGCCAGATCCATCAGGCAGACAAATTTATCATCACGGCCTTTGTAAAGCACTTCACGGTCAGCCAGATAACGGTTGTATACACCTTCAACCGCTTCTTTGTAATCTCCTTCCATGAATTTCACATTTTTCAGTTCGGTCTGGAATGTGGTATGACGACAGTGATCAGACCAGTATGTATCCAGAACACGGATTTCTGTCATAGAAGGATCTCTGTGTTCTTCCGTTACATAGTAATTCTGAATATGTTTAAAATCCTTGAATGTCATGGCAAGACCAAGAGAATCATACAGCTTTTTCAGCTCTTCTTCCGGCATTGCACAGAAACCGTCAAAAATCATGACATCTGCAGGTTCTTCATAGGATACAACCAGTGTTTCGGGAATTTCCATGGCAGCTTCTCTGGAATCCACGGGATTGATGCAGTGTGCTTTGATTGCGGCAGCTTCTGCATCCGTAAGGGTTCCGCTTATCACATAAGTTACGGCAGAACGAATCACAGGCGTTTCGTCTTCTTTCAGAAGCTTCACACACTGTTCTGCAGAGTCAGCTCTCTGATCAAACTGTCCCGGAAGGAATTCCACAGAAAAGATCAGATCTCCTTCTGCACTGGGAAATGTTCCTTCATACACATCATCAACCGGCGGTTCTGAAAAAATGGTATTGACTGCTTTCTGATAAATATCTTCAGAAATGTTTTCAACATCATAACGAATCAGCTGGCGTACACCAGTGATGGTTTTGATACCGAGATAGCCTTTGATCTCGTGTCTCAATTCTTTTGCTGCAACTGCAAAAGGTGCCTTTTTTTCAACGTAAATTCTCTTAACGCTCATGGTCTCCTCCTGTACGTATACTATTTATCAAAAAATGTTGTAGTATAGTAGCTTTTTACAAGTGATCCGATCAGCCGATGCAGCTACCTTACCACTATAATTTTTAAGTATATCATTGCCCCCTTTTAAATACAATCCTGTTTTTCACTAAAAAAACAGGCATTGCAGGAAGGAAAACTACAGATTTTTCAAAAATGCCAGTATGTCCTGCTTTTCCATACCAATACCTCTTTTCAAATCTTACATCCAGTTCGGCTAAGAGTATAACATGAATCAGAATCTGCAACAAGACAATCCTATTGTATTTTGATAATTTCCGCGGTAAACTAAAGGGGATGTTTGAAAGGAAAAACAATTTTTCATAGATAAAATCAGCAAATTTCAAAGGAGTATTACATGTACGGAGAATGCCATGCACATATGCTTATGAATGGAAGGAATTATAACGAAGCCGTGGAGCTTCACAAAAACCATATACAGGATTCTGTGATCCACGAATACTTCAGACGGTATCAGGAAGCCGGTATCACCTTCATCCGGGATGGGGGTGATAATCTGGGTGTCTCACAGCGGGCCAGAGAGTTTGCACCGGAGTATGGAATTGATTACCGCTCTCCCATCTATGCAATCCATAAAAACGGATACTACGGCGGTATTGTGGGGTTCGGATTTGATACCATTGAAGAATATGCTGTTCTCGTCAAAAAAGCAGGGGAACTACATGGGGATTTTATTAAAATCATGGCCTCGGGAATTCTGGATTTTGATGAATTCGGCAATGTATCCACACTGCTCAAAGACGAGGCTCTGATTCACGAAATGGTACATATTGCCCATGAAGAAGGATTTTCCGTTATGGTTCATGTCAATACACCCACCCAGATCCGCTATGCACTGGAAGCGGGATGTGACAGCATTGAACATGGATACTATATGGATGAAGAATGCCTCCGTCTCATGAAAGAAACCGGTGCCGTCTGGGTTCCGACCCTTGCCACCTGTTCCAGCCTCCGCGGCTGCGGCAGATTCAATGAAGAGGCTGTCCAAAAGATCACCGCATCTCACATGAACAACATCCGCCTTGCCGTGGAACAGGGAGTACATATTGCCACCGGCAGTGATGCAGGTGCCTATCTGGTTCCCCACGCACAGGGGCTCATGGATGAAATCCGGTATCTGGAAGAGGCATGCGGAAATGATCCTGAACTTGTAAAAAAACTCCGCCATACACTGGATGAATCTCTGCAGATTATCATGGAACGCTTTCAGAGAAAATAGGTGCTTTTCCGACATATCCGCCCAGAAGGAGGATTCGGTTCTGTACCCATGGTGGATATGCTGCCCTGTCTGAAATGTAAAAACGGGACTGCCCGCGAAATTGAATTCGTGCAGCAGCCCCGTTTTCTTTCTGTTATGCATCAATACGGGAAAAAACAGAACGACCTGTCTTTTCCGACTGTATCTGATCAGTTTTCCAGCGCGATCCGAACGGTACTTCTTTCCAGATCCATGCTGATTAATGTTCCTTCAACTACTGTTTCATCACCGAAAATATCAAGCAAACGGATTTTCTTTCCTTCCGGAATAATATTTGCA
>JALETI010000111.1 GCA_022781515.1 Lachnospiraceae bacterium
CATTTCAGAGGAAGGAGTGAAGCTGACCATAATCGGTGAGGAAGAGAATGGTGCAAAACCGGATCCGGAAGGCATCTGCGGCAGTGGAATTCTTGCCGTGGTAAAAGAACTGGTGCGAACCGGACTGATCCGAAAGGATGGAGCCTTCATCAAACCGGAGAAACTGGCGGAAGACGATTACCGGAGACGATATCTGCAGATGAATGGCAAAAAACGGGAATTCCTGATGGTGGAATCCCCTGAAAAGCTGGTTATTACCCAGGGAGATGTACGGCAGGTACAGCTGGCCAAGGGTGCTATTCTGTCCGGTTTTGTTGCATTGCTGAAGGAAGCCGGTGTTTCTATGGAAGAGCTGGATAAGGTGATGATCGCCGGTCAGTTCGGCGCACATCTGCCGGCAGACAGCCTGACAGGAACAGGAATACTGCCCCGATCTGTGGAAAACAAGCTGGTCTATGTGGGAAACTCTTCCAAAACCGGTGCGGCGGCAGCATTGCTTTCCATTGTTTCCCGTCGGGAAATGGAAAAAATTGCGAAACAGATGTCTTATATGGAACTGGGAAATACCCCGGGATATGAAAGACTGTTTGCGGAAAGTATGATATTTGCAGAATAAAGATGTGAGCTGTTGCATCTGACAGTTACAGACGGCACAAAGATGGTTGTAAATCATCCTTGTGCCGTCGTTTTTTGTGTGAACTATTTCTTTGTGTGAATGGCAGATGTGAATCTGATTTACATCCTATTACTTCTTCCATCTGCCTGACAGGAAAAAGACGCCGCCGATCAGTAAAGGCATCATACCGGCAATACCATCGCCGTACCAGAAACCTTTGGGGCCCATTCCCATGGCAAATCCCAATATGTACGCACAGCCGATTCTGGCAATGATACCATCAATGATTGCAACTAAAAGGTTTAATTTAGAATTACCGGATCCATTGATGATGGAGAAGGCAAAAGTTCTTGTTGCCGCACCGGCAAAACATAAGATTGCGGGACCAACAATAACTGTGGCTTTTGCCAGAACATCCGCATCGGTTGTAAACATTCCGATGATCATATTCGGGAATACAAGCAGTAATCCGGATGCAGCAACAGCAATAATGCTGGAAAGACACAGAGCCCATGCAAGAATCCTGGGGACACGATCGTATTTTTTGGCACCGATATTCTGTCCGGTCATGGAAGCACCGGCAGTAGTAATCGCATTGGACAGAACATTCATCATCATATTCAGCTTGCTGAGGATACCTGCGATGGCAGAATATACAACACCGAAAGAGTTAACCCATGCCGCAACAACTGTATGAGAAATGCTGATCGCTGCAGACTGAAGTGCCATGGGAACACCAAGGGCAATGATACTGCTCATAGCCTTTTGATCCGGTACAAAACTCCTCATCTTGAAGTCAAAACCAAAGGACTCTTTGTTACGGTACAGATATGAAATCGCAAACAGGAAACTGAAAGCCTGTCCGATAACGGTCGCCAGAGCTGCACCCATTACCTCCATTTTAAAAACGGCAACAAAAAGAATATCCAGAACGGTATTCATGACTGCAGCAATGGAGATAAAAATGAAAGGACGCTTGGAATCGCCCATACCACGCAGAATAGCACTGACACAGTTGTAACCATAGATGAAGACAAGACCGATCGTACAGATCATGGTATAATCCATAGTATAATCAAAAGCTTCTGCAGGCGTATTGATCCAGTTTAACAGATGATGTCTGAAAAAGAAACTGGCAGCTGAAATGACCAGTGAGATAAGAAACAGTACGCTGAATAAAGTACCGATAATTTTTCTGACCTGATTCATATTTTTCTGACCGACACTTCTTGCAATCAGAATCTGGCCGGCCGATGAAAAGCCCATGGCAATAAAGTTCATAATCTGAAGAACATTACCCCCAACGGCAACCGCTGACATACCGGTTTTACCGATAACCTGACCAACAACAATCATATCAACGATATTGTAAATAGCCTGAAGCGCATTGGAAACAAATAATGGTGCTGCAAACGCAAGCAGTAAAACAGGAACACTGCCTTTGGTAAGATCTTTTACCATAGAATTCTGCTCTTTTTTATCAGCAGCGCGTGATACTGGTTGTGACATAATTTCCCCCTTTTCTCATATGTACTCTCGGAATCTTTTTCATATGGATTTCAGATTCTGAGAGTATATCTTATGATGTTGGGGTCAAAAGATTTTGACCCCATGATACAAACGGATTTCTCCGCGTTTTACGCTCTCGAAATCCTGAAAACATTCGAAATCCGCTCATTTTTCCAGGAAAAATGGCTACTTTCTCATGTTTTGCGGGTCCCAAAGTCATGTATTGTCATGCAAGCATGAAATACATGACCTTTTGACCCTTGTATCATCTTATATTGTTATATATGAAACAATCTATCATGGTTAGTATAAATCTTACAAATCACATAGTCAATATAAAAAATATTTGGAATACAGGTGAAACACACAATTGCTGGATAATATTCATCTCCTGTGATAGAATGAAACAATAATAGATAATATTCAAATCGACGCTTGCGGAGATAAAAATTACCTATTCTGAAATGAACGGGAGAAAGCAAATGATTACAGGAGAACTGAAAAATAAAATAGATGGTTTGTGGGAAATTTTCTGGACAGGTGGACTGACAAATCCGTTGGATGTCATTGAACAGATGACATACCTGATGTTTATCCATGACCTGGATGAATCAGATAATCGCCATGCAAAAGAAGCATTGATGCTTGGATTACCATATCAGAGTATATTCGAAAATGAAGTGCAGATTGGCGAAAGAACCATAGCAGGAGAACAACTGAAATGGAGCGTATTCCATGATTTTCCCGCAGAAAAAATGTACAGCACCATGCAGGAATGTGTATTTCCTTTCATCAAAAATCTGCATGGCAAAAAAGAAAGTGCTTATTCCAGATATATGGAAGACGCTATTTTCAAAATTCCAACACCATTGATGTTAGACAAAATTGTTACAGCAATGGATGTAATTTACGAAAAAATGGCACAGGTCAACGCTGCCGATACCAAAGGCGATATTTATGAATATCTGCTGTCCAAAATCGCTACCGCCGGTGTAAACGGTCAGTTCCGTACCCCCCGACATATCATCCGCATGATTGTTGATATGATGGAACCAAAAGCAGACGACATTATCTGTGACCCCGCCTGTGGTACATCCGGATTCCTCGTAGCAGCAAGTGACTATCTGAAAGAAAACCGCAAAAAAGAGGTATTTTTCAACCGGCAGAACAAGGAACATTATATGAATCATATGTTTCATGGATTTGACATGGATCGGACCATGCTCCGGATCGGTGCCATGAATATGATGACCCACGGTGTAGAAAACCCGATCATAGCATACCGGGACAGCCTTTCCGATCAGAACACAGACAAGGAAAAATATACGCTGATTCTGGCAAATCCTCCCTTTAAAGGCAGTTTAGACTATGACATTGTCTCCGCAGATCTGCTGAAAGTATGCAAAACAAAGAAAACAGAACTTCTGTTTCTCGCTCTCTTTGTAAGAATGCTCAAAACAGGCGGACGCTGTGCCTGCATTGTACCGGATGGTGTTCTTTTCGGTTCCTCTAACGCTCACAAGGCTATTCGGAAGGAAATAATTGAAAACAACCGGCTCGAAGCAGTGATTTCCATGCCCTCCGGTGTATTCAAACCTTATGCAGGAGTATCCACTGCTATTTTGATCTTTACAAAAACCGGACACGGCGGCACCGACAAAGTCTGGTTTTATGATATGAAAGCAGATGGTTTCAGTCTGGATGATAAACGAAGTGCCATTGCAGAAAATGATATACCGGATATCATTGCACGTTTCCACAACCTGGAGGGAGAAGCAGAACGTCAGCGTACGGAACAGAGTTTCTTTGTACCCAAACTGGAAATTGTAGACAACGGATATGACCTGAGTATTAATAAATATAAAAAAGTAGAGTATGTGCCGGTTGAGTATCCTTCCACACAGGAAATTATGGCTGATCTTCGGGAAATTGAAATGAAGATTGCAGAAGAAATGGAAGAATTAACGGCACTGCTGGGATTATAAACAATTCGGATTTGTGGGGATGAGATAATGAGATCGTATAAAATGGTTGAACTAGGAACACTAATTCATCCAGCAAAATATGTCCGTTGTGGGGATGGTGAATATCCAGTTCTTTCAATGACAATGCATGATGGATTGGTTTTTCAAGATGATAAATTTAAGAAAGTAATCGCTTCAAAGGATAGATCAGGATACAAGGTGGTTTATAGGAATCAGCTTGTAATTAGTTTCCCTATTGATGAAGGGGTGCTGGCTGCCCAAAGAATCGTTGATGCTGGAATTGTGAGTCCAGCATATGGAATATGGGATATTGATCAAACACAGGTTTTGCCAGAATTTTTAGAATATTCTTTGCGTTGTGAGCGAGCATTGGATTATTACAAAGCGAAACTGCGTGGATCTACGGCGAGAAGAAGAAGCCTGCCAACACCAACATTACTGGCATTTAGTGTTCCATTGCCAGAAATCAAGGAGCAACAACAAATTCTAGAAATTATCCATCATGTAAAGGCAACCTGCGGTTTGAGACAGCAAGAATTGCAAAAGCTTGACGACCTCGTCAAAGCCCGATTTGTCGAGCTCTTTGGTGACCCAATTATTAATTCAAAACATCTTGAGACAAAAGATCTTAAGGATGTATTGATATTGAAAGCTGGAGATTTTACAGCGGCATCTGATATTGCAGATGAACCTTCGGAGGTTACCCCATACCCTTGTTATGGTGGAAATGGAATTAGAGGATATGTGTCAGAGTATAACCAAGAAGGTGAATATTCTCTTATAGGTAGGCAAGGTGCATTAAGCGGAAATGTTCAGTTTGCAAGTGGTAAGTTTAAGAATACTGAGCACGCATTATTGGTTACACCTATAGTTGAAATGAATAATATTTGGTTGAATCAGCTATTACTCAATCTTGATTTGAAAAGGTATCAGACAGGTGCTGCTCAGCCAGGACTGTCCGTTAAGAATTTACAGGAAATACAGATTATTTGTGTTCCGATTGATGAACAAAATCAATATGCTGAATTTGTAAAACAGACTGACAAATCAAAATCTGCCACTTTTGCGTCACCCTCACACTACTACGTTTTACACCCATACATAGGGTTTACCAATAACTTCAGGAGGAAACAATCATGACGAATTTTGATTTCCTGAAAAAAGAACCAAAATTCAGCAGTTTTGCAGATGTCGCAATATCTGCAGAGAGAATTTTGCTGATCGATTATTCTGCAAGCATATTGAATTGCCGTCGGGCAATGGAATTTGCCATTAAATGGATGTATTCTGTTGATCGTTCTCTTGTAATGCCCTGGGATGACAGGCTGTCCAGTTTGATGTGTACCGATGAGTTTCACGGTATTGTGAATGACGATTTATTCCATCGAATGGAGTTTATTCGGAAAATGGGAAATATTGCGGCGCATTCAGGGAAAAAGGCAACGAAAGATCAGGCTTTGTTGTGTCTGGAAAATCTATATATCTTTTTGGATTTTGTGGCATACTGTTATGCAGATTCCTATACGGAAGGGTTCTTTCATCCGGAATTGCTGGAAGTTATCTCATCGAAAGAAGATGTCATATCGGATACGGAGCTGAAGATGGAACAGCTGATGAAAGAGAATGCTGCCCTTCGGGAAGAACTGACTTGCCGTCGTGAAATGCAGCAGCATACCTATGTTCCAAAGCCGTTAGACATGTCAGAGTATAAGACTCGAAAAATATATATTGATGCGATGCTGCAGGATGCTGGTTGGACAGAAGGAAAAAACTGGATTAATGAGTATAAAATTCCCGGGATGCCAAATCAATCAGAAGTGGGTTTTGCAGATTATGTTCTTATGGGAGATGATGGGCGAATTCTGGCTGTCATTGAAGCGAAACGAACCTGTGTCGATGTGTCAAAGGGAAGACAGCAGGCAAAACTTTATGCTGATCTGATTGAAAAGAAGCAGGGAAGACGGCCGGTTGTTTTTCTGACCAATGGTTTTGAAACCCATATCACAGATAATCAGTATCCGGAACGAAAGTGTGCAGCTATTTATTCTAAACGGGATCTGGAAAAGCTGTTTAATCTGCAGAGTATGCGTTCGAGTCTGAAATATGTTACAGTGGATCAGAATATTGCAGGACGTTATTATCAGGTTGCTGCAGTGAAAGCGGTATGTGATAGTTTTGGCGCGAAAAATCGCCGGAAAGCACTGCTGGTTATGGCCACCGGTTCCGGTAAAACGAGAACGGTAATTGCGCTGTGCAAGGTGCTGTTGGAACAGGGCTGGGTAAAGAACATTTTATTCCTTGCCGATCGAAATTCTCTTGTTACACAGGCTAAGAGAAGTTTTGTGAATCTGCTTCCGGATCTGTCTGTGACAAATCTCTGTGAGGAAAAAGAGAATTATACGGCACACGGTGTTTTTTCCACATATCAGACAATGATGAATTGCATTGATTCCATTCATGATAATGAAGGAAAATTATTTACCTGCGGTCATTTTGATCTTATCATCTGTGATGAAGCCCATCGCTCCATTTACAATAAATACCGTGACATTTTTGAGTATTTTGATGCACCACTGGTGGGTCTGACTGCCACACCGAAGGATGAAATTGAAAAGAATACCTATGAAATCTTCGAATTGGAAAATGGGATACCTACTTACGGATATGATCTGGCGCAGGCTGTAAAAGACGGTTATCTCGTGGATTATATGTCAGTTGAAACAGCTTTGAAGTTTATTCAGAAGGGTATTGTTTATGATGAATTGTCTGAAGAAGATCGTCAGGCATATGAAGATACATTTCAGAATGAAAATGGAGAAATTCCGGAAAGTATTGCGTCTTCTGCTCTGAATGAATGGATTTTCAATGAGGATACTATACGGGAAGTGCTGCATATCCTGATGATCAATGGCTTAAAAATTGATTATGGCAATAAAATCGGCAAGACAATTATTTTTGCAAAAAATCATACACATGCAGAGAAAATATTTGAAATATTCGGCAGAGAATATCCCCATCTGAATGGTTATGCAAAAGTTATTGATAACTATATCAATTATGCTCAAAGCGCCATTGACGAGTTTTCCGATCCGAAGAAATTACCGCAGATTGCTATTTCTGTCGATATGCTGGATACCGGCATTGATGTTCCGGAAGTGCTGAATCTGGTCTTTTTCAAAAAAGTGATGAGTAAAGCAAAGTTCTGGCAAATGATCGGGCGGGGAACACGTCTTTGTCCGGAATTGATGGATGGAGAGGATAAGAAGAAATTCTATATCTTTGATTTTTGCGGAAATTTTGAGTTTTTCCGGATGAATAAAGGAAAAGTAACTGCTAATACGCTGTCTCTTCAGGGAGCATTGTTCTGTCTGCAGTTTGAAATGACCTATAAGCTGCAGGATATGCGTTATCAGACAGAAAGGCTGATTGCCTATCGAAATTCCCTTGTAAAATATTTGTCTGGAAAAGTCCGGGAACTGGAACGGAAGAATTTCTCAGTCAGACAGCATCTGAAATATGTGGATCTGTATGCCCGGGAAGAGAATTATCAGGTTCTGACCTATGAAGATACACTGACGGTCAAACAGGAGCTGGCTCCATTGATTGAGCCGGATCCGGATGATGTAAAAGCTTTGCGATTTGATGCACTCATGTATGGAATTGAGCTTGCTTACCTTGCTGGAAATACACACAATCGGGCCAGACATGACCTTTTGAAGAAGGTTTCTGCACTGGCAGGTGTAGCAAACATTCCGGAAATTACGGCTCAGTCCGAATTGCTTGACCAGATTCTTCACACCGATTATCTGGATTGTGCCGGTATTGATGAATTTGAACACATTCGAAAATGTCTGCGTGACCTGATGAAATATATCAAGACAGGACCAGGAAAAAAGTATGTTACAAATTTTGACGATGAAATTCTGTCGATGGAGTGGAAAGAAGCAGAACTGGAAAATGATGACTTGAAAGACTACAAAGCTAAGGCTGAATACTATGTCCGTCAGCATCAGGATAATGAGGTCATTGCAAAACTGAAAAACAATGTTCCGCTTATAGAATCGGATGTTGAGGTATTGGAGAAAATACTGTGGAGTGAAGTGGGGACACAACAGGAGTATGAAGCAGAATACGGTGATAAGCCCCTCGGTGAATTTGTTCGTGAAATTGTCGGCCTTGATATGGCTGCTGCAAAAGCAGCATTTGCGGATTATCTGGATGAAACCCATCTTGACAGCCGGCAGGTTTATTTTGTAAATCAGATCATTGAATACATTGTACATAATGGTATGATGAAAGACATGTCTGTGCTTCAGGAAACACCATTTACCGATCAAGGAAGTATTATCGATATTTTTTCGGATATGTCCGTGTGGATGGGCATCCGGAACGTGATTTACCAGGTAAATACAAATGCATGGGTGGTGTAACAAATGGCATCAAAGCAAACAGATGAATTATACAGAGTTCTGCTTGACAGGGGATATCCCAAAGAATTCTGTGCAGAAATCGCATATAAATATATGAATACAGAGTATACAGCCACACGGATGCTGGGATACTTGTACAGAGTCAGTGATCCGCGGATGGAAGATCTGGTGGATGAAATGCTTGCAATCCTCAGTGACAGGGATGCAATCATACGGAAAAAAGAAATGGAGCATGCACAGGCTGTGATCAATGATATTTATAGAAATGGTCTGCAGCCGGATTAAAGTGGAGGTTATGCGTTGTAATGTCACCCTTGCTTTTCTTTACAAAATAGTAATATCAAATCACGATTTAGTAAATCAGGATTAGATAATGATGGAGAGGCATATCTTTTTCTCATGTACACAGACCACGAATCGGCTTCAGCTTTGGAATCATATTTTGACGGAAACCTGATTAACAGGCCTTGTATGATCAGGTCATTAAGCAGGCTGAAACAACCAAATGATTTCAGCCTGTTTGTTTGCGCGTCATGGGCGCGCTTTAAAGGGTGAGAGTCATGCCTTTCTATATAATTCCAGTTCCTTCTGGAATTCTTCTGTTTTATCGTAGCCGCATCCGAACATTTCGGGACAGAATCCTCTGTAAATACATTCCCGTACCATACAGGAGGCCAATTCCGGTTCGACTTCGGCAACTTTATCCCGTACCAGCTTCCAGGCAGATCTTGTTTCCGGACTTGCACAGCTGCAGAGACGTTTCCTGCTGATATTGATCAGCGCCTGTGCATCTGCTTCGCATTCATGATTTACCAATGCACCCTGAGGAAGTTCATCGCGGCAGATATGTGTGCGGTCCGTGCGCTGCGTTTTAACAAAATGTTCAATTCCGATTTTATGTCGTACCATATGAACGGAAACCCAGTAGGGAAGATCCGTCCATTTCCAGGCAAATTTTATCTTTCGTATGGGTGAATGTTCTGATCGCAGGAGTTTGAGTTTCCATTGGGAATCCGGATAGATACCGGTATTTTTTCCAATGGTAGTCATGGTTGCATTCTTCACATCCTGCCAGTTGTCTTCATGTTGAAACCATTCAATTTTCATTTCAGATCATCCTTTCTTTTTTGAAATTTCTTTTCATCCTTCCTGACTGGTTCGTTTCAGGACAGACAGTATTTCCTGATATCTCTTTGTGATAGCATTATAGTTTTCATGCTGGTGCGGGTACAGACAGAGACTGCAATCTTTGTACCCGTTTGGCAGGTACACAAAAGAACCCCCGCAGCGGTCTCCCAAAACGTACAGAGGGCAATAGCAGAACAGGCAATTGAAATTGTCCGGATTGGCTTTTGGGTGACAGGGAAAGTATTCACAATCCCGGTTGCAGAAATAAGAGAAATGTTTTCCGTCGAGATCTTTTTCCATAGTTTTTCTTCCTTTTTACCATGTACACAGATGTCTGAGCAAAATCTTATTTTCAAATCTGGCTCGGGGCATCTGTTTTGTTTATCATATAAAAAAACTGCCCCCATGGGAACAGCCAGTAATGCGAATATGTTACAAACAGAGTATTATGAAATATCGACAGCATCTAAATGCATATCAAAATAGTGCATGGCATCATAATACCGGATAGGAATCATATCAGATAAATTAGCAAGAGCCTGTTCGCCGCAGGTTTGTGTATCCATCAAGCAGGTCTCCTGACTAGGATCATTGCCATACCGGCCTTCCCGACTTTCGTCAGTGGTATATCCGGAGAGGCTCCCCATTACAGTGACGGGATCGTTCCGGAATCGCACCGGAATTCCCTCTTAGCCTGTTTTTAAATAAAACAAGAACTTGACTTCAGATTAAGTTGTTAATAAATTAACATATTTCGGTTATTGTGTCAACTGTATTTCACGATCATGATCTATTTCAGTTTTTTCTGTTCATCTTTCATTCTCTAAATATCCGTATTTGTGCTATAATTCATCAGGAAAGTATCAGATTCAGAGCGAGAAAAAAGAGCAGTTCTGTAAAAATCGAACTGCTCTGAATGTGATTCTTTCCAATTGTACCAATTCGCGGACGTTTTGCTGGGAAATGTATGGGGATAGTATCCTTCCACTTTAGTGAAAATGCTGAAATCCTGACTGGAAATCAAGAATACAATCCCTTTTTTTAGGCCGATTGCATAATCCTGTCCGATAAAAGGGCATGCTTCGCAGACCTTCTTGCGGAGGCCTTTGTAAAGCAATATTCAGTGAGACAGGTTCTTTATCCGGAAGATCCATAGGTCCTTCCCATGTGTTTCATGCTGCAGCATCCGCATTCCGGGCAGATACTGATGTCCAGATCCCAGACTGCTTTCAGAAGTTCTGCCATGGATAAATTGGTATATTTCGCTTTGAAACGCTGATGCCCCTGGAGTTTAAAGATCCGTTTCAGGTTTCTGGTCTTATACCGGTTATTCAGGAAACCATAGTACCGGATCTTCTGGAAACCGGAAGGCAGCACATGCATCAGGTAACGCCGGATAAACTCCGTATGGCCCAGGGTGATCTGGCGTCTGGATTCGCCGGGCTTCTTTCCTCTGGCTGAAAAAGTGACCGTATCATCGGAAACGGAAAGGATCTTGCTGTTGGAAATGGCGATCTTGTGGGTATAACGTCCAAGATATTCAATGGCATTGCCAAAACCATTGAAGGTCTCCTTGATATAGGGACACCAATCCATTTCATAAAGACTGTTTTTCCATTCCTTCCAGCGGCAGGGATCACGCAGCTTTTCGCAGGAAGACGAAAAAGCAAGGGCTCCGCGTTCATAAAGAGAGGAAAGGTGTGCCATATATTTTCCCTTGAATTTATCTCTCAGAACTTCCGTGCGGATAAAAAAGTGTTTGGAAGATTTCCGTATCTTTCCGTCTTTAGTAAGCCCGCCGCCGGAAACAATGCAGTGCATGTGCACATGGTAATCCATCTCCTGGTTCCATGTGTGGAGCACCTGGATAATACCGGGTGCTGCCCCGAGCCACTTCTTATCAGCCGATAATTCGAGAAGCGTTTCGGCGCAGCATCTGTGGAGCAGCCCATACAGAAGTTTCTGGTTACAGTAAATGAGAGGATTTAACTGATGGGGAAGCGTAAACACGACATGAAAGTAAGGGGCATCAATGACCTCAGCCCTCCGTTTATCCACCCAGATCTCCTTCAGGACTGCCTGGCAGTTCGGGCAGTTACGGTTTCTGCAGGAGCTGTTATGGATTTCCACGTGCCCGCATTCCGTACACCGGCTTAAGTTTACGCCAAGCCTGCCGGATTTACAGTTTAAGATGGCATGTGCGGCTTTTCGCTGTACATCTGACTGATGGCGGTACTGTGAAGAATAGTCACCGTAGGAACGCTCAAATATCTGCCGGATCTTGTAACTACTCATGGCAGACACCCGCTATACGGTCAAGTGGGCTGACAGCCTGCCGGATGGAACTGCCTGAAAGATGAACGTAGATCGTGGTGGAATGCAGGGATCTGTGTCCCATAAGGGCTTTTATGGTAAGCAGATCCGTGCCGTTTTCATACAGGTGTGTGCCAAAAGCATGTCGGAAGGAATGACAGGTAAGCCTGCGTTCCCACCCCAGTCTGTCCTCGTGGGCATGGATGTGCCTTGAGAGAAAGAAGGTGTCAATAGGTCTGTCTTCGCCGGATTGCTTCGGGAAGAGGTATCCCATGGGACGTCCGCATTCAAACCAGTACTGTGTCAGGAGGTCAAGAGCCGTTTTTGAAAGAATAGCATACCGGTCATTTCTGTTTTTAGAGTGAGTGATGTGAAGCCGCATATTTTTTCGGTCGACATCTTCATAGCGGATCCGGCAGACTTCGCCGATGCGGAGACCGGAAGAATACATGAGAGCAACCATCGTTTTAGGCTTCAGATCAGGCATGGAAGAAATAAACTGCCAGGTTTCCTCTTTTGAAGGAACGTAAGGAAGATATTCATCAAATCTGCGCATGGGAAGCTGTGTGTCATCCCATGTTTTATGTAACACATAGATGGTAAAAACGCAGCTGAGAAATGGCACAGTTGACCGTGCGGTCAGAAAGGCCTCTGGATTTCTGAAGCCACCGGATGTAATCACGGAGTTCATCCCATGAAACATCTTCGGGTGCTTTATGGAGGATGATCGTGAGATAATCCAGATAAGCCCGGATGTAAGTACAGTAACTTTTCAGGGTATGGTCTGTGAGACCGCGAAGGGAAATCATTTCCCGGAAGGAATCGAAATATTTGTCCATCGTAAAAATCTCCTTTGAAATGTAATAAGTTGAAATAAGTGCTAATGTCACATTTCAAAAAGAGGCGGTGGACGAATAAAAAAATAAGATAAGTAGTTGTTGAGTTTAAAAATCCATGGTAAACTAAGCATAGCAGTTCTTGTGAATATGTGATTGTTTGGTGTGGTAACTTAACAATACAACATATATACAAAAACTGCTACTTTTTTTATGAAAGTATCAAATTTTTTGTACCTGAAGTCAGCCGTCGCGCCAGCGACTTGGTACAATACAGAAGAATAAAGTGGAGGTTATGCATGCAGATCACAGTAATACGTTCAAAGCGGAAAACAGTATCAATTCAGGTAAATGCAGACCTGACAGTTACCGTTCGTGCACCGCAGCACACCACATCAAAGGAGATAGAACATATCCTTTTTGAAAAGAAAAACTGGATAGAAAAGCACATTGAAAAGATGAAAGACCGGAAAGCACAGTATGAAGAGCAGAAGGTCGAACGTCTGACCAATGAAGAGATACAGAGTCTGGCAGAGCAGGCACTTGAATACATTCCCCAAAGAGTGCATTATTTTGCCGGGCTGATTGGAGTTGATTACGGCAGGATTACAATTCGGAATCAGAAAACCAGGTGGGGGAGCTGCAGCGGGAAGGGAAATTTGAATTTCAACTGTCTGCTGATGTTGATGCCGCCTGATATAATTGATTATGTGGTTGTACATGAACTATGTCATAGAAAAGAGATGAATCATTCACCGGCCTTCTGGAGAGAGGTTGCAAAAATTCTGCCGGACTATAAAAAAGCAGAGGCCTGGTTAAAAGCAGAAGGCGGATCTATTATGCGGAGGGCTTAGAAAAATGTATAGGAAAGCAATCCACACTGGGATATTAGCCGGATGTGTGGAAAAGCTGGAGTTAGGGAGAGAATGAAAATGCATAAGACAGTTTTCTCCCCCCCAATAAGATATTTTAAACAGAAAAAATGGAAGAGGAATAAGTATGAAGATTACAACAGTATTATTTGACCTGGACGGAACTTTGCTTCCCATGGATAACGATCTTTTTACAAAGGGTTACTTTAAATTGCTGGCGGAGAAACTGGCGCACCATGGATATGAACCGAAACAGCTGGTGGATGCCATCTGGGCAGGAACCGCTTCCATGGTAAAAAATGATGGAAGCAAAACCAACGAGGCTGCTTTCTGGGAAACCTTCGGTAAAATTTACGGGGACAAAGCAGTTTCTGATCAACCGATTTTTCAGGCTTTTTATGAAAATGAATTTCAGGCTGCAAAAACCATTTGCGGGCAGAATCCGAAAGCGGCTCAGACCGTACGGAAACTGAAAGAATCCGGATTTCGTGTGGCACTTGCCACCAATCCGATTTTCCCGGCGGTGGCAACGGAGAGCCGCATTCGCTGGACAGGTCTGGAGCCCTCTGATTTTGAACTGTATACCACATATGAAAATATCGGCTTTTGCAAGCCCAATCCTGCATATTATCTGGAAATAACCAGACGACTGGGTGTCAGACCGGAAGAGTGCCTGATGGTTGGAAATGATGTGACGGAAGATATGGTTGCGAAGAAAACAGGGATGCAGGTGTTCTTATTGACAGATTGCCTGATCAACCGGGAACAGAAGGATATCAGCGTGTTTGAAAACGGAAGCTTTGATCAGCTGATGGCGTATCTGGAAAAAGGAATAGATACAGATTATGAGTGAAGGGGGAGTGCTGATAAATGGGTATTTATCTGAATCCCAGAAAACGTGCTTTTCAAAAAGCATTGAATTCTCAGATATATGTAGATAAAAGTAAATTGATTGCATATACCAATAAAGTACTTGATTCCGAACAGCAGTATGTATGTGTCAGTCGTCCAAGAAGGTTTGGAAAATCAATGGCAGCCAATATGCTTGCCGCTTATTATGGAAGAGGGACGGATTCAAAGGCGGAATTCGAAAAACTGGAAATAGGGAAAGTCGATTCGTTTCTGACACATCTGAATCGGTATAATGTAATATTTCTGAATATGCAGGAGTTTCTGAGCGAAAATCATGATGTTGAGTCGATGAAAAGTGCTATAGAGAAAAATATTTTATGGGATCTGCTGGAGGCATATCCGGATATACGATATTTTGATTCAGAGAACCTGACGCGAACCTTATCAGACATATATAATGCAGAAGAGATTCCTTTTGTATTTATTATTGATGAATGGGACTGTATTTTCAGAGAAAAAAAAGCAGATAAAGAAGCACAGAAAGTATACCTGGATTTTCTGCGAAATCTTCTGAAGGATAAGCCGTATGTAGCTCTGGCATATATGACAGGAATTCTTCCGATAAAGAAATACGGGTCACATTCTGCATTAAATATGTTTGATGAATTTTCCATGACAAATCCAAAGCAGCTTGCAGAATTTACAGGTTTTACAGAAACAGAAGTAAAAGAACTATGTGATCGATATGGAATGGATTTCGAAGAAACCAAAAGATGGTATGATGGATATCATTTTGAAAATGTTGATCACGTCTATAGTCCCCGCTCTGTGGTCAGCGCAATGTTAAGCAGAAGTTTTGATAACTACTGGAACCAGACAGAAACGTTTGAAGCTTTGAGAGATTATATTGTGCTGAATTACGCAGGATTGAAGGATATTGTTATAGAACTGCTGGCGGGAGCACATAAAAAGATAGAGACGGGTTCCTTCAGCAATGATATGACTACGTTTTCGACTGCAGATGATGTATTAACGCTGCTGATTCATCTGGGTTATCTGGGATATGATTTTTCTTCAAAAGAGGTTTTTATACCAAATTCAGAGATTGCATCAGAATTTGTGGCGGCAATTCAGGGTGCAGGCTGGGAAGAAGTGATAGATGCTGTGAAAAAATCCGATAATCTATTGAAAGCAATCTGGAGTAAAAATGCAGAAGCAGTGGCAAAGGGAATTGAGGAAGCGCATTTTGAAACTTCAATACTGAAATATAATGACGAGAATTCATTGGCCTGTGTGATATCATTGGCATTTTACAGTGCAAGGACATACTATACAGAAATCAGGGAACTGCCGGCTGGTCATGGATTTGCAGATATTGTTTATCTGCCCCGCAAAAACCATCAGGATAAGCCTGCGATCATTGTAGAATTGAAGTGGGATAAATCTGCGGACGCAGCGATTGATCAGATTAAAAAGAGAAACTATGTGAAAGCCCTGGAGGGATATAAAGGAAATTTGCTTCTGGTGGGCGTGAATTATGATAAAGAGAATAAGAAACATCACTGTATCATGGAAGAATATTCCACCGAAAAATGATTGGAGAAAAAGATTATGGATAATGAAAAAGTATATGCCATGAGTCTGGCAAAGCTGTATTCCTGTCTGGTAAATAAAGCCACAAGGAAAGGCAGAACAGAAGCAGAAGTAAAGGAAGTCATGGAATGGCTTATGGGCTACAGTCCGGAGGAAATCGACCGGCTGGTACAGGAGGATATATCCTATGGTGATTTCTTCCGGAAGGCACCAATGATGAATCCCAGACGAAAGATGATTACAGGCAGTATCTGCGGAATCAAGCTGGACAGTATCGAAGACCCATTGATGCAGGACATCCGCTATCTTGATAAGCTGATAGACGAACTGGCAAAGGGAAAGAGTATGGAAAAAATCAAACGGTAAGTTTGGCACTTACATCAATTTTGCCATGTACATTTTACTGAAACAGGAATTGTGAAGACGTCAGTATTCCATGCTGGCGTCTTTTTTCTATAAAATTGACACAACTGCCTAAATTATCTGTCTTTATAAAACAGAAATATCTGATACACTATATGTAAAGGGGTACGTGATATGCTTCGAATGGAAATCGCACAGTTGGATTCCAAAAAGAAATGGAAGCAGGTGGTGTGACAGCCTATTTACTGCCGCCTTTGAAGGAGGATGACCATGCGGAAATTAAGTGTTCTACTGGTGGACGATGAAATAATGATACGGGAAGGTTTTAAAAGGC
>JALETI010000112.1 GCA_022781515.1 Lachnospiraceae bacterium
GCATCTTGAACATTTCATCCATCATTAGCATGTGGAAACAGCAATTTCTAACAATTCTGCTGCCACTTCCGGATTCTTTATGCGCATTAGATTATCCCAAATATCTTCTTTACCCAATAGATTCATCCCTCCATGCCATACAATCTGATTATCAATTACAGCAAAGTGTTCATCTATCTCATCCTTAAGTACAACCGTAATACCCACTGTTTCCATTTCATGAATCAATTCATAGTATACCGAACAACTTCCTGCGATTGCCATTTCAGGATTTGTTGTAATAATAGTAACCCTCACGCCCTTTTCCTGTCTTGTTTTAACAATCTGAATAAAACGATCAATTTTATCGGCACGAATATCAGGACTTGAAATAATAATCTCTTTATCTGCCTCGACAAGATCCTGTTCAAACTTCTCTGTATAATTACCAGAATCATAAATTGCATTGATGGTCTGTTTTGACTTTAGTTCCCCTTCCCACAAAGAAAAACCTATCTTCTTATATGTTCTAAGTCTCTTCCCATACATTCTGTCAAAATATCTTACATGCGAATCCACATAGTCATAAACAAAAACAGCCTCTTTGCCCTCATAATCGCGATTTAATCTCCCAATATACTGTTCAAGTCTTCCCTCAAAAGAAACCGGAGCTGCAAGCATTAATACATCAAGTCTGGGAAAATCAAATCCTTCTCCTATTTTTTGACCAGTAGCTACTAAAATTAAAGACTCATTCTTTGGAACCTGCTTAAGCCTTATTCGAATCTCAGAATTCACTTTGTCGGTATTATCGCCATAAAGAATAAAGATATGGTCAGCCGTGGTCTGTAACTGATCGGCCAGGTTTTTTGCATGCTCTTTCATCCTCGTTAAGATAACTGGTGTCTGTCCATTCCTTATGCAGCTTTTCACATCGTCAATAATCATATTATTACGAACTTCACTTGTCGCAATCAGGTTATATGCCTTGTTAATATTGTCTTTGGTTTCAGCATTATCTACTACTCTCGTGTATCTTGGGATAAAGAAATGTCCGATTCCTTGTTCTTCAGCTCTTTCTAATGCGGTAAACTTATGTCTAAGCGGACCTAAAAGCATATAAATGATTTTATCCAGATTATCTCCTCGCTTTGGTGTTGCAGATACCCCATAAACATATTTTGCTTTTACCTTTTGCAGAAGTTCCATTGAAGTATTAGAAGCTGCATGATGGCATTCATCCATGATTACCATCCCATAAGAACGAAGTAACTCACTAACATTTTCTTTGCCATTCAAAGACTGCACCATTGCAACATCAATAATTCCGGTCAATGTATTCTTACTTCCATGAAGAATACCAATAACGCTATCTCTTCTTTTCTTTCTTCCAGTCCTGGTTTCATACTCCGGCGGTTCCTCATTAATTTCCAAAAACCTATGCAATTCTTCTACCCATTGTAAAAGCAAGTCCTTACTCTGCAGCAGAATCAAAGTACTTACTTTTCTCTCTGAAATCAAATAACTGCATACCACTGTTTTTCCAAAAGCCGTAGCTGCCTGCAACACACCATCAGAATATGAAAGTAATTTTTGTGCTGCTAAATCCTGCTGCATCCTCAAATCTCCATTGAAGGATACTCTAATCGGTCGCCCTTTCTCTCTCTGATCAGATATTTCTACAGGAATTCCCGCCTTATTACACTCATCAATTATATTTTCGCGTAACCCTCGTGGAATCTGAATATATCCATCAATATCTTTACCAAGATAAACTGAACTGAAATTGAAATAGTTTGAATATCCCATTCTAACATTTTTATAATACTCAGGATTATCAAATGCCGCCAGACTACGAATCTGGTTCTGCAATCTTGGCATAAGATTCAATGTATCAATAAAAATCCCATCACTTAATACCAAATGCAATTTACCAACCACATCTGCCTTTACAAACTCACATTTCTTCTTCCATGGCTTAGGACGATTTACATTAACAGAAGCTGCCAACAATTCCCTGTTTTCAGTTAATTCTCCCTGCCATTTGGCAATGTATGCTTCTATATCTTCTAAACTAAGTTTTTCCGTTTCATGTAATAAAATATTCCATTGATTTGGATAGGCATTCCAATTTTCGTCAACAAATGCGCTGTTTCCATTTTTCAATGCCTGACCTTGAAGAGGCAAAGCGATCAAATTACCTATAATGCTTGCCACATCCTGTGAAGGATACATACGATCGTAATAGTGAAAAGATTTCATATTTATTGATGCTGACCCTTTATCCAGTAATAAAAAGCCAAAATTGCGAGCAACTGAGGCATCTATTGGTTTTTTGAAAAAAATCCAGACATGTGCACCTCTCCCGGATCTTGACCTCTCAACCAAAGGATTTATACCATTTTGCACACACATTCTTCTAAGTGCATCCACTTCATCATGCCACTCATTATCCATATTGGCAAAATCTGTAGCCTCGGCCCCCTTTTCATGATTGTCAAAATCAAATACAATAAATCGACAGGTTCCGTCCGGAAGAAGAGGGTATAAACCTAACACATCAGTCCCATCTTCTTTTGTTCCTTTTAAATGTTCTTTAATTCTCCATAATTCAAGAGGAGTCCATTGTGTATTCTCGCATTTGTCACAAAGTACTTTCTCTCCTCTTTGCTTTGGACAAAGTCTATCATTCCAACGGTTATTGCATTGTGGAAAATACCCCCCATTCTTTCCTCTCCTAGCAAAAACATCGTGTCTCCCCCAGAACATTCTAAAAAACAATTTTGCCATGTCATCTGTTATACATTTCGGAAATATTATTCGCTCTCCCTGGTCAGGATCAAATTCCTCAAGATTTTCAACCTGTTCTTCAAATGGGTTGATTTCCTCAAATGGAATATTTGATTTTCTAAGTTTTTCTTTTAATGCAGAGTTTTCCTGTTGTAATGAACGAACTATTTTTCGTAACGACTCTGTATCATATGCTTCGATATTCATTCTTAGTCACCTCATATTCCTTTTCGATTATCTTCTCATATCCTCCAGTATTCCCTTCAGTTTCTAAGTTCTTCATCATTTTCTTCTCTTTCAGATCAGTGAACTTATCATACAGTTTATCAAAATACGGTAGAAATTGGTAGACTTTTTCGATTTCATAGATTTCTTTAAACTGACATGATACAATTAAAACCAAAAAAGCAAACATTATTTCGACACATTTTTTTGATACTATGATACCGAAAGGAGTGGGATCATGGAAAAAGTACTAATCGTAGAAGATGAATCTCGAATGCGAAATATTATTTTTGATTATTTTTCTGCACATGGATTGATTTGTGATCTGGCACGAAACGGCAAAGAAGCGCTGGATATTCTGCAAGACAATGACTATGATATAATATTATTAGATGTTCTTATGCCTGAATTGGATGGTTTTGAAGTCTGCAAGGCAGTACGGAAAAACAACAATGTACCCATTTTATTTCTCACCGCTTTAGGTGGAGAGGAAGATACTTTGAAAGGTTACGCACTTGGCTGCGATGACTATGTGGCAAAACCATTTTCTTTAGCTGTTCTTCTGGCAAAAACACAAGCACTTATCCGTCGTCGAAATGGAGGTAGTCCGGTCGGACTTCTTACTTGTGGTGCCATCTCTCTTGACCTTAATCGTCGCAAATGTATGGTTTTACAAAAGGAAATAAAGCTCTCTCCCAGAGAATATGATTTGCTGTTATGCCTGATGCGAAATCAAAGATATGTACTTAACCGTGAACAACTGTTGAATAAAGTCTGGGGACTCGACTTTGAAGGAGAAGACCGGGCTGTGGATGTACGAATACGCAGCTTGCGCTCAGCTCTTGGTTCGGCAGGCTGCCAGATCAAAACCATATATAAAACAGGATATCAGCTGGAGGAGGTGTGATTTTGAAATGTTTAAAAAAAGTAAATCCCGTCGCCTTCGCTGGCATTTATTACAGCCTCTGGCGATAACATTTGTATTATTATGGTTGGGTACAATGATTATGTTCACAAGCAACACTTGTCACGAGATGGAAAGTAGTGTAAAAAATGCAGCACAATCTGTCCAAAACAGCATGAAAGAACATTATGAATATTACACCAGGAACTATGCATCCGGCTTAGAAGAAGAGGCGTGCAATATTCTGAGCATTAATCTCAGCGATCTATCCGTAGGGCAGGTCAGCGAATTGGATGGCGGCATAGCATTTGTTATGTCTACTGCAACAGAGTACGTACGAAGCCAACTGGCATGGGGCTGGGGACATCAAGAAGGAATTGACTTAGGCCAGCGCTGGTATTTTTCTTTTGATGAAGGTCTTGATGATCAGGGACAAATCGCTCTGGCTAATTGGATTATTGCACATCGGAATAATTGGGCTTACATTTTCTATCCCCAAGATGATGAATATGGAAATAACAGCAATGGAAGTTTCGCTCGTGTAACCGGTATAGAGCGCCCCGGGTATGAAATCGCAGTGCAAAAAATTGAAATCATCCATCCAGATGGTATCATAGACACAATGGTGGAGACAACAACAGAAGGCAGCGGTAATACCTGGGACTTCACTTATATAAATGTTTGCAGCGTACTGCTTCCTGTGTGGAACAGCAATGGCAAAAATGATTTTATCAATATGGAGCGCCGCTTGGCTTCTTTCCGTGAAGCACACTCTGTTCTGGATAGAGAAATTGCCGGTGAATACCCTTCTGTACTGACTAAGGATGGATTTTCCATGGGCAGCAGAAATTCCAATGGCGTGGTAGACTTTGTTGCCGTACAATGCAATGTTCTGCCTGCCGCACTGAAACAAAATTCGGGACTGTATATAAGCACTACTCTTTTAACATTGAGTGTTCTTCTTCTCTTATCCGCTAAACTTTCCAGGCAAGTCACCTTACCGGTGGAAACACTTTGTCGTGAAGCAGCAGAAGGAGTTTGCCAGACGGATACTTCAATTCAAGAATTGAACACCCTGGCAATTGCTTTTAATACCGCACAAGATAAGCTCAAAAAGCAATTAGACCGAGAACGGGAGTTTACTCGCTCCGCTGCACACGAATTAAAGACACCATTGGCAATCCTGCGTGCTCACGCAGAGTATGCACAGGAAGATATTTTGCCAGAAAAAAGAAATTCCTATCTGGAAATTGTTCTGGAAGAAAGCGATCGGATGGCTGATTTGGTGAGTAATCTACTTGATTTAGCTCGGTTGCAATCAGGATTGTCTCTGAACATAGCATCTGTTGAATTATCTCATCTCATTAAAGATATCTGGAAGCCTATGGCACTCGCTTTGAAACAAAAAAAGATATCTTTATCCATGGAGATGGAAAACCTATATATTGATGCAGATGAAGGTAATCTCCGAAAAATAGTTTCCAATCTTGCATCTAATGCTCTGCACCATACTCCGGAAGGAGGTGAAATTCGAGTCTCTCTAAAAAAACAAGATAATAAGATAATTCTATCTGTATATAATGATGGCTCTCAAATTCCAGAAAATGCTCTACCAAGACTGTGGGAACCTTTCTATCGGGTAGATAAGGCTCACAATCGTTCAGACGGAGGATCTGGTCTGGGATTGGCAATTGTCCATGCAGCAGTTCTGGCCCATGGGGGTACTTGCGAAGTTGAGAACCGTCCGAATGGTGTTTGCTTTCACATTATTCTTCCGCACAATTTGAAATCATAACCATGACCATCGAGATTTGCCAGTGGTGTAAAATAATTCGTACTCTAACTCTTCAATTGCACCTCTTGATGAACAGTTTCTGTTTTTGAACATTCAGAGCATTCAATCCGGCTGTTTCCACCAGACTGTAGTTAATCAAGCTGGTGGAAACAGTCTATACAAAGACGGATACCTCGCTCACTTTTGAAGATCTGATACCCTGATCACCAACACTTTTTTCATAATAATTGTTTGACAAAATATGCCTAATAACCTATAATTACTTCATAAAGGAAATGGGTTTTTTGTCTGGTAAGCGATTATTCGCCGAGAGAGTTGCTCGTTTCTTTTTTTATGTCAATTATATCATATAAATACATTTTTCCATCATTGGAATGACGTATTAACATTGATGCATGAAATACATTATATCTCTCATCATGAAAATATATTTAGGACTAAAAAGCTTCCCTTTTTTTGAAAAAAGCCTGAATCAATACAAAAATCTCCAGTCTTCCTAAAATCATCCCGATGATCTCAATTAAAAGGCATACAGAAGTGGTTCCTGCATTTGTAACTCCGATGGAGAGTCCCACCGTGCCAAGTGAGGAAGCAAACTCAAACGCCCCCTCCAGCAAGGTACATCCGGAAAAGAATGTCAGAGCAATCGTTCCCAC
>JALETI010000117.1 GCA_022781515.1 Lachnospiraceae bacterium
ATTCGAACCTTGAGATGACGGAGTCAGAGTCCGGTGCCTTACCGTTTGGCGATACCCCTTTATCTGTCGGCTCTGTCAGCCGACTTCGATACTATATCATACTTCAAAACAAAAAGCAAGTATTTTTTTTATTTTTTTTAACAATTACAAAAACTCACTCACTATCTGCGCTGTTCAGAGCCAGCAGATTAAAATACAAAGTGTTTTCGAGGTTGGCTATAAACAGTAATTACAAAGTATTTTGGAGTGGCTCTGCACCCGGTAACCACTATCTTTTTCCGACTTCTTATGATACTATAGAAAGAAAAGGGGAATCGTTCAGCAGTAATGTATCATTTTCTGCTGAAAAAAAAGAGGAGGTAACTGCACTATGGATTATAAAGAACGGATTGACAGCTTTCTGACCGAATATCCGGTCTGCGAATATATTTTTCTGGAAAGAGGGGACCTGATTTTTTCTGAAAAAGTCCGTTTTCTCTGCGAAACCGAATGTCCCAGATACGGCCATTCCTGGGCATGCCCTCCGGTGATCGGTACCGTTCAGGAGTGTATGGAACGCTGCAGCCATTTTTCCCATGCACTTCTGTTTACAACTGCCACAGATGTACCGGACATCGCGGATTTCACCGGATGTCTCAATGCCCGAAGGGATCATGAGATGGTGTCCTACGAACTGACTCAGCGGATGAAAGAAGAGTTCGGCGATGTGCTCACCCTGACCACCGGCTGCATGACCTGCGAAACCTGTGCCTATCCCGATGGTCCATGCCGCCATCCCGAACAGCGTTTCGCAACCATCGAAAGCCACGGCATCATGATCATGCAGACAGCAGAACAGGCAGGACTCAGCTACAACTTCGACGGTCACACGGTCATCTATTTCACGCTGATGCTGTTCAACGATTAAAGCTGTTTCATACGTTACATATGCGATACCGGAGGTTCAATCTCTGGTATCGCTTCTTTCTTTCCAGTAAGTTTCCACCGTATCCTTTATGGTATACTGATTCACCGGCTGATAATTTTCCCAGTCCATGGGAAACAGTCTTACATGATTGTCCAGAAGCATCCGATTATCCAGAAGGATAATAACACCTTCATCTTCCGTGGTTCGGATGACACGTCCGGCTGCCTGAAAAACTTTATTGATTCCCGGAAAACGATAGGCGTAATCATAGCCCGGTTTTCCATGGGATTCAAAATATTGTTTCAAAAGCTCTCCTTCCGTGCTGATCTGCCCCAGTCCGGTGCCCACAACGAGAACACCGATCAGCTTTTCTCCGGTCAGATCAATTCCTTCCGAGAAAATACCTCCAATCACACAGAAACCCACCAGAGAATTTCCATCTGTACTTTCTTCCGCAAATGCTTTTAAAAATGCATCCCTTCCCTCTTCTTTCATGCCGGCCTGCTGGACCAGAAGACGGAAAGGCATGGTTTTTCCATGTTCTTCATGCCCTTCTGCTGCTTCCATTTCATCATACAGAGCTGCAATTTCCATCATGTACTGATAAGACGGAAAAAATACCATATAATTCCCTTTTTTGCAGGACACCGTCTGTAAAATGTAGTTGAAAATCCGCCGGTACTGGGTTTCATTCCGCATGGTATACCGGCTGCTGACATCCTCTGCCACAGCAAGAAGCCGTTTCCGGTTATCAAAGGGAGAATCCACGTAAATGGCAAAGGCATCTTTTTCTGTTGTCAGCAGTTCTTTATAATAATGCATGGGCAGCATAGTGGCAGAAAAGAACACACTGCTGACTGCTTTTTCAATGCAGCGATGGACATTGACTGCCGGATTGGCACAGAGAAGATGGACATGAAAGGTTCCCTCCTCCACACTGCAGTAAAACAGATAGTTTTCATCCATGTTTTCACACATGGCATTAAAATGCCGCAGCTCAAAATAAAAATTCAGCAGTTCCTCATCCACTGTATTTTTTGTTTCCTCCAGAAAACTGCTGATACAGCTCTGCACATGAACCGTATCTTCATAAAGATCCAGAATTTCCGTTTCTGAAAGAACCTGAACCTGTCTGGTTTCTTTTTTCAGAGACAGCATCTTTTTATTAAGTACCTGCAGGCTGCGTCCGGTTTTCTTTGCCGCATGTACAGCCTCCGGTGTATCCATCCGCTCGAAATCCCCGGAAGTTTTCATATATCGGGAAACCTGCAGGACCTGCTCCTTGACCAGATCCGCCGAATACATGGTTCTTGCCCGGTCCGGAAGATTGTGTGCTTCATCAATCAGAAACAGGTATTTCTGCTGCACGTTGTCTCCAAAAAACCGTCTCAGATAAACATTGGGATCAAACACATAATTGTAATCACAGATAATTCCCTGAGACCAGCTGGTCAGATCCAGATTCAGTTCGAAGGGACAGACCTGAAAGGTTTCTGCATATTCCAGAATATCCTCCCTGCCAATTCGATCCAGGGCGGTGATCATTTCATATACGGCATCGTTTACGCGGTCAAAGTGACCTTTTGCCCTGGGACAGGCATCCGGGTTGCAATTGCATTCTTCCATGGGGCACATCCGTTCCTTTGCGGTAATGGTTACGGAATGCATTTCCAGTCCTCTGTTTTTCAGAATTTCAAAGGCTTCCTGC
>JALETI010000143.1 GCA_022781515.1 Lachnospiraceae bacterium
GGGATAAATTCTGTATTTATATGCCTTTAACATGAACTGTCGCCTCCCTCATCAGCCCTGATTTTCTATGTATTCCCTCAGCATTTCTTCTGAAACATTCCCGACACTGCATGCAAAGTATCCGTCCGTCCAAAATGTATGATCTTTCCAAAAGTGTTTCCGTAAATAAACCGGATACCGTTCCCATATATGGTATGTCGTGCAGCTTTTCATCAGATTTACGATTTTGCTGACGGACATGGTTGGCTCTGTTTCTATCATGTAATGGATATGGTCTTTATCCGTTTCCATGTATTTGATACTTACATGATGTTTTTGACATATCTCATAAGAAAACTGTTTGACATCATCTGATAACCGTTTTAAAACCAGTAACTTCTTTCTATATTTACATACGAAAATGATATGGTATTGTAATAAATACTTGTGTCTGTTTTTTGATTTCCATGTTCCCATACCGATAGTGTAACACAAAAATCTACTTTTGGCGACCTTAACCCACCGTCTAAAGCCAGTGGGATTGCGGTCACCCTATTTCAATCCCAGACTGAGATAAACGCTCCGCAAGCGTCAATTTGAACAGAAGATAATGGTGATTTTAAAAAAGAGATTTCGGAACGAAATTTTTACAGGAACGGAGCTGGATCATGGGATGAAAATTTTTCTAAAAATAAAGAAGGGTTTCTTGTCTTAGTCAGGGGGATATGCTAAGATGATACTATATGAAAATTGCCTGCTATGAGGCAGAAAAGCATTTCGTTTCAACAAGTAAATAGGATTCCCCCCACTTCAAACATCATCGATGTTAAGTGGGGGGTGAGAAAATGATACAGATAAAACATGGAAAAATATTCAGACTGTTTCGGTCTGGTATTTCGCCCGACAGGGCATGAAAAGAGGTATTTTATGTTTGAAAAAATCAGCACATTTCTGGAAATTCCCTATGTGAAATTACATTTTACCGTTCAGATGACGGAAGACTGCCGTCTTCCTGTTACGAAAGCATCGGCTCTCCGTGGGGGGACGGGGCAGATGATGATCCGGCAGAATTGTATTGTGGCAGATCATTCTTTGAAAGAGGAAGACTGCAGGCACTGTGATTGTTTATCGGAGTGTCCTGTACAGAGATTTTTATATACGCCCATGGAAATTCAGCCGAATTTGTCTGCAGATCGGCTCAGCATGGGGTATCTGTTTGAATGTGAGAATTACGAAGAATGGTTCCGCGAGGGAGATCTTCTGGATTTTAATGTTACACTTTTTGGAAAAAGCAGAGTGTATCTGAACCTTCTGCTGCAGGCTGTCTGGGATTTGGGGAATACCGGTATCGGCAAAGAAAAAGCCGGTCATTTTCGCATACTGCGAATCCTGAATTCCAGAAAGCAGACGATTATGGATATGAATCGATATGGAACACAGATTTTAAAACAGGCATATCGAACGGAATACGTTTCCGAATATGTGGAATACCGGATGCATCAGATAGAGGAACAGGGACTGAATAACATCATACGGTTCCAGACGGAAACCACACTGAAATACAAAAAAGAACTGCAGCAGGAATTCTCCATGGAAGCCATCGTATCCAATCTGGCAAGACGGATCTATCTGTTCAACTGTTTTGTGGGCAGAGAGATTGATCCGGAAGAATTGACCAATCATCTGATGGAGAATCTCCCCATCATTGTGGAGCAGGATATTCGGAAACGACGTGTTGCCCGATATTCCAGCCGACAGCAGAGCCGCATGCAGCTGCAGGGGATTCAGGGCAATGTATATCTGGGAGAATGGCCGGATGAAGACCTGCTGCGATGTCTTCTGGCGGGAGAAATCCTGCATATCGGAAAGAACACCAGCTTTGGATTCGGACGATACCGAGTGATGTAAAAGAAAAATCAGGGCAGGCATTTTCCTGCCACATCAGGAAAAGAAGGGAAACAATTATGAAGAGATTTGTTAATTTCAGTAATCATCCATCTGCAAACTGGAGTAAAGAACAGATAGAGGCAGCAGAGAAATACGGAGAAATCTGTGATTATCCATTTCCCTCCATCAGTGCAACAGCTGACGAGGAAGAAATTGCTGCATTGGCGGATATCACAGCAGAAAAAATACTGGCAATGAACCCCGAAGCTGTCATGTGTCAGGGGGAATTTACCCTGACCTATGCTGTAATCTGCCGTCTGGTCCGGCATGATGTACCGGTACTGGCTGCCTGCAGTGAACGGCAGGTGAGAGAATTGCCGGATGGAAAGAAAGAAGTCGTATTCCGGTTCGAAGGCTTCCGGAAATACAATGTGCTGGGGTAAGGGGAAGATATTTGTGAATAATAACCCGGGACTGGATATCGATTGATTTCCAGGTCCGGGTTATTATTTTGTGATGGATATCCCTTTTTTGATTCGTGTACAGTATTTTATCGTTATTACAATTATACCGTATCAATCAGGGGATGTTTTACATTTGTACAATATTTGCTGTATCCTTATTTATGGTTTAGATGTTATCGGACTCTGATTTAATTATTTTAATCATCTATTTTGCAATGCCGAAATGAGGGCTTCTTGCTCATCTATTTTGTAAAAACCCCCTTGAAAAACAGATTTTCAAGGGGGAAGTTGATCTGCTACTCAATCCATTTCAGGAATGTTTCCTCTGATACACCCATTTCTACAGCTGCTTCTCTGACCGAAAGCAGGCCTTTCTGAACAAGGGAACAAAGCAGCTGTTTTGTTTTTTCTGCCGCTTCTGCTTTGGCCTGTTCCGCTTCTGCTTTGGCCTGTTCCGCTTCTACTTTGGCTTGCTCCGTTTCTGCTTTGGCCTGCTCTGCTTCTGCTTCAGCGACAGCCTTTTCAGCTTTGGCTTTTGCAATCTCTTCCTGCATCTCTTCCCGCACTTCTTCCTGCTTCTCCTGCATATCCATCTCGTAATCATATTCTCCGATCAGCATATTGATTACCTCCCTGCTTTTCCGCTCCAGATATTCCGACAGGATTCCTTTTCTGATGCATTCCTTTACTACTTCTGTCAGTTTCTGCTCATTATTTCCATATGCCCTCACATACTCCACAAACGCACTGTACTCCTTTAATATCGGGCACTTTTCCAGAATCGAATGCCCGGCTTTCTGGTTGATGTTGATCATCCGTACTTCCAGTTCCAGTGCATAGGTTCCCGTATCACTTTTCTCCTGATACGCATCGGACAGTCTCAGCAGTGTCTCTTTTTCCTGCTCTGATTTTCCATTATAAAAAATAATAAAAGAAGGTGTTGGAATCTGTGCTGCCTTT
>JALETI010000167.1 GCA_022781515.1 Lachnospiraceae bacterium
ATGATATGGTATTGTAATAAATACTTGTGTCTGTTTTTTGATTTCCATGTTCCCATACCGATAGTGTAACACAAAAATCTACTTTTGGCGACCTTAACCCACCGTCTAAAGCCAGTGGGATTGCGGTCACCCTATTTCAAACGCATCTCTGTGCATCTGCAGCCTGCAGCGTTTCTGTGCAGGACACGGTTTTCAGTCAACAGGAAGTTTATGGGGTACATCTGGAAAGAAATTCAGCGTATTCGTTATTCTCCCATTTGGCAAAAAGGGTACAGATTCCTGTCCGGTGATAAAATGCAATGAGTTTTTCAAGTTCGATCCGGGGGGTATTCAGGTCTGCAGACATGCAGTCAAGACATAAGAACTCGGTGGCTGCACGGGAGACCATTTTCCGGTATAAGGAGATTTCATCCCCGGTAAGAAGTGTATTGCATCGATAGCAGCAGTGTTCCATTTACCATGTCCTCCTCTCACATGCAGCCAATCAGTTTTTTACCGGATGGCATCGATACACTTTACATCCGTGGACTTCCACGGTGGCAGCAAATACTTCTTTATGAAGCCCCAGATCCTCATGAGAGATGCAGTCGTGAAATTCCATACCGGCAGCTGCAGAGAGACTCAGTCCCATATCCCAGAAATGAAGCGGAATGCGAACAGCAGTATCACTGAAATTGAAGAAACCGATGGCATAGTCACCGTCATTTAACACTTTTACCAGAATGAATGCGTCCGGATTTACATAGACAGGCAGGCGGTAGCAGCTTCTGCACTCAGGGTCCTGATTGATGGCGATTAATTCTTTATTGGTCAGAATTTCTCTGGCACGGTCACTCAGGCTTCGTACATCGCATCCGATGATCAGAGGGGAATTCAGCATAGCCCACAGAGCAAAATGCGTCTGATACTCTGTATCGGTGCAGCCGCCGATGATAGCTGAAGTTTCAGGATTCATCCCCTTGCCGTACATACCGACTACCAGCATATCCATATCACTGAAGCAGTCGGAGGCACTGTAGGGGGCATGTTCCATCTGGGCATTGGCAATGGATGTGATCGATTTCCAGCAGTCCTGAATATCTACGGTGGTACGATATGTATGAGCACCGGTGCTGCGGATCCACTGTTCCACATGTTCTGTACCCCACTGACAGGCGGCGAGAAGAATATCACGTCCGCTGTGTCTCAGAGCCATGGCCATCCGGCGATAGAGAGGGATGGAGGACAGGGAATTGGGACGGTCACAGTTATCGTATTTCAGGTAATCAACTCCCCAGTCTGCAAATTGCTCGGCATCGGAAAATTCATGCTCAAAACTGCCGGGGTAGTCGGCACAGGTACGGACTCCGCAGCAGGAATAGATACCGAACTTCAATCCTTTGGAATGTACATAGTCAATGGTAGATTTGATACCGCCGGGAAATTTATCAGGATCAGGAACAAGTCTGCCGTGTTCATCACGCTGCTTCATGCTCCAGCAGTCATCGATGATCAGATATTCATAACCTGCGTCCAGCAGTCCCTGATCAACAATGGCATCTGCAGTGGTGCGGATCAGTTTTTCATTCACATGCTCATAAAATGTATTCCATGAATTCCACCCCATGGGGGGGACAGGTGCAATTAATTTCCGGTTCATATATTATTCCTCGTTTTTATAAATTTTTTTGGGGGATTCAGGGTTCGTTTCCGCATTCTGGTTTTTCAGTCGATATTCAGTTGGATTCGTCTTCAGAGCTTTTTTAAAAGCTTTAGAAAAAGTCAGTGGATCATCATATCCGACATGGGAAGCAATTTCCTGAATCGGCTGATCTGTTTCAAGCAGAAGCCGGCAGCTTTGTTTCATGCGGTACTGCATCAGGTATTCCTGAGGGGAAAGCCCTGTCTGTTTTTTAAATAAAGTGGAAAAATAGCTTCTTGAAAATCCGATATATTCCATGATATCGTTTACTTTAATGGTTGCATAATTATAATGGATAAAATCTATGGCACGATTGACATAAACCTCCGGAGAGTAATCATATCTCCTCGCTGTTTTTCGGGCACTGGTCTCAGTGGCTTCCAGTGCGAGGGCCAGAAATTCCAGCAGAATTCCACGACGTCTCAGGTCGTTGATATAATTCATCTCAGGTTTTTCATGCATCCGGCAGACCAGTTGAAAAAATTGCTGGGCTTCAATTTTGGAATTGAGACAGTAAACTCCATCCACAAAACCGATTTCTTCGGAAAGCCTTCCGGCATTGCTGCCATTGAAGGTGACCCAGCAGTATTCCCAGGGATCTTTTTTGTCAGCGATATACTGTACTTTTTCATTGTGTTTCAGAATAAACATCTGACCGAAATGCGGATGCAGCGTCTGTCCGTTTACAGACAGGATACCGGTGCCTGACAGAACCACATGCAGGTGGTATCCATCACGGACATCGGGACCGAAACAGATGCCGGCATCGCAGTGCTCTATACCGCAGGAAATCAGGTAAATGTCCCCATCCTGTTCATGATCATACTCCAGACAGCGATAGTGTTTATTTCTTTTTATGATATCTTTAGGCTTCATAAGTTAATTCCTTCGTATCATGGCGTCCAGTCCTTTTGACATCCAAAACATTAATAAATATTAGAAGAAACGGGCGCCGGATCCTTATGGTTCACGGTGCCCGTTCATTACCTTACCTTATTATTTTACCTGAAAATATGGATTAATCAAGCTGCCTTTTTCATTACTTTGATCTGTTGACTGAAAAGGAAACCTGTTATTCTTCAGCAAGAACTTCGTTCATCATAACTGCCATATCTCTGCAAACATCAGCCATGGTTTCGGGATGTTCCCATGCGGGGAGAAGACCGGTTGTGAAACCGCTTTCCCATCTGGTGGTGTATTTGGATGAAGGATGCTGAATCAGAGTACCGGATTTTTCAACTTCGATGAAAGGAGTCAGGTCCATACCTTCAAATGCACTGGTAAATGCATCGGAAGCGCCCTTGTAAGCTGCCATGGTAACGCCCAGTTCAGACTGCATCAGCTGACCTTCTTCAGAAGCAAAGTAAGCCATCAGATCGTAAGCTGCTTTGGCATCCTTTGTCTTTGCAGAAGCTGCCCAGCCAAGACCGTTGTACATGGAAACACGTTCACCTTCATCGCATGCACCATTGCTGTTTGCATCATAGTAAGGAATCTGTGCCCAGCCATAGTTTGCAGAGTTCTCATGCTGATAGAAAGTGTTGACCATCCAGCTTCCCTGCAGCATCATACCAACCATGTCATTCATAAATAACAGGTCGGGATCTGTTTCAGCCATCAGACTCTGGGCAGGCATGGAGGGAAACAGGTTGTCAGCCAGCCATGTCATTGCCTTAATCGTATTTTCATCGTCCATGCCTGATTTTTTGTTATCATCGGAGATCAGCTTGCCGCCGAAGCCGTAAATAATATCATACCAGCCATCCTGACCGTCATTGGTGTTCATTGCAGTACCATAGATATCTTCACCTTTACCTGCCTCGCTGATCTGTGCAGCTACTTCTGCGTATTTGTTCCAATCCCATGTATCATCGGGGTAAGCGATACCATATTTGTCGAAGATGGTCTTGTTGTAGATCATGGCAATTGTATCGTGATCCTTGGGGAGTGCAAACTGGTGTCCATCCAGGTTGTACAGATTAACAATACCTTCATAATAGTTGTTCATGTCGATGGAAGCATCATTTGCAATGTAATCATTCAGATCCAGCAGAACATTTGCCTCCATGTATTTCTGAGCTTCATTGATATGCATCCAGAATACATCAGGCAGTTCACCGCCGCTGGCCCCTGCTTCCAGGAGTGTCCAGTAAGAATCCCATGAGATGACTTCGATCTTAACCTTTACACCGGACTTTTCTGTCCACTTATCTGCAATTTTCTGCAGACCGTCAAGCTGGTTGCTGTCCCAGATATTAACTAACAGAGAATCTGTTGTATAACCGGATTCAGAACCACCGTTGGATGCATTATTGTTTCCGTTGTCTGAAGAATCTGAGTTACCGCCGCAGGCTGCCAGGGAAAGGGTCATTGATGCAGCCAGAAGCATAGCCATTAACTTTTTCATGTTTTTCCTCCTCGTTGTTTCATCCTTTTGTTTTGTTTGAATAGACTTTCTGCGCGCTTATCAGGTCCGTTCAGGATACTTTTATTATATAGAAAAACGGAAAAAATGGTAGAACAGGCTGTTCTTCCGACATGGGAAAATGTTCTGTGGAAAAATGGGTAAAGAACGGTTTCACTGTATGTTTTTTAAAACAGTTAAAAAGTAGTTGTATATAGGATGAACATGTGATAGAATGTAAATAGAACATATGTTTGCTATAGAAAGACGGAAGAATCTGACAGGACGGTTCTGATTGGCAGGAAATCATTGGACCCGGTCAGTCAGGGATTTCAGGGATTGAATAATTTGAAGTCTGAATGGAAAAAATAAGGAGGATGTATGAAATTAAAGAATGTTTTACTGGTAGTAGATGATATTGAGAAATCCAGACAGTTTTATCAGGAGCTGTTCGGGCTGCAGGTAGTAACTGATTTTGGAGGCAACATGATCCTGACTGAAGGGCTTGTTTTGCAGGACCGCAGGATATGGGAGTCTTTTGTTCAGAAAAAAGTGGAGTACGGCACCCATGATGCGGAGCTTTATTTTGAGGAGAACGACATGGATTCTTTCATTGACAGGCTGGAACACAGCGACTGGCAGATTTCGTATGTGAATCCGTTGATGGAGCATGACTGGGGACAGAGGGTGATACGGCTGTATGACCCGGATCATCATGTGATTGAAGTAGGCGAGAGCCTGGATTATGTTGCCAGAAGATTTCTGAAGGCAGGTATGACACCGGAGGAAACGGCACGGAAAACACAGCTTCCGCTGGATCAGGTTCTTGATATGATGATCTGAAAGAACTGCGGAGTGTGTGGGAACCGCTGACAGGACAGGGATCCGGATAAAGACAGGGTGGTTGATACAGTGAATTATATAGCAATTGATCTGAAATCATTTTATGCTTCTGTGGAATGTGCGGAACGGGGGCTGGATGCTCTTACCACTAATCTGGTTGTGGCAGATGAAACCAGGACAGAGAAAACCATCTGTCTGGCGGTGTCTCCTTCTTTGAAGGCATATGGAATTCCGGGAAGATGCCGTCTGTTTGAAGTAAATCAGCGGCTTCAGGAAATCCGGGCAGAGACCGGGCAGCAGATCGAATATATTATTGCACCACCCCGCATGAAGCTGTATATGGAGTATTCTGCACGGATTTACGAAATCTATCTGAAATATGTCAGCAGGGAAGATATTCATGTTTACAGTGTTGATGAGGTATTTATGGATGTGACCGGCTATCTTCAGCTGTATCACAATCCGGATGGTTCCCGGATGACAGCCCGTGATCTTGCGGTTATGATGATTCACGATGTGCTGAATCAGACCGGTATTACGGCAACTGCCGGTATTGGCACCAACCTGTATCTTGCCAAGGTTGCCATGGATATTGTGGCAAAGCATATGGATGCGGATCCGGATGGTGTGCGGATTGCGGAGCTTGACGAACTGTCATACAGGCAGCAGCTCTGGGATTACAGACCATTGACCGCTTTCTGGCGCGTGGGACGGGGAATTGCCCGGAAACTGGAGGATCATGGCATGTATACCATGGGAGATGTGGCCAGGATGAGTCTGCAGAAGAACTATTTGAGCAGAAATTCATGGAAGCCGGATTATCCGGTGAAGCCCGATGCGGTATCCGGAGAGGAGTTTCTGTTCCGTCTCTTTGGTATTGATGCAGAACTCCTGATCGATCATGCATGGGGGCTGGAGCCCGTTACCATGGAAAACATCAGGAACTACAGACCGGAGAGCAATTCCGTTGGAACCGGACAGATCCTGCCATGCGGTTACAGTAAGGAACAGGGGGAACTGGTGGTAAAGGAGATGGTTGATTCCCTGGTTCTGGAGCTGGTGGAGAAGGGGCTGGTCGCAGATGCTGTTGTGCTGGATGTTGTATATGATTCGAAAAAAGTATCCCCGGATACGCCGCTTACCCATACCAATCATTATGGACAAAAGACTATAAAACCGGCACATGGTATCGGTCGGCTGGAGAATCACAGTTCTTCAACGGAAGTTCTGACAAAAGCCGCACTGGAAGTTTATGGTCGGGTAACAGACAGCCGATATCTGATTCATCGATTGTATATCACATTCCTTCATGTGATTCCGGAAGAGGAAGCTGAGGTTTACCTTCAGTATGATTTATTTACAGCTCCGGAAGAACTGGAGAAGCTGCGGCGGAGACAGGAAAAAGAAAAGAAGCTGCAGCATGTCATGATTGATATAAAAGGAAAGTATGGAAAGAATGCAATTCTGAAGGGGATGAATCTTCAGGAAGGGGCAACTGCCATGGAAAGAAACCGGCAGATTGGAGGTCATAAGGCATAAAGTGATGGATGTAAAGTATAAAGATATGCTGCGTATGCAGCGGCCGGAATCCCACAGACAGAGGATGGCTCTTTCGGATCGGGCAAAGATTTTTTCTCCCTTTGCAGCACTGCGCGGGTATGAAAAGATGATACAATCCAAAGAGCAGATGCGAGTGAACCGAAGATACCTGTCTGAGGAAGAAGGGGATGCAATAAACCGGAAACTTATTGCACTGAAAAGAGGCGACCGGATATCGGTGACCGGCTTTCATGCAGACCCGGGAAGTGATGGAAGCGGCGGCATGGCAGAGGGAATGTATCAGACGATATCCGGTGTGGTCAGTAAGCTTGATACGGATGCAGGCATGATGTGGATTGATGGAATCGGTATATCGATTGAGAGTATCTCCCGGATCGATTATGGTCAAAAATGAAAGGATTTTAGAAAGGACTTTATAGTATGAAGATTTGTGTATTTGGAGCCAGCAGCAATCAGATTGATCAGAAGTTTCTGGAAGCGGGAGAGACACTTGGAAAGCTGATCGGAGAACACGGGCATACCCTGGTTTTTGGCGGAGGATGTACCGGCATGATGGGAGCGGCAGCCAGAGGAGCCGCTTCCTGTCAGGGAAAGATGATTGGAGTTGCGCCTTCTTTTTTTGATCGTCCCGGTGTTCTGTATCGTCAATGTACAGAGTTTGTTTATACAGACACCATGCGGGAGCGTAAGGATTATATGGAACAGATCTCCGATGCATTTATTGTAACGGCAGGCGGAATCGGAACCTATGAAGAATTCTTTGAGGTATTTACGCTGAAGCAGCTGGGGCAGCTTGACAAACCGATCGTGCTGCTGAATACCGAAGGATATTATGATGCGATGATGGAATTACTGAAGATGACAGTTCAGAAAGGGTTTCTTGCAGAACCGGTACTGAATCAGCTGATGATCTGCGATACGCCGGAGAAGGCGATTTCCATGCTGGAAAGAAAGGTGCATCAGCTGTCAGATTGTGAATAGAATAATCTGCCGAAAAAAGAAGACGGATACATAGGAGTTGTTTTACATTCAGAAATGCATAAGAAATACCGGACAAATCATGGCAGGGGGATATTTCCTGATATCTGTCCGGTATTTTGTATTTATATAACAGAGAATTGCTTCAGGCTGCAGATGGATTGCAGTTATATTTAACGGCTTGCAAATTCCTCAGCCACTTTTTTCAGTTTCTCTCTGATGGGAAGGTGATAAGGACATCGGGGTTCACATTCGCCGCATTCCACACAGGCATCTGCTTTGACAGCCAGAGAGTTGTAACGGTCCTTTGCCCAGCCGGCCAGATTGTAGCGTTCCAGATATCCTGCAAAGAGGAATACACTGGGGATGCTGATGCCGACGGTGCAGGGAGCGCAGTAGTTGCAGCGGCGGCAGAAGTCATTGCCCAGAGCGCTGCGGATCTCTTCACAGGCTTTCTGTTCTGCCTCTGTTAACGGTGCGGTATTGGAACTGGCTTTGATGTTCTGTTCCAGTTCTTCCATGGAAGCCATACCGGGGATGGCCACTGTTACAGCCGGATTGGAAAAGACGTAGCGCAGAGCCAGTTCTGCATCTTCAATTGCTCCGCCGGCCAGAGGTTTCATATCAATGAAGCCGATATTTTTTTCCTGACATACTTTGATCAGCTCTTCTCCCTGGGATTCTACGATGTTATAAGGGAACATGATGGTTTCTACCCAATCCTGTTCCGTTGCTCTTCTGAATACTTCCAGGGAATGGGCTGTAATTCCGATGTGACCGATCTTTCCGGCTTCTTTTGCCTCCAGCATTGCTTCCAGGGCTCCACCGGGGGCTATGATTGCTTCAAAATCAGCCACGGAAGGGTTGTGGAACTGATACAGGTCGATATAATCCGTCTGGAGCATTTTTAAACTGAGATCAATACCGGCAGCAAACTGTTCTTTTGATTCTGCACGGCATTTTGTTGCCAGAACAAACTGATCCCGTCTTCCCTTCAGTGCTTTTCCAAGATATTCTTCACTGACGGTATAGGCACGGGCTGTATCAATATAATTGATTCCTGCTTCCAGCATTTTATCAATCAGTTTGCCGGTACCTTCGGCATCAATTCTCTGAATGGGGATTCCGCCGAAACCCAGCCGGGAAATTTTCAGACCGGTTTTGCCCAATGTTGTATATTCCATAAAAAGTCCTCCTCAAAGCAGTTATATGAGTACATCGTTCATACTGTGTTATTGGTCTGACTGATTTTTGAACGCTGTACTGACTGCATTCATCATATGACAAGAGAAAGCAGAAGTCAACTGAATTAGCGGGACTGTATGGCATTACAGCAGCGGAGGGGTATGCTGTATAGAAAGCGTCAGATGGCAATGTAAAACAGCGTAAATATAACAGGAAAATCCATTTTTTATAATACATATTTCTAAAATGATAAAATATTATTAAAATAAAAGAAACTGATATGGAAAACCGCTTTTTTATTGTAAAAAATCACTGAAAAATGCAAAGACAGAGCAGGAAAAATTTTAGATGAAATGGTAGAAAAGGTTGAAATATTTCAAGAAATAAGATATTATTTAATGTAATATTGAAATTCAGTGGCTGAATTAGATAAATTCGAATCTGGATAATGAGAATATTCTATAGTACACTATAGGGAAACTGCGTACATCGTACTGCTGAGAAATCATTGTTTTCCGTACGCTGTGCCGGAAAAGAACCCTGAGAAAAATGTAAAAAACAGCATGGATCAGATCATGGGAACAAAAGGTTTTGAACCTTGTATGATATCATTATAGATTCGTAAATTTCAGGAGGAGACAATTATGGAAAAGAAAATCGCACTGATTCCCGGTGATGGAATCGGTCCCGAAATTGTGAGAGAAGCAAAGAAAATTCTGGATAAAGTATGTGAGAAATACGGACATAAGTTTTCATATACAGAGCTGCTGATGGGCGGATGTTCCATTGATGCATATGGAAAACCCCTTACAGAAGAGACTCTGGAAGCTGCAAAGGCATCCGATTCCGTACTGCTTGGCGCAGTCGGCGGCAATGTGGGTAATTCCAGATGGTATGATGTGGCTCCGAACCTTCGCCCGGAAGCCGGTCTTCTGGCCATTCGAAAAGGTCTCGGACTTTTTGCCAACCTTCGTCCGGCCTATCTGTATAAGGAACTGAAGGCAGCATGCCCCCTTCGTGAGGATATCATCGGCACAGGCTTTGATATGGTAATTGTAAGAGAGCTGACAGGCGGTCTGTATTTCGGTGAACGCCATACCGAAGAAGTAAACGGCGTGATGAAAGCAACGGATACTCTGACTTATGATGAGAATGAAATCCGCCGTATTGCGGTTAAGGCATTTGATATTGCCATGAAGAGAAAGAAACAGGTAATCAGTGTGGATAAGGCCAATGTACTGGATTCTTCCAGATTGTGGAGGAAGGTAACAGAAGAGGTTGCAAAGGATTATCCGGAAGTAACGCTGACACATATGCTGGTTGATAACTGTGCAATGCAGCTGGTTATGAATCCCGGACAGTTTGATGTGATTCTGACAGAGAATATGTTTGGAGATATTCTTTCAGATGAAGCAAGTATGATCACCGGTTCCATTGGCATGTTATCCAGTGCAAGTCTCAGTGAATCCAAACTGGGCCTCTATGAACCCAGCCATGGTTCTGCACCTGATATTGCAGGAAAGGATCTGGCAAATCCCATTGCCACCATACTTTCTGCTGCCATGATGCTCCGCTATTCCTTTGACATGGATGCAGAAGCAGATGCTGTGGAAGCTGCTGTTTCAAAGGTTCTGGAAGAAGGCTACCGCACGGTGGATATTATGTCCGAAGGCTGTACAAAGGTCGGCACCATTCAGATGGGTGATCTGATCGCAGAACGTATTTAGCAGGAGTAATAATTCAGCATGCATTTGTAATTTTCAGTGAAATTACGTATTGAGGGAAACACCTCATGCTCTGCTGAATAGTTGAAAATAGAAAGTATGTAAAGTATGATATGAAGGTTTTGCAATGAAATCTTCATCCGGAAAGGAAATGATTATGAAAAGTGATGCAGTTAAAACAGGAATGCAGCAGGCACCCCATCGTTCTTTGTTCAATGCTCTGGGGTTAACAAAAGAAGAGCTGGAGAAACCTCTTGTAGGTATTGTATGTTCCTATAATGAAATTGTCCCCGGTCATATGAATCTGGACAAGATTGCCGAAGCGGTTAAGCTTGGTGTTGCCATGGCAGGCGGTACACCGGTTATGTTCCCTGCAATTGCAGTATGTGATGGTATTGCAATGGGTCATATTGGTATGAAGTATTCTCTGGTTACCAGAGATCTGATTGCAGATTCCACAGAATGTATGGCTCTGGCTCATCAGTTTGATGCTCTGGTTATGATCCCCAACTGCGATAAAAATGTTCCCGGTCTGCTGATGGCAGCAGCAAGAGTCAATGTTCCCACTGTATTTGTAAGCGGCGGTCCCATGCTGGCAGGTCATGTAAAAGGCCGGAAGAGAAGTCTTTCTTCCATGTTTGAAGCGGTGGGCTCCTATGCAGCAGGTACTATGACAGAAGCAGATGTGGAAGAGTTTGAAAATAAGGTATGTCCCACCTGCGGCTCCTGTTCAGGTATGTACACAGCAAACTCCATGAACTGTCTGACAGAAGCACTTGGTATGGGACTGAGCGGAAACGGAACCATTCCTGCAGTTTACTCCGAACGTATCAAACTGGCTAAACATGCGGGTATGCAGGTTATGGAAATGTACAGAAGAAATATCCGTCCCAGAGATATCATGACAAAAGAAGCGATCATGAATGCTCTGACAGTTGATATGGCATTGGGCTGTTCCACCAACAGTATGCTGCATCTTCCTGCAATTGCCCATGAAATTGGATTTGACTTCGAAATCGGTTTTGCCAACGAAATCAGTGCAAAGACTCCCAACCTGTGTCATCTGGCTCCTGCAGGTCCTACTTATATGGAAGACCTCAACGAAGCAGGCGGTGTTTACGCAGTTATGAATGAATTAAGCAAACTGAATCTGCTGAATCTTGACTGTATGACAGTAACCGGCAAGACAGTGGGTGAAAATATCGAGCATACATATAACCGCAATCCCGAAGTAATCCGACCGGTTGAAAATCCTTACAGCACTACAGGTGGTCTGGCAATCTTAAAGGGAAATATTGCGCCTTATGGCAGTGTTGTAAAACGTTCTGCAGTATGTGAAGAAATGCTGGTACATGAAGGTCCTGCGCGTGTCTTCGAATGCGAAGAAGATGCAATCGAAGCAATCAAGGGCGGCAAGATTGTAGCAGGTGATGTGGTGGTAATCCGTTACGAAGGTCCCAAGGGAGGACCTGGTATGCGTGAAATGCTGAATCCCACCTCTGCGATTGCAGGTATGGGTCTTGGTTCTTCCGTGGCTCTGATCACAGATGGCCGCTTCTCCGGTGCATCCAGAGGTGCTTCCATCGGTCATGTATCTCCGGAAGCAGCAGTCGGCGGCCCCATCGCTCTGATTGAGGAAGGCGATATCATTCGGATCAATATCCCCGAACTTTCTCTGGATGTGGATCTTTCTGAGGAAGAACTGGCTGCAAGAAAGGCAAAATGGCAGCCCAGAGAGCCCAGGGTAACAAGCGGTTATCTGGCTCGTTATGCCCAGATGGTAACAGATGGTGCACATGGTGCCGTATTAAAGAGTGATTTGAGTAAATAGTTCTGAAGCACGCCGTTATCAGAGATAACAGAGCAAACAGGGCTTATCGGAATTACATAGTTTGAAAAAGAGTAAGAGTGGAAAGTGAGTACTGATCATGCAGTTAAATGGTTCAGAAATTTTAATTGAATGTTTAAAAGAACAGGGTGTGGATACCGTATTCGGTTATCCGGGCGGTGCAATCCTGAATGTTTATGATGCACTTTACAAACACCCGGAAATCCGTCATATTCTGACATCCCATGAACAGGGGGCATCCCACGCAGCAGACGGATATGCAAGGGCAACCGGAAAGGTTGGTGTATGTCTTGCAACATCCGGTCCCGGTGCAACCAATCTGGTTACCGGTATTGCTACTGCATATATGGATTCTGTACCCATGGTTGCGGTTACCTGTAATGTAGGTGTGGCTGCACTGGGTAAAGACAGTTTCCAGGAAATTGATATTCTCGGTATTACCATGCCGATTACCAAGCATAATTACATTGTAAAGGATGTTGCAACTTTGGCAGATACCGTCCGCAACGCTTTTCGTATTGCTAAAACCGGAAGACCCGGACCGGTTCTGATTGATATTCCCAAGGATGTTACGGCAGCGGTAACAGAATACGAAAGGAAAGAACCTTTCAAAGTGGAAAGAGTAACCAAAAATATTCGGGAAGAGGAT
>JALETI010000155.1 GCA_022781515.1 Lachnospiraceae bacterium
ATGGCTTCCACCCGAAGAAAAATTGAACGGAATCCGGCAAAACCGGAGTATATAGAGACGGAAATAGGGATCGGGTACCGGATGCGGGAGCATGAAACTGTAAAATAAAAAAATTTTCTGGATGATAAAAGAGGATGTAAATCGAGCAGTAAAGATTTACATCCTCTTTTTTTCTCACACCATTTTCACACCACATGTATGATCTCACAGCTTTTTCACACATTCTGAAAAATCTCACAGGATTCTCACAGCTGGTAAATGGATTTCCACACCATTCCCACAGCAAAAAAGATATACTGCAGGTACAAAAGAAAAGAAGGGGAGCCTAATGACAGAGAAATTGGAAGACAGATGTAAAAGGCTGATTTTTCAGCATGAATATAAAGAATGTGAAAAAAAACTGGGGGAGGCAATGCTTCAGAATCCGCATTCCGCAATCCCTCATAATCTGATGGGAATCCTGATGGAAAAAGAAAATAATCATATTCTGGCAATGAAACATTTTCGTGCAGCTTATGCACTGGATCCGACTTATATTCCCGCACGTTATAATATGGAGCAGTATGGAACCATGTATTCTTCCGGAAGATGTGCCTATACAGAGGAGGATTGTCCGGTGCAGAATGATCCGCAGTTTAAAGTGGTTTATGATGAACATCATGTAGGGCATCTTGTAAGAAAATAGGAGGTATCATTATGGAAAAAAGAAATGGATGTACAGTGATTGCCGGATGCGGGCGTCTGGGTGCAAGTATCGCTGGAAAGCTTTCGGAGGAGAAAAAAGATGTGATGGTCCTGGATTGTGATAAAACGGCATTCCGAAAACTGCCATATTCATATGGAGGATTAACCATGACGGCCAGTGCGACAGATATGGAGAGACTGGAAGCTTTCGGTCTTTCAGATGCAGCGGCTTTTATTGCTGTTACTGATCATGATTGTGTGAACATCTGTGCGGCACAGATTGCAAAAAAGATGTTCCATATTCCGAAGGTAGTGGCACGGATCTATGATGAAGAGAAGATTCCGCTGGTAAAAGAAATGGGGATTGATACGATCTGTCCGTCAGAACTGTCGGAAAAGGAAATTGCCAATTACATTGAAATCGGAGGTGGAGCACATGTGGAATAAAAAGAAAGAACAGATAAAGATTCTGATCGTGGGAGGATTCCATAAAGCCAGATCCCTTGCCATTTCTCTGCTGAAAAAGGGATATCGCGTGACAGTTATTAATAAGGATTATGAGGCTTGTGAGAAACTGGCGGAAGTAAGCAGACTGAATGTCATTTACGGAGATGGAAGCAAAAAGTTTATTCTGGAAGATGCAGCTGCCGGAAACTGTCAGGTGGCGATTGCCCTGACAGACAGTGACGAAAGTAATCTTGTCATCTGCGAAATGTGTAAACAGTTCTTTCATGTAAAGAAAACAGTGGCTCTTTTAAATGATCCTGCGAAAACAAATTTTTTCTATCAGATGGGAATTGACCGGGTGGTCTGCGCGTTGAATATGATTACGAACATCATGGAAGAACAGGCAGTCATGGATGAGATGACCAGGTTAATACCGGTTGACGAGGGAAGGATTCAGATTCTGGAACTGCCAATTCCGAAAAACGCGTCCGTTGCCGGGAAAAAATTATGGGAACTGAATCTTCCAAAGGAAGTGATCATCGGCTGTATCCTTCGTGGGGACCAGAGTCTGATTCCCAGAGGGGATACCCGCCTTATAGAAGGGGATGTGCTTCTGATCATCACTTCGGATAAAAACAAACTTGACCAGATAAAGGAGCTGACAGAATATGCTGCATCGTAATGGAATATCAGTGATGGGGAAAATGATGGTATTGGAAGGATGTATCCTGCTCGTTCCGCTTCTTATTCTTCCATTTTACCCGAAAGAAATTGTTTTTGTATGGAAGTTCTTTGTACCGGCCGCAGTTTCTGTTGTATTGGGGATTGCGGTATGTCACAGAAAAACAGAAAATACGAGCAGCAGCCGGTTGGTGGTGTTTGCATGGCTGTATGGATTTGTACTTGCAGCAGTTCCTTTCTGGCTGTATGGAAATCTGACCCCTGTACAGGCACTTTTTGAATCGGTAAGCGGGTTTACCACCACCGGGCTTTCCGTACTGGATGTGGAACAGTTGCCGCATATATTTCTGTTCTACCGAGGTTTCCTGCAGTATGTGGGCGGTCTTGGATTTGTGATGATGATGCTTCTTTTTATACAGGAAAAGGATTCCGTTACCTTGTACCAGGCAGAGGGGCATCCGGATAAACTGATGCCTACCATTGGAAAAACGGTAAAAGTCATTGGAATGATGTATGGATTTTTCCTGATTGCAGGTACGATTTTGTATACTCTATTCGGGATGCCTGTTTTTGACAGCATCGTTCATACCATGTGCGCATTGTCGACAGGCGGTTTCTCCAACCGGCTGGACAGTATCGGTTATTACCATTCCCTTCCCATTGAATGGATTACCATTTTACTGATGCTGATCGGAACAACGAATTTTTCTTTGTTGTTGTTACTGTTTCGTGGACGGATCCGGGATTTCCTGCGTGCAAGTGAAATCCGTTTTCTGGCTGGTCTGACTGTGATCACGGTTCCGGTGATGACACTATTTTTGGCAAAAAGTGGGATATCTGCAGGACAGAGTACAGAACTGGCTTTTTTCAATGCGTTTTCGGCATTATCCACCACCGGGTATTCCACCTGCAGTTATCGTGAGTGGCCGGAGACGGCACTGGCAGTCATGATCCTGCTCATGATCATTGGCGGTGGGATCGGATCTACGGCAGGCGGAATCAAACTGGGCAGGGTATGCAGATTGATGAAGAATCTGGCATGGAATGTGAAAAAAAAGATGATACCGGACCGGATGGTAACACTCACATATTATTGTAAAGGAACAGAAAAAGAACTACTGGACAGAACACAGGTGGAAGAAGCTTCTACCTATGCACAGACGTATCTTCTGGTTTATCTGGTGGGAACGATTGCTCTGACATTCTTTTCCGGATGTACCTTGCTGGAGGGGGCGTTTGAGTTTGCTTCCTCACTTGGCACGGTGGGACTCTCCATCGGAGTTACAAATGCAGGAACCACTTCTGTATGCCTTTTAATTGAG
>JALETI010000180.1 GCA_022781515.1 Lachnospiraceae bacterium
CGCTACGACACTCCCATCTGCTGCTTTTGCGGTAATGGTAAAGGGAACCGGAGCATTCGCCTCTTTGGAGGCAATCATAATATCGTTATCCATGAAAATGTATTCTCCACTGTCCATCGCTGTGAAATCGGCGTTGCACACACCTCCTCCAACACCCTCGTAGGACATGGAGGCAAAATGCACATCGTTACGCTCCAGCTTTACATACACGCCGTACTGCTCTGATTGGGAAAGTAAGCCGGACTGTACATTCCAGACAGATGTTTCCATCATGCTGGTTTTCAGAATTACCTCATTGATCTCGCCACTTACCGGGATCGTGATATCAAAATCACCCGTCTCAAAAAAGCCGAATAAAGCACTGAACCGGAAACCCACATAGAGCTTGTCGTCCTGTTCACTGGCATAGTAACCGCAGAAGCCTTCCGGGAAGGAACCGGGATAGAATCCCGTGATATGCACCACATTCTCGCAGACTTCCACAGAGGTGATTCCTGCTCCCTGACAGGCACGGAAGCCGCCCAGCTTCCACCCGTAGCGTCCGGCAAGGAAAAATGCCGTCAGAATAATTGTGATTACCAAAAAAATGGTCAGAACTCTTTTCAAAGCTTTCATCTTATTTTCTCCATCACTGCTTCGCCAACATAGCAGCGCCTGCGCAGGCAAGACCGATGCCCAGCAGAGTGACGGAAGTTTGTGGTTCCAGACTTCCCATGCAGGACAGCACCACAACGGCAACACCCATTGCCAGGGTCACAGCCTTGAAAATGACAGAAATTGTCTCACGAATCGATTTCTTTTCCATATTATTTGCTCCTTTCATCCTTGATGTATTCTCGGAATCTTTTTCATTCTATTCTATCAGCAGTTCACATCCAGTATTCTACAAGAAAAACCTGACTGCTTATAGTTGCATTTTTCACAGGTATGTGTCTGTTTTATAGAATCTTCTCTGAAAGCCACTTCCACTCCCACAAAGCATTATGTTAGCTCATAGAATCACTTTCCTGACCGCTGATAAAGTCTGAAAAACTGTCGGATATGCTTTTCCACAAGTTCCATGACTTCCAGCTCACGTTCCGGTTCCCGGTCGCAGAGGTTGATCCACACGGAAATGGGCAGACAGAATTGAGCCGCCATGATCTCGGGGTCATCTTCTGCCAGAACTCCCTGCCGGATCAGCTGCTTCACAAGTCCGGTGAAATACCCCAGAACATCGGAATAATTCTGCTTGGTCTGAAGCTTCGCCAGATCTGGATTCTGAAACTGTTCGATCACCAGCATTTTCCGTGCCCTGCTGACAGTGGAGTTGTGAAGGATATATCGAATCTGCTCTCCAATCATCTGTACAGCCTCATCGGGGGTCAGAGGAAGATTACCGCTGTCTTTCTCCCAATCCGTTTTAGCAAAAACAGAGTGCATCTCATACTGCTCCAGCACTTCCTGCACCAAAGCATCCAGAATTGCCTGCTTATTTTCAAAATGGCTGTAAAGTGATGCCTTGCGAATGCCCACGGCACCGGCAATCTGGGCAATAGAGGTGGCCTCAAACCCCTGCACTGAGAACAGCTCCAGCGACGCTTCCAAAATAACCTGCTTTGTATTTCCTCTATTCATAATGAATTCTCCTCTGTAACCACATTATTAAACTGTTGCACATTAAATATCTCTCAATAATATAATAACTGCCTATCGTTCGGTAGTCAATAAAAATTTATGGATATTTACAAAACAATAATATTGCATTTTTTCTTCTTCAGGAACCATGATTGACCTCCATAAGATAATGAGAAGGCTTCTTCCTATGTCACAGGCAAAAACAAACCGACTGGCAATTACACCAATCGGTTCATATCATTTGTTATTCAATTCGTGAAACTGTAATTTTCCCATGCAATTAATTTAAATAATCAGTGCTATAAACTGAATGAATATCTTGGAAGAAATACCTCTTTCACCAGTGTATCCAGAATCGCCTGCTTGCTCTCAAAATGACTGTAAAGGGATGCCTTCCGAATACCGACGGCGTTTGCAATCTGAGAAATAGAGGTCGCTTCAAATCCCTGAACAGAGACATAATATACTGCCTATCGTTCGGTTGTCAATAATTAAAATGGCGGATCATATGGTGCATTCCTCCAAGTGGTTCGATTTTTCTTTAAGAAAATCTGTAAGTTTCTTAAAAGCTTCAGCCGCCACCGAATCAACTCTTTCACTTGCAACAAAACAATGTGGCTGTTGAATACCATTTTCTGCAAATGGATCAACTAAGATATACTGTGCACCAACTGATTCTAATTTTTCTGCCATTGAGTTCATATCATTACGATATTCACTGCCAAGCAAAAAAGCTGCCGGATAATCTTTTGTCATATATGGTATGCATTCATACTTATTCAGTTCATTTTTATTTAGATAAATAGAACCTTTTACATAATTTCCAACAAGCATTTTACATAATAGTGTCATGTTTTGATAATCAATTGGCGCATCATCTACCACTACTGCCGAAACCTGTTCCACGTTTATGGCAGGATCTATAGATAAATGCGCAGCATATTCAGGATTTGAAATAACAGTTCCATACTGAGCAGTCATAATAGCTCCTGCAGAACTTCCCATAATGATTACATTATCCATATTGATATTGTACTCATCTTTATGTTCAGAAATAAACTGGATTGCTTCATTCATCTGAATAAGCGGAACCGGGAAATGATACTCGGGAACCAATGCATAATCAACATTGACTATATTATAGCCCTGCGCACAAAGGTCATCTATTAATGCAGTAGAATCACTTGCTGCCATTGGGTCCCCCATATTTTTACTTCCTCCAAAGAATCCTCC
>JALETI010000205.1 GCA_022781515.1 Lachnospiraceae bacterium
GTCTGGTTCCGCACTCCATGCCAGCCCACAGCCGGCGGATATTTCTCCCGGTACCGGAATAATCCTTCCCGGAGCACTGCACTTTTTGCAGCAGGACTCCATCTTCATAGCCATGGTTGTCGTTTCAAAAGTGATAACCAGCGTTGGCACCTTTTTTCGCATAAAACCACCTCGCAAATCCATGAGAAAAATCGGAGATTGCATACCAAATTAACTTATTTTAACAAGTCAATTTAGAAAAAGCAAGCTTCCCCACAGAATTCCATGTATTTTCATAGAAAATTAAATATTTCTTAATCTATTCTCCAAATCCGCAGTTCGGATATACACATCTTTCACAGTTCTGGCACTGTCCGCCATGGGCAAGATGGGTAAAATCTCTTCTTGTCAGTTTTTCTCCTGCGAGAATACGGGGTACGGTCAGATCAAACACGGTACGCTTTGCATACATGACACAGCCGGGCAGTCCCACAACGGGAATATCCTTCACATAAGACAGCATAAACATGGCTCCGGGAAGAACCGGTGCACCGTATGTAACAATTTCACCACCGCAGTCACGGATTGCTGCCGGTGTCATATCATCCGGATCCACGGACATACCGCCTGTTACAGCTACCATATCCACACCCTGATCGATGAAATCCAGTATGGATTTTGTAATCATTTCCCTGTCATCACCGGGGAATACCTGTCCGACCACTTCACAATCCAGATGAGAAAATTTGTTTGTGAGAATAGCTCCGAATTTGTCCTCAATACGTCCTGACTGAATTTCGGAACCGGTGGTAACCATACCGATTTTTGCATGTTTCATAGGCAGCATCTGGATGATCGGTCCCATTTCCTGACAGATTTTCTCAAATACCTGCAGCTTTTCTTCCTTTACAACCAGCGGAATCACCCTGGTACCTGCCACCATGGTTCCTTCCTCAATGACCTTGTTGCCGTGAATGGTTGCAAAACAGATTTCCGGATCTTCTGTTACGGCATAAAGTGCTTCCAGATTAATTTTCAAAACACCCTTATATTCTGCAAACAGATTGATTTTCCCTTCTTTTACATCGCTGAGACGGATGCCCTGTCCGCAGGCTGCCTTCACCATACGTGCAGCTGCATCATTTTCATGAACGTATCCTTCCTCCAGATCATAAACAAAAATATGCGCTTTTCCCAGATTCAGCAGTTTGTCAATATCCTCTTCTCTGATCACATGTCCCTTTCGAAAAGCTGCATCCTTCACCACACCGGGAACAATCTCCGTAATATCATGACACAGTACCATCCCCACAGCATCCTGTACTTTTACACTCTTCATAAAACACCTCCGCTTTCCCCTTCACGCAGGCTGCGTCCGTTCCGGAACGCCGCATGCAAATATTATCCCGTAAAAACTCCGTGCCGGGATTTTGACAGGAAGAAAAGAGCATGCCCCTCCGGCATGCTCTCCATTCTCATCTTATCGGGGTAAAATCATAATTATTTTACCAAAATAATAATCTTATTGCAACTGTTGTTCTGAGTTGCTGCCCGTCCGCGTTACACATAAATGTTACTGCCGTCAGGGTTTCCCTCAGATTACAGGCTGATATTTCATTTCCTCCGTACTGACTTCGAATTCTTCTTTTACCTTTTCCAGAAGTTCCGGAGAAAGCAGCAGTTTCAGACCGGTTTTAAACATGGTTCTGGCAGCCAGAATCATGCCTTTCTGGCCGATCCCCATGCCGGCACAGGCCGTCTGTTCCCAGGTATGAGCAGCCACTCCCACCGGACGGCAGGCTGTAACGATTTCCACAGAAGGAACAATCCAGCTGACATCGGAAACATCTGTGGAACCCCTGGTATAAAAAGGTCTTCCCGTAAATGGAACAACCCCTTCATGAAGCACTTCATTCTGCAGATAGGGGATACCTTCATAGGAAACATAGTTTATAATGGAATCCATGATGGTATCACTGTCGTAGCGTCCCTGCATTTTGGCCGCAAAAGACAATTCCTTATCCGTCCATCGGATGGGTCCGCATTCCACCATGGCATCATGTGCAATTTTGCAAAGGTTTTTATTGACATTGAAGCTGTAGCAGCCCCAGAGTATCTGATGTTCAAACTGGGTGTCGGTCATCAGACAGGCACCTTTTGCACAGTTCAGAACCCGTTCATAAACTTCTTTCACCTGATTGATGGTTGCTCCTCGAATGGTCAGCAGGGAAGAAGCAAATTCAGGAACCACATTGGGTTTCTGACCGCCGTTGGTGATAATATAGTGCATGGATACGTTGCGGTCCACGTGTTCTCTGAGATAATTCAGAGAAACATGCATCAGCTCCAGTGCATCCAGTGCACTTCTTCCATTCTGCGGTGCAGCAGCAGCATGAGAACTTTTCCCGTAAAACTGAAACTTCATATTAAACAAAGAGGACTGTACCCCTTCATTGGCATAATTGGCAATTCCCGGATGATTGGTAATGGCCACATCCAGTTCATCAAACAGATTTTCCTTTGCCATGTGGATTTTTCCCATGGTTCCCTCTTCATCCGGGCATCCCCAGAAAATTACGGTACCGGGAATCTGTTTTTCTTCCATTTCATAACGGAGTGCAATGGCAGCGGCGGCTGATGCACTTCCCAGCAGGTTATGACCGCATCCATGTCCGGGCGCACCTTCACAGATCGGTGATTTCTGTGCTGTCGTTTTCTGATTCAGTTCCGGAAGTGCATCAAATTCTCCCAGAAAACCGATGACCGGTTTTCCGCTTCCCCATGTTGCTTTGATGGATGTTTCCATCCCTCCCATACCGGTGGTAACCGTAAAGCCATGGGATTTTAAAAACCGCTGCATGCAGGCACTGGATTTGAATTCCTTTCTGCCAAGCTCTGCATAAGTCCATATTTCTCTGCTGATGGCAATGATTTCTTCTTCGTTCTGCTGTATCCAGTCAAGACTCATTGTATTACACCTTTTTTCCCTTTCTGTACGATAGCCTTCCCCCCAGAAGCAATGAAACAGAAAAACACGCAAAATCCGTTTCACCGTATGTTATCTGTATGATTCTTTCAGTATAACAAAAGCTATTTCTCAGGTAAATGTAAAAAAAGGATTTTTTACTTCATCAGTCGTAATGTTCTCCGTCCCAGTAGAGACGTTCTTTCACAATGGTCTCGGGCAGGAATTCCACACCTTCCAGCGCCCATTCTTTGTATACATCAAAACCGGTACGGTCAATGATATATCCGATATGTTCCTTTCCGCCGGGTGCCTTGGGATCGATAAATTCCTTGGCATATCGATAGGTATTCAGAATTATTTTTACGATATTGTCTTCATCCACCCAGATCAGCCAGTCCTTGCCCAGACGGGGGTTTTTCTTGCCGGTACGTCCCATCATGGTCAGTTTATAATATTTCTTTTTGCTTCTGGTCCATGCACGGGTGGGACATTTGGTTATACAGACACCGCAGCCGATGCACTTGTTGGTATCGCGGACAATCTTATAATTTTCCATGCGGAGTGCATTGACGGAAAGACCCCTGCAGCCTTTGATACATGCTTCGCAGCTTACACATCTGGACGGATCATACTGAGGCATGGTCATACCCATAATGCCGAAATCATGCATTCTTACCTTTGCACAGTCATTGGGACATCCGGTAAATGCCACCTTTACATGGAGATCATTGGGAAAAATCGCCTTTTCCAGACGTTTTGCAAATTCAGCGGTATTGTAGTTTGCAAAGGGACAGACATTGTTTCCGATGCATGCGGTTACATTTCTGGTTCCGGATGCAGGATAACCGGTGTTGGGATCGGTCTGATTGATTTCCAGAGCTTCAATAATAGGCTGCAGCTTTTCATTGATTTCATCCATATCTTCCAGATGGATTCCTTCAATTTCAAAACCCTGACGGGTTGTCAGATGCACAATGCCGTTGCCGTACTTTTCTGCAATTTCCTGAACCATACCCAGAACCTCAGCTTTCAGATAGCCGCCGGGTACACGAATACGGGAAGCACCGATACCGCGTTCTTTGGAAATACGATATGCATTCTTTTTTGCCTTTTTGGTATTAATATCAAGTGCCATGGTTTTCCCTCCTTAATCGATCAGATTCTTGCCTTCTGTGTAGTTGAATACCGGACCATCCAGACAGATGTAGGTGGAACCAATCTTGCAGTGACCGCATTTTCCGAGACCGCAGCACATCTTACGCTCGTGGGAAATCCAGATATTTTCTTCCTTCACCCCGCGTTTCAGCACTTCTGCCACTGCAAATTTGATCATGATGGGCGGACCCACCACAATAAATTCTGTATTTTCCGGATTTTGGACAGGAAGATCCGGAATGTATTTTGTAACCATTCCCACATGCCCGGTATAACCTTCCGGTGCACGGTCAACGGTCCGGATTACCTGAATGGTATTCTCCCATTTTTCAAAATCTGCTTTAAACAGTACATCCTCAGGAGATTTAAAACCTGCAATCAGTGTGGTGCTTACTGCATCCCGGGGATTTTCTGCAAAATATTCCACAACACCTCTTACCGGTGAAAGTCCGGTACCTCCGGCGATGATCACAATTTCTTTTCCTTTATAATTGCTGATATCAAAACCATTTCCGTAAGGACCGCGGATATACAGTTTGTCTCCCACATAGTTTTCAAAAATTTCATTGGTAACCTTGCCCACGCGACGGATGGTAAAATCAATGGTGTGATCACCGATGCCGCTGACGGATATGGGAGCTTCCCCATATCTGGGAATGGAGATTTCAAAAAACTGACCGGGTTTTACATCGCCGGTATACTCCATGCGGAATGTATATTCCAATTCGGTATGTTTGATCACTTCCTTAATTTCAGATAAAAAAGGAACATATGCATTGGTGTTACTCATATTACTGCTCCTCCTTTGCCAGACGATTTACCAGATTGGAGTAGGAAATATATTCCGGACACACGTCATCACAGCGTCCGCAGCCTACACACATGGTATAACCAAAACGTTTCTCAAAATCATAAATTTTGTGCATTACTTTAAAACGGAACCGTTCACCCTGCGATTTGCGGAACCCATGTCCGCCGGCCATGTCGGTATAACCGTCAACCTGACAGGATGCCCATACCCTGCGGCGTTCGCCGACTTTTGCATTTTCCTGATAATAAATATCCTGCATGGTGTAGCAGGTACAGGTGGGGCATACAAAATTACAGCGTCCGCAGCCGATGCAGCGACTTCCCACTTCATTCCACACAGGATTTCCGAAGGATTCATTGGACAGATTTTTCGGAAGTGTCACCTTTTCTTTGTTTTCTGTTACGAAATCCGGAATTACCTCTGCCGTATCCGCGCCTGCAAAATAACCTGCCAGTTCTTCGTTTTTACAGTCAACAACAACTTTTCCGTCTGTTATCTTCAGATACATATCATAGTTGTCCGCCTGATTGGTTCCCAGGCTTGCACAGAATCCGGAAGAACAGGTTTCCGTGCATCCCATCAATACGAATTTTGCTTTCTCACGGAGTCTTTTATAATAAAAATCCTCCGGTCCATTGTTCAGATAGATCTGATCCAGTCTTTTTACAGCATGCAGATCACAGCTGCGCAGGAAAATCAGGATTCCTTTGTCAGAAATCTTCGGAACTGTCACTTCATCTTCCGTGAAATAAAACAGATTCTGCTGAACTGCCAGTAAAGCCTCCTTAAATGAATACTCGCTCTTTTTTTCAAATTCAATTTCATCCAGAGAGGTTACGCTGGCATAACGGATATTGTCCTGGTCCGAGAAGCATGCCTCCTGCTCAAATACGTGCGGTGCGAAAATATCATATGCCTTGCTTAAGGAAGCAAAGATGGCATCCATATTTTCTTTTGTTAATGAATATCCCATATGCGACTCCTTTCTGCGTGTCACGGTATCAATCCGGTGTCAGATGGTTTCTGGCTTCATGATATCAGACGCCGAAAAAAAAATCCGTGAGATATCTCACAGTATCTCACGGATTTTTCTGTCTGCAGGTCCATTTTACATATTTTGCAGATCCATTTTACATATTCGGTTTACACACATCCATTAATTTTTGCTGCAATGGCATTCTTCACCGCAGTGATTTTTATAAAAATTGGACAGACAGTCCATATTCCGCACAATAATGGTCTTTTTCTCCATCTGAATAAACCCCCGTTCGGAAAGACTTTTACAGAGTCGTGATGTGGTTTCACGGGGGGCTCCCAGCATATCCGCCAGAAAGGTAATACTGAGGCTGACTCCAATGCGGATATTTTCTTTTTCCGGATTACCGGAAATTCCCTTTTTATACACCGGTTCTCCGAAATCCCTGGCCAGTTTCCACAGCTTGGCTGCCAGTTTCTTTTCCAGATAGATGCTTCCCAGCGTGTTTTTCAGCTGATGACTGGTCCGCCAGAGTTTCCGTTCCTGGATCTTCATCACCGCTTTTACCAACGTAAAATCCTTTTCCATCAGCTTGCAGAATACATCGTTTTTGATAACAAATACTCTGCTCTCTGCTATCACATCGCAGAACACCGTTGTTTTGCCGGGTGTTATGATGCTTTCGTTCAGAAATTCTCCGCCTCCCAGAATAAAAATAATCTTTCGATTGCCGCAGCGGGTCAGGGTATAAATAATTGCCTGTCCATCCAGCAGGATATAGATATCACTCTGTCTGTCATTGGCACGGTAACAGACGGTACCTTTTTTCATGGTCACAATTTTCCCATGGGTACACATCCGGTGAATGGTATCTTTACTGACCCCACGGAATATGGGAAGTTCTTCAATTCCTCGGTAACGCTTCATAATCAACACTCCGGTTATTCCAATCAACACTTTTTATTATTTACTGCTGTTTTTATGTTCTCTGCGGTAACTGTGGGTTCTCTGGACAGAAAAATAGTTTACTCCTCCTGAATCATCTGACACACTGCCAAATTTCTATTAATACACTTTTCAGTATCCCACAAATAAAGATTTTTTTCAACTGATAGTATATCGAATTGCAATCAGATATTTATTACAATTCAGCAGCGCATTCGTATTTTTCTCTGAAAAATACTCATCCGGCTAAACGCAGGGTCGTTGTCGCATTTACAGTTTCACTATTTCATGTTACACTATGGGACAAACCAAAAAGCAAAACAAAATGATAAAGGAGGATGTTTATTCATGTTCTGGAGACGAAAAGATGTGAAACTGGCCGGCATGCTGGCTTACAGAAAAAATGCCCTTCGGGCAATTCTGGTTTCACTGGTTACGATGATTTTTACCGGTGTAATCAGTTTTAATATGGTTTTCGAACGGGTGACCACCGGAACCAATACCACCGATGCAACCAGCAGTATGGTTGCAGCCCTGACTTCCGCTCTGGTTTACGGCGGTGATGTCGGCGCCGTGATTGACCGTACCAACTGGGGTACCCTGATGATGAGTCTGCTTCCCTACAGCTGGATGGGATATATGACAGTCGGTATGGCACTTCTTGCTGTTCTGATTTATATCATGATTGCAGGTCCCATTGAGGCTGCATCCTGTCACTTTTTCCTGAAAAACTCTGCTGCTGATCCGGAGAAACCTACCAGCCCCAAGGTAATGTTTCATATTCTGGACAACTACGGAGTTGTTATCGTAACCATGCTGTTAAGACGATTCCTGCAGATCTTTTTTACCATTCTGCTGATTGTACCCGGTGTGATCAAATACTATGAATACCGTATGATTCCTTTTCTTCTGGCAGATTACAAGGATATCACAACCAGAGATGCATTTCGTCTCAGCAAAGAACTGATGCGGGGGCAGAAAATGAATCTGTTTAAACTGGATCTTTCTTTCATCGGCTGGACCATTCTGGACAATATGACTTCACATATCGCAGGTGTCCTGATTGTTTACCCCTACAAAACGGCTGCCATGGCAGAACTGTATCAGCTGCTGCGAGATGAATATATGAAGGAACACGGTCTGACCTCTCTGGTATAAGCCATCCCAGTTTAACATGTGTTTGTGTAACAATTGTTTCTTTTTTTTGAAAATGCAATGGTTCATTTTTATAATTTGTTGCTGTTTTTGTTGCAATTATGCAGATAAATATACCAATTCGCCAATTACAGTTCTGTTTTTTTTGCGTAACATTTTTATTTTTGAAAAAATTTCTGTCAAAATCATACGAAAACATTGATTTTAACTGAAATTTGTAGTAAAAAAAGAACATATACATAAGCGCTTATGAAACACACTGAAACGAATTACGGCTCTTCCGGTTGTGTTCTGTATCAGGATGTCAGGATATTCTGATAATATTCTGACAAATCGGGAATCCGGATACAGTTACAAATCCGGTACAGCACTAATTCACCTGTTTGTAATATCCGTTTACAGACCGGATATTGCAGGCATCATTTGCAAATTTAAGGAGGATTTAACCCATGGTTATTCGTTTATTCTGTGCTGCAGGTATGTCTACCAGTGTTTTAGTTGAAAAGATGAAAGCTGCTGCAGTGGAAAAAGGCAAAGATGTTGATATCGCAGCGTATCCCATCGGCGAAATGGAATCCAGACTGGATGGCGTTGATGTTGCTCTGCTCGGACCTCAGGTAGGTTTCCAGCTGAACAAAGCCAAAGGTATCTGCGGTCCTAAGGGTGTTCCGGTTGATGTCATCCCCATGGCTGATTACGGTACCTGCAACGGTATGAACGTTCTGAAGTTTGCTTTCAAACTTGCAAAGAACAAATAATTATTGCCCCTGTTTTATCATTCCGGAACGTGTCACTTCACCGGTGTATCCCCCTGCTGTGACACGTTCTTTTAAAGTCTGTTTTCCTCAGACGGTCCCTTACGAAATAATTCATCCGGTTTCAGGCTGACCCTCAGGCTTCTTCAGCCTGTCCCCGTTTCCGGAAGGATTATCTGATACAATTACATATGTTTTAGGAGGATTCATCAATGGGAAGTTTTATTAATGACAAACTCCTCCCTAAGGTTCTGGCCTTTGTTAATACAAAGGGTGTACAGGCTCTTAAGGAAGGTATGATTCTGACAATCAGTCCCATCATTGTAGGTTCCATTTTCCTGATTCTGGAGTGTTTCCCCATTCCTGCAGTAGCAAATTTCTTTGCTGAAACAGGTCTTGCAGCTATCTTCGATCAGGCCTACAGCTCAACTTTCGCTGTCAGCGCTTTCGTTGCAGCAATCGGTATTGCTTATAACTATTGTAAACTGGAAGGTATCGAACCTCTGGGCGGTGCAATCGTTTCACTGAACGCATTCTTCCTGATCCAGCCCCATAAAGCTGGTGAAGTTACCAATGTATTTGACATCGGTGCATGGGCAGGCGGCAAGGGTATGGTTGGCGCCATCATCTGCGGTCTGTTAGTAGGTGTTACATACTCCTGGTTCATCAAAAAGAAAATCACCATCAAGATGCCTGCAGGTGTACCTCAGGGTGTTGTAAACTCTTTCGCATCCCTGATCCCCGGTATTGTAATTATTGCAGCATTTGATGCGGTATATGCAATTACCACAATGGCATTCGGTCAGACTCCCATCGAACTGATCTATACCATCGTTCAGACTCCTCTGCAGGGTCTGTCAGACTCCGTACCCGGTGTTCTGGCTACCACATTCCTGATTCCTTTCCTGTGGTTCTTCGGTGTACATGGTTCTTCCATCGTTTCCGGTATCCTTACAGGTCTGTGGACAGCAAACTACATGGACAACCAGGCACTGTTTGAAGCTGGTAAAGAACTGACAGTTGCCAACGGCGGTCATATCGTAACTCAGCAGTTCGTTGATAACGTGGTAAACCTTGGCGGTTCCGGATGTACTCTGGGTATTGTTATCTTCCTGCTGTTCTTTGCTAAATCTGCAACTCTGAAATCTCTTGGTAAGCTGGAACTCGGTCCTGCTATCTTCATGATCAACGAGCCTCTGCTGTTCGGTCTGCCTATCGTTATGAACCCCATTATGGCAGTTCCTTTCATCCTGGCTCCCATGGTTGCAGGTCTGACTCAGTACTTCGCTATCTACCTTGGTCTTGCACCCATGTACAGAGGTATTGTAGCACCCTGGACCACACCGCCCATTATCTCCGGTATGCTGATCGGCGGCTGGAGAACAGCATTGCTGCAGATTGTTATTATGGCTGAATCATTCGCTATCTACTTCCCCTTCTTAAAGAAGCTGGATGCTCAGACATTAGAAAACGAACAGAATGCTGCAAATGCTGCAGATGACGATGACGACGACTGGTAAAATTTAACCTTTCATATTAAGGAGGTATTAACATGAGTGAAGAATTAGAAATGGCGTGTTTCCAGATCATTACTTATGTAGGTACAGCTCGTTCCTGTTTTATGAATGCGATCCAGCTGGCTAAAGAAGGTCAGTTTGAAGAAGCGGAAGCATGCATCAAACAGGGTGATGAAGCCTTTGTTCAGGGCCATCACGGTCATGCAGATCTGCTGACAAAAGAAGCAAACGGTGAATTAACTCCCTGCCTGCTTCTGATCCATGCAGAAGATCAGCTCATGGCTGCTGAAACAGCTCGTGCATTTGCTGAAGAGTTCATTACTCTTTACAAGAAACTTGCATAATTTATATCTGAATTCATAATTCATGATTAAAGCCCCCCGGATTCTGATGAATCCGGGAGGCTTTTTTATTTCTGCAGGCATTGAATTGAAATTCTGTTTATGAAATTCTATCTATAAAATTCTATCTATATGTACATTTAATCTGCTTCTTCTGCCGGCTTACACCGTTCCTCTTCCTTCAGTTTTTCCATCCGGTCATTATGAAACCGCATGGCCAGATCCTCCAGAATATAGATTACCGGCAGGGAAGTTGTGATATTGGTGGAATTAACCGTCATTTCCGGGACATGATATACAATATTATAATCGGATATTTTTGCCAGTGTGGATGCCCCGTTGTTGGTAATGGTCAGAATCCGGATTCCATGTTCCTTCATCTGACTGGTAAGATGGATGGTCTCTCTGGTATAACCGGATTCAGATATGGCAATCGCTACCGTCGATTCGGGACAATCCTGCAGAATCGGCAGAAAGGGATCATCCACGTACAGGCTGAATCGTCCCACATTACAGAAATATCTGGCACCGTATTTACCAAGGACTCCTGAAGACCCCACTCCCAGAAAAATAATTCTGCTTGTATTTTTCAGCATCTCATAGGCATGATCAATGCATTCCGTATATTCTGATGAAGCAACCCATGCGGTCAGATTCTTCAGATTGGTTTCATTGTCATATACGGAATACTTCTGCTCATTCTTCAGATACTCCTTGTACTTCAGTTTAAAATCGCTGTATCCTTCACACCCGATTTTCTTGCAGAAACGCAGCACGGTAGCCGTTGAAACGTGAGCTTCCTCTGCCAGCTCCCTGATTTTCATTGTTGCGATTTTATCCTGATTCTTAACAATATGATTGTAAATGGATATTTCCAGTTCATTTAATGTGGATAAAACTTCATGTGTAAACATTCCGCACACCTCCGTGTTTTATCTTTTCGAAGAATATTCAAATCGAACCTTCGTGATATTTGACACCGGATCCAGTATGTACAGCAGACATTTTTTATTTCGAATTCGGGCCGAGATAATCTGATTATATGATTTCTTCTTTTCTTTGTAAAGAAAAAAGTATTTATACAGGATAATTTGTCGGAATTTTTGGATATTTTGTCAATAAACCCAGATGATTTCCTGTTTTTTTTCTGTAACAGACTGCTTGCCCGACCATTCTTTCCATGATAAAATAAACCAATTCATCCCGATTCCCCCCATCGGAAAAATTACTCGTAACAATCCATGTGTCAAAAAAATTCCTGAAGCACATGAAAACGATCTATGAAGAATGGAGAACCTATATGAGTTTATTTTCCCATGAAAAAATCAGTACACTGAATCAGCGTGAATTAAAAGTCTATAACTATGTGGTTTCTCATACCGATCGGGCTGTCCACATGAACATTCGTGACCTGTCCTGTGAAACCGGTGTTTCCACCACTACGATCATGCGATTTTGTGAGAAACTGGGCTGCAGCGGATATACGGAATTTAAATATCAGCTGAACAGAGAAAATGACCGGATTACAGGCGCTGCTTTCCATACGGCAACACCCCTTTCCGCCATTCAGTATCTCCAGAATGCCTCAAGCAATCTGGAACTGGATAAGACACTGGAGCAGGCAGCACAGATGTGCCTGGATGCAAATCAGATTCTTCTGATCGGTACCGGAACCAGCGGCAGCATGGCTCAGTATGCCTCCCGTTTTCTGGCTAACGTAGGACTTTCCGCTGTCCCGATCCTAGACTCTTTCTATCCGGTTCCCGTACACGATATTCCCGATACACTGGTTATCGCCTTTTCTGTCAGTGGAGAAACCGCAGAAATAATTTCCATGCTGAACGGATACAAACAGAAGAAAGCCAGAACAATCAGTATTACCAACACGGAAAAATCCACCATAGCCCGGATGACCGATCTGAATTTTTCCTACTATATGCCTGTCATATGTATTTATTCTCCGGTAAGAGAACTCAATATGACCACATCCATCCCTGTCTGTTACCTGATCGAAGCTCTTACACAGAAAATCTACGAATATCAGAAAAACTACTTCCGGTGATTGAAAAGGGCTGCATCAATGCTCCAGTGAAAGCCCAATATCCCTCCTTCAAGGGACCATTTCAAACGCCGGTTCTTAGCGATCGTCCTTCCCAAAGGAAGGACGAGAGTTTAGAATCCGCTGCGTTTGGACCTGAACGAGAGTGTGTCCCGGAAGGAGAGATATGGGCTGAAACGGAAACTGGACATCCCCTTTCTTCATACACGGAATATCCAGTAAATTATTCCAAGGACCCAGCTGGCGAAGGTGCCATACAGTATGACAGGACCGGCAATTTTAAAAATCTGACATCCGATTCCGAATACCTGTCCTTCCACTCTGGCTTCAATGGCAGGTGATGCCACAGAGTTGGCAAATCCTGTGATCGGTACCAGTGCGCCTGCACCTCCCCATTTCACCAGTTTTCCATACAGGTTAAATCCTGTCAGCAGAACTGCACATCCCACCAGGATAATGGATGTCCATACAGCGGCATCCTCTTTTCCCATATCCAGACTGCCCGTCAGCCAGTTTCGAATCATCTGGCCGATCAGGCAGATGGTTCCGCCGGTCAGAAATGCACGGCAGGTGTCCTTCCATGTGTTATTCGTTGGCGTTATTTCTTTCACATACTGCTTATACTCCTCAGGTGTCATGCCTTTCTTCAGACCCGTCTCATAATCTCCGGGCCGCATCTCTTTGCCTGCTGCTGCAGGACGTTTTTGGGATTTTTTCATATTTCGGTTCTGTGAACTTTGTTGTGTTGTCATATGCTTTCTTTTCCCCTTTCTTCCTGTTTCTGATCGGACAATCTCATCCGGCAGCACTGATCATGAAATCCAGAATCGCTCCTGTTCCTTTTCCCAATGCCAGAAAAAATATCACATATTTCAATCCTTTCATCATATGAAGATTCCGACAGAAAATGGGCAAAGCATTCAGAGTTTCTGCCAGAGCCATAACCAGCACCCCTGCAAAAATTCCGGCAGTAATTCCCTGTACGCATAAGTAAATGATACTTACAGGATAGGATACCCACTGATGCATCGCAACCTGATACAGATTCAGCAGATTGCCTGCTGTTGCCCCGGCTGCCAGAAACATCTCAAACAAACGGATGTGTTTTTCCGTATGGGTTTTATCAATGACACGGCTTATGACGCCAATGGACACAATAAAAGAAAACAGCCCTGCCGCAATAATTCCTCCGCTGCACAGCCCAAGGAAAAACAAAAACACCTGCATCATCCTTCTTCCTCCTTCTGGATCACACTGGTCGCATGATCATCGGCATAGATACGCATCTGAACCTCCAGAGGTGTCGGATCCTTTCGATCCGTTCTTTTTCCGATATGATTAAAGAAAAACAGAATCCCAAATGGAAGGCCCAGAGAATATCCCGCTTCCAGAACAGTAGGTCCTTCCGGATCTCTTCCGGTAAACCATTGATACAGGTCTGTAAAAATATTCGCCACATCGGCATCATTATTAAAGGTCATAATGGCAAAAGCGGCTCCGAAAAAGGCAAAAATACTGACCAGTATTACCTTCAGTATGGCAAGAGATTTCGAAGAACTTCTGGCACCCTCATATTCCAGCAGAAAATCCGGTGTCCCCACATTATTTACCGTTATTCCCGGATAATGGGATTCAATCAACGCAATCACCTCCAGAACAGAAAATCCTTTTTTCTCTTCTTTTTCCCGAAAACGATACAGCTGAAGACATCTGCATCCGGCTTCAATTTCTCCGGTGGAACAGTGAATTTTTCCAGCCTGACCCAGCAGAACTTTCTGTTCCGGAACCTTCTGCACCTGTTTAAACAGGATATATACCGTTTCATTTTTATACGTCATATGATCCGGACTCTTCTGTGACATAAAAACACCCCCGTATCTGTCTGTATACAGACATTACGAGGGTAGTATTTCACCGTTCTGCAAAATTATGTATGATCCGAACCATTACTCTCCGGCCTGTTTCTCTTTTTTTATCACCTTCCATACAGCTCTGTCGTAGGTAACGATTCCGTTCAGTTCTTCTTCGATATCGGAAACCTGGGTGTAAACAGCTGCACACAGTCCTTCCGGAATCAGGGACCGTATGGTTTCCTGCAGTTTCTCGAATGTATGTTGAAAAGATTCACTGCTTTTGCAGGTGCCGTAACCATAGCTTTTATTCTTCTGTATATGACCGGGAATTTTTCGGATATATCCGCCGTATTCAGATAAAACAAAGGGGCGTCTGTCTTTTTCCACCCTGAGGGGGCGGAAGTAATTATGCACGCTCCGCAGATCTCCTGCCTTCTGATCAAACCATCCGCTGGCTGCATCAAGGAATCGGGTGGAGTCCTGTTTTCGTACTTCACGGCAGCATGCTTCCGAGTCAAACTGTCCCCATCCTTCATTAAACAGAACCCATGCTGCAATGGAAGGATGATTATACAGATGCCTTACCGTTTCTGCGGTTTCCATTTTCCAGGTTTCTCTGGACTTTTCACTGGATCTTCCCGTTACATGGTAATCTGCTTTTCGGCTGTCTTTTCTTTTTCCAAAGAAAAAGGGCAGAAATGTCGGCAGATAACAGAGTTTCATCATATCATAATCCCGGCCTCCATTCACCATATCCTGCCACACAAGCATTCCCAGATGATCGCAATGATAATACCATCTGTCCGGTTCCAGCTTACAGTGCTTTCGTAGCATATTAAATCCGAGGGATTTCATTCCGGCAATGTCGGAAATCATAGCTTCATCCGCAGGTGGTGTCATCAGGGATTCCGGCCAGTAACCCTGATCCAGAACCCCATTCATAAAGCATGGAGTATGGTTCAGGTACAGACGTGGAATTCCTTTTTCATCCTTTTCCACTGAAAAACAACGCATGGCTCCATACACAGCCAGATGGTCCTCTCCGGTATCAATTTGCAGACCATAGAGCCAAGGTGTATCCGGTGACCAGCTTTTTTTATCCGGGACATGAATCCTGGCATGATAACTCCGGGTAATTGCATCCTGCCTGTATGGTTCCATTTCCAGATCCGCCTTTCGCAGAATATGTTTCTCATCCCTGCACAGCTGATGTGCGCCATCTGCTGTACCGCACAGATCGATAACGGGTTCATAAAGCTTCAGGTGAATCATCTCCCTGTCAGAAGAACGATCCCCCATAACTCCCTGCCGGGAAGGACTGTTGATATGAATATTGATATCCATCCTCTCTTCATCATATACAGGTGTAATCTGAAGGGATTCAATATAGTGCATGGGGACCCATTCCAGCCATACGGTCTGCCAGATTCCGCTTTGTGCAGTATAAAACATTCCGCCGGATTTCAGTTTCTGTTTTCCCCTTGTGTACCATGATGTTTCTGACAAATCGGTGACACACAGATGAATCCTGTTTTTTCCTTCATGTATTTTTCCGGTTACCTCCACAGTAAATGGCAGATAGCCGCCGGAATGGACTGTCATACGTTTTCCGTTCATATAAACTTCACAGTTCTGATCCACAGCACCAAAGTGCAGAAGAACTCTCTGATTCTCCGGATATGCTTCCACGTCAATCTCTTTTTCGTACCAGAGAAATTCATCCGGATTCAGCTGTCTCTGCACTGTAGAAAGCAGCGTTTCCGGTGAAAACGGCACCAGAATATTGCCATCCCACTCCTGCGGTACTTTCCGCGAAGTCATAATTGCGTATTTCCACCATCCGTTGAGGATTTGATATCTTCCCACTTCACCGGAACCATTCAGACGCACCTGCTGCGGTCTGGGGTATTCGGAAAGAATCTCTCCGGCATTATCTGCCTTCGGAATTCCCGTGTCAGCTGCTTCTGCAGTGTTCTCCCTGAAGCTGTCTTTTTCCTGTATCTGCTGCATTAATTCCCTGCCCCATGCAGAGATTAAAGGTTGTTTCGGAATCGAATCCTTTTTATGAAATATCTTTGGCAGGGCTGTTATCATCTGATTGAAATTCATCATGTACTTCTTTCCGGTTCAAACCAATCCAGATCAAACCCATGGGAAGCCTGATAAGACTCTCACCACAGGATGAACTGTTTCCTATATGTAGTTCCACGATTATAACAGAATCCTCCATTACATGCAAGATTTCTGTCAGTCTTTGAGTTTTCTCCGCAATTGTTCCAGTATTTTCTTCTCCAGTCTTGATACCTGAACCTGTGTAATTCCCAGCTCCTTTGCTGTCTGTGTTTGTGTCTGCTCTCGAAAATACCGTAATTCCAGCAATTTCCTTTCCAGGGGCAGAAGCCTGGACAGCAGCTGATCCACCACCAGCTGATTGATTATTTCCTCATTGGCATCTTTTTCCTCTTCCAGCCGATCCATCAGTGTAATCTGCTTTCCATCTCCCCTGCTGATTGTTTTCTGGAGAGACTCAATTTCTGCTCCGGATTCCATGGCAGCTGCCACTTCTTCCACGCAAAGCCCCATCCGTTCTGCCAGTTCCTCCAATGTGGGATCACGGCCCAGTTCCATCCCCAGCTGTTCCCTTGCCACACCGGCTTTATAAGCCTGTTCTTTCAGAGAACGGCTGACCTTGATCAGACCGTCATCTCGCAGAAAACGTCGGATTTCACCAGCTATTAAGGGAACCGCATAAGTTGAAAAACACACTTTATAGTCCAGGTTAAATTTATCCACTGCTTTCATCAGTCCTATGCTGCCGATCTGAAACAGGTCTTCCGGATCCTGTCCTCTTCCTTTGAATCGTCTGACCACACTCCAGACCAGACCCATGTTCTCGCAGATCAGACGATCTCTTGCTTCTCTGTTTCCCTGCTGTGCTTCTCTGAGCAAAGATGCAAAATCCAACAGTTCATCCCTTTCCGCGGGGTTTCAGTTCTTCCGGATGGTCTTCAAATCGGCGCACCATGGTTACGGTTGTTCCATCCGCCGGCGAGGACTTTACTTCCACATGATCCATAAAAAGCTGCATGAACGTAAACCCCATTCCGGAACGCTCCAGTTCCGGTTTTGTTGTATAGCATGCCTGCAATGCCTTTTCCACATTTTCAATTCCTCTTCCCGAATCGGAAATAACCACGGTAACGGTTCTTCCGAGAATATGTACCTCCATACGGACAATGCCGATTTTTCCCTCATATCCGTGTATCATACAATTTGTTACTGCCTCTGAAACGGCGGTTTTCAGTTCCTCCAGTTCTTCGACAGTCGGATTAATCCTGGCGGCAAATGCCGCCGCTGTTACCCTGGCAAAGCCTTCACAGCCGGGTACCGTATCAAATTCCATCCTGAATCCTGTTTCCATTGTACACCTCCATTAACCTTCCAGTTCTGTTATCAGTTTACTGATTCCGCTTACATCAAGCATTCTTCTGATATGGGGTCCCACATGCCAGACATATACATTGCCCCCGATGTATTTCATATATTTATACCGCCCCATCAAAATGCCGATCCCTGTACTGTCCATAAACTCTGTCCTGGTAAAATCAAATACCACATTCCGGATTTCTGCCGCAGTTACCAGTGCCTCCGTTTCCACTTTCATATTTCTGGAAGCAAAATGATCAAATTCCACCGGCAGACGGATATACAGGACGTCACCATCCTTTTCATAAACTACCATATCCTGCCTGTTTGAATTATCAAGCATTTTATATTCTCCTTTCTTTCTGTTCTGCTCTTCTCTCTTTTCGTAACTATTCAGCAGGCATGCCTTGCGCTCCGCCCGCTTCTGTAATGCTGCTCTGCTGTTTGCTCTTCTCTCTTTTCGTAACTATTCAGCAGGCATTCGTAATTTTCTCCGAAAATTACTCATTCGGCTAAACGCCGAATATCATTACATAATCGGTCTGGCTCTTGCAAGCGAGCTTGCGCTCCGCCCGCTTCTGTAATGCTGCTCTGCTGAATAGTTACGAAAAAAAAGAGGTTGTTTTGGCAACCTCTTTTGTAATCGTTTTATTGTTGTGCAGTTGTTGTTTCTGTTTGTTCGTCGTAGGGCATGATGTCCCGTGCTCTGGATGCAAATACGGAATCGGGGTATTCTTTCTGTACTTTGTACAGGTATGTTTTTGCTGTTTCCTTGTCTCCTTTGTTATAATAACAGAGTCCGATCCAGTAATATGCTTCCACATAGTCCGGTTTCAGTTTCACGCATTCCTGAAGATAATTCACAGCTTCATCATATTTATATTTTTTAAACAGACTGTATCCCTGATTGAACAGCTGATCGATTCCATCTGAATGAAGTTTTTCATTCATCATATTATATGCGGCAATATATTCGGAATCACTCACAGCATTCACATCTATGGCTGTAAATGCCGAAGATGCATTGAGATAATCCTGCGCTACAAAATAATTCATTGCACGGATCAGGTTGGTATATGCGCTCATAACACCATTGGTACCTGTATATCCTTCCAGTTTTTCCTGGGTCTGTTTCAATTCATCAGTCAGATCCGAAAGTTTGCTTTCCAGTGACATGATTTCAACTTCTTTGGCAGACAGATTGTCTCCAATGGACATAATCTGTGCATTATTCTCATCAATCATACGCTGTCTGACAGAAGGGAAAACCAAAAACATACAGGCCAGTATTCCCAGAAGCAGTCCGCCTGCTATGCAGAGAAAATCATGAAGGAGTTCATTTTTTTCATTGTAAGGCGGAATAATGACTTCCTGTCGTTCCCTTTCCTCCTGCTCCTCCTGGATTTCAATTTCTTCTTCCAGAAAACGGCCGCCCTCTTTTATGGCTTCTTCCATATAATACTGTGCCAGGGTATCGGTGGTATTGATCTCCAGAAGGGGAGTCAGCACACGGCATGCTCTCGCATAATCCTGCTGTTTCAGGCAGATCAGGGCCATCAGTTTCGCCGCCTTTGCATAATGCGGATATTCTTCCAGAACATTTTTCAGCTGAATCTGTGCCAGATCCAGGGCTCCATCTTTTGCCGACTGAAGAGCCAGATTATACTTACTGGCCAGATCCCGGAAGCGAGCCAGATCCGTTCGGTTTCCGAAAGCTTTCTGATACAGTTCTTCTGCCCGGTGATCCTCCGGATCAAAACGCATGCTCAGTTTCCATTGTCTGGCTGCTCTTCCAAACTCTCCCAGACGGAAAAGAATCAGACCATACAGATTCCTGGCACTGGTCTGCCGTTTATTGAGCTGAAGACACTGTTCCAGAGCCATAATTGCGCCGGACAGATCCTTTCTTTTCGCACACTCCAGTGCTGTATTATAATAACTGTTTGCCATGTGGACCAAACGACGATACGCTTTCAGAGGCATCCCGCAGGACGGGCATACCTTATCCTGTCTGGTCAACGCTGCATTGCATTTACAGCATTTCATGATGTTTCACCACCTGTCAGTCTTTCAGTAATTCCATCAGTACATCGGTAATATCCCGGTGTTTTTCTGTATCAACTTTAGTAGATTCGGAATCAATTTCTTCGCTGGGAACAAATTTTTTCAATTCTTCTTCAAAATCAATCATAATTCTCCTTTATACCTGCTTTTTCTCCAGAATTTCCATCACACTTCCCGCCAGATAAAGGGAACCTGCAATGAAAAGTATATCGTTATCCTTCTTTTCTGCAAGTGCTTTTTCAAATGCACGATCAATACCGGGGCAGATGTCCACCGGACCATCATAGTATTTTTTCAGCTGCTCTGCCAGAATTTCACAGCCGAGCTGTCTGGAGTTTTCAATTTCCGTAATGGTGATCTGATCAAAATCAGCTTCCATGCCGATGTGGCGTGCCATCAGATCCACATCTTTCTCTTTTACTGCTGAGAATAACAGCATTTTACGACCGCTGCAGGAGACTGCTCCCACCGCCTGTACAAACTTTCCGATGCCGTCCTCATTATGGGCACCATCAATATAAACTCCGGGCATAACCTGCTGCATACGTCCCGGCCACTTCGTCATCATAATACCTCTCATGGCAATTTCTTTCTGGTCTTCTGTCTCCAAATATCCGAGACTGTCAACCACAGAAACAGCCAGAAGCGCATTTACTGCCTGATAATCTGCAATAAATGGAATGGTCAGCCGTCTGCCTGTCAGCGGTCCCTTCTTCACATCAATCACCAGATTGCCATTTTCCAGTCCTGCCCGCTCAAACCAGGATGCGTCCACCCCTGTCACATCATTACCATAAAGAGCGGCTTCTTTACAAATCACTTCAGAAGCCTCCGGTCTGGATGCATCATAAACCACTTTTGCCCCGGGTTTAATAATCCCGGCTTTTGCCAGGGCAATTTCCGGAATGGTATGTCCCAGAACTTCCACATGATCATGACTGATGGATGTGATGGCACAGCAAACAGGTGGAACAATGGCATTGGTTCCATCCATACGTCCGCCGAGTCCCACCTCCAGAACCACATAATCCAGATCCGCATGGGAAAAGATATCCATACCCATGGCAAACAGATATTCAAAATAATTCATATCTCCCAGTGAACTGCATTTTTCCTTTACCGTAAGATACGAACGCAGAAATTCTTCATCCGAAACCGGCTCGTTATTCACTTTGATACGCTCATTCATCTTAATCAGATGGGGAGAAGTGAAGGTTCCCACTTTCATCCCGAGAGCTGACAGCATCCCTGTGACAAAAGCACAGACAGAACCTTTGCCATTGGTACCTGCCACGTGGATGATTTTCATTCCCTGATCCGGTGCACCGATGGCATCCAGAACAGCTCTTGTATGCTCCACCGAAGGAGCTTCCAGAAATTTCGGAATTGCATCGATGGCTTTTACTGCATCATCATATGTAAACATCATTTTTACCTCTTTTCCTTCTTTTCGTATACTGCCTGATGGCTTCTGCGGCAATCCTTCTGATTGCCGAAATGGAATTCTTAATGATCAAACAGGAGACACTCTCCGTCTGCTTCTGCATAATATACTTCTGCCTGTTCCGTAACTTCTGCCTGTCCATTGGTGGCTTCCGCCACTTCAGTCAGGAAACGGTCAGACTGAGATACCGGTACCAGCAGTACAGAACGAACGGTTTCTCCGTATTCTGTTTCCATGGTTTTCAGATGATTCTGTGCCGCAAGATACTGAATTTTTCCAATCCATGTATAATCACAGGCAACCACCATCTGTTTTGCCAGTTTTCTGGTAATAACCATGCTGCCTTCCAGACCGGCTTTTACCGCTCCGGAATATGCACGTACCAGACCGCCGGTTCCAAGCAGGGTTCCGCCAAAATATCTGGTTACCACCACAACAACATTGCAGAGTCCGGCTCCGGTCAGAATATCAAGCATCGGTCTTCCTGCGGTACCGGATGGTTCTCCGTCATCACTGCACCGCATCATGGGTTGTTCCGTACCGATGATATAGGCGAAACAGTTATGTCTTGCGCTCCAGTGTTTTTTTCGTACCGATTCGATGAATGCCAGTGCCTCCTCCTCTGTTTCCACGTGCTCCAGAACAGCAATAAAACGAGATTTTTTCTCAACGATTTCTTCTTCTCCGCCCATATAGACGGTATTGTAGGATTCTATCATATATCTCTCCTGTACAGGTCAATGTACTCTCGGAATCTTTTTCAAGAGTACATATCATCATTCAGCATCAGTATAAATGAAAATGACCGGATTGAAAAGTTATTTTCATCGCAATATATCCTTCAAAATGACATTGATTCAGAACCACGCAGTATGATTTTTCATATGCATGACGAAAAAATGAGGCGCAGCGGTGGCTACGGCAATTGACGACAACGTAGCAGATGAAAAATCAGGCAAGTGATATGGCTGGTAGTATCATATCATAAATCAATCCGGTTTGCACCCGTACATCTTTTGAAAATCTTAAGGTTTCCTGCAGATTTCATTAATTTTCAGGAAAAAGCTACCTGTCTGCGATAAGTAAAACTTAATACTTCCAAATATTTATTTTATGGGAAAACTTTGATATAATAGATTTCATGACATACAAAGTCAAGTCAGATACAGTTAAAACCTGATACATTGAATTATTATGAACCGGATATTTATAGTTCAATGCACCAGGTGTATTAATAAGAAAGGATATTGTGTATGAATTTAGGAAAAAATGGAACACAGGAGGAACTCGATAAGAAGAACTCCAATCGTGAAAAGAAAAAATCACGAAAAGTGTTTACCGGTATTTTTACATTCTTTACAGTCATGCTTCTGATTGCATGTATCGGTATCGCCGTTCTGGCAGGTATGGTAAAGGGGATCATTGACGATGCACCCAGAATTTCCAATTCTGATATCATTCCCAAAGAACAGATGTCCAAAATCTATGATTCCGAGGGAAATCTTCTGGAGACTCTGGTACAGGCAGGTTCCAACCGGACCAATGTCAAGGATTACAATACCATTCCCATTAACCTGATCAATGCATTTGTGGCCATTGAAGATTCCCGTTTCTGGGAACATAACGGTATCGACCTGAAGGGTATTGCGCGATCGGCTTACGTGGTCATCTCTTCCGGTTTCAAAAGATCGGAAGGCGGCAGCACCATAACCCAGCAGCTGATCAAAAACAGCATATTTACCAACTGGCTGGAAGAGGATTCCTGGGGTGACAAGATTGAACGGAAAATACAGGAGCAGTATCTGGCCATTCAGCTGGAAAAGGAAGTGTCAAAAGAAGATATTCTTCTCAGCTATCTGAATACCATCAATCTGGGAAATAACTCCCTCGGTATTGCACAGGCTTCCAAACGATATTTCGGCAAAGAATACACAGAACTGACGTTAAGTGAATGTGCCGTTCTGGCCGGCATCACCAACAATCCCTCCAAATACAACCCCATCCGTCATCCCGACTATAACCGGGATCGTATGGAGAAGGTATTGAAGGATATGGAAGAACAGGGGTATATCTCTGCGGAGCAGCATCAGGAAGCACTGGATGATGATGTTTATGAACGGATTGCAGCCACCAATGAGACCTATACCGTAGCTGTGGATACACCCAACAGTTACTTTGTTGATTCCGTTATCAAACAGGTTTCCGAGGATCTGCAGAAAGATCGCGGGTATACCCAGCAGCAGGCAACCAACCTGCTTTACAGCGGCGGTCTTCAGATTTATACCACTCTGGATCCCACCATTCAGAATATTATTGATGAGGAAGTGAATGATGCTTCCCATTATTCCGATGCCAGAACACAATACTCCTGTACCTTTAAAATCAAAGTAACCCACAGTGACGGTTCCTCTGATGTGTACAAAGAGGCACAGCTGAAACAGTACTTCCGCAGCAAAGATCCTGATTTCAAATTCATTGCAAAAACGGAAGACAATCTGAACAAATACATTGATGAGTATGCTGCCACAGTCTGTGACGAGGACAAGGGAGATACATGGGAGCTGACCAGCATTGATTACACCCTGCAGCCTCAGGTTTCTTTCGTACTGATGGATCAGCATACCGGGTATGTTCTCGGCATTTCCGGCGGCCGCGGCAAAAAAACAACCAATCTTTCTCTGAACCGTGCAACATCAAGTACCCGTTCACCGGGCTCTCTGTTCAAGGTTCTGGCAGCTTTTACACCGGCACTTGATTCCTGCGGCAATACATTAGGCACAGTTTATTACGACGGTCCCTACTCCATTGGCGAAAAGAATTTCAGCAATTACTGGTCACGGGGTTATATGGGCTATTCCACCATCCGTCAGGCCATCATGTACTCCATGAATATTGTCACGCTGAAATGTATGAACGAAACTGTTACACCGGCACTTGCATTTGAATATCTGGAAAAGTTCGGGTTCACCACTCTGGTTGAATCCTACACCAGCGACAGCGGAAAGACTTACAGTGATATTAATCCTTCCCTTTGTCTGGGCGGTCTGACCAACGGTGTCACCAATCTGGAAACCACTGCAGCTTACGCTGCCATTGCCAACGGCGGTGTTTATAATGAACCGATCTTCTACACGAAGATACTGGACAGTGACGGTAATGTAATCATTGATAATGAACCGGAATCCCATACCGTAATGAAAGAAACCACTGCATACCTGCTTACCAATGCCATGCAGGATACCATGGATGGTCCCGCCTACAAGAGTTCAGGTAATGTCTCCAAACTCTATGCAACCGGTCGTCCTGCCAATTTCAGCGGTATGTCACTGGCAGGTAAGACAGGTACCACAACCGATACATGTGATATCTGGTTTGCAGGATTCTCTCCGTATTATACGGCTGTTGTATGGTCCGGTTTTGATGAAATGCAGGAAATTCCCGATTCCAACAATGTGAAGTACCATAAGGAAATCTGGAAAACCATCATGCAGCGGGTTCACAACGGTCTTCCTGATACCGGATTCAAAGCGCCTGCGGGAATTGTATCCAAAACCATATGCTCCAAATCCGGCAAACTGGCAATTGAAGGCGTATGCGACAGTGATCCCAGAGGAAATATGACCTATACCGAATACTATACAGAAGATACTGTCCCCACAGAGGTTTGCGACAAACATGTCGGTATCAGTGTCTGTGCTGTATCCGGACTTCGCGCCGGAGCAAACTGTACAAACATTACAACAAAAGTTTTCATGTCTCTGGATGCGGATGCAAGTGGAGAATCGGATGACAAATCCTTTGCCATGGGCAGCCTCGGAACATGTACAGCGGATCATATGGCAGAATCCATTGCCGCATCACAAAGCGCTTCCGAAAGTGCTGCACAGAATCAGTCCTCTGATTCATCAAATTCTGAAGATCAGAATATGCCGCCCGGTATCGGTGTTCCTAATGGAAACAGCTCCGGTGAACATCAGCAGGGACACAGCAATCACAACGAAAATCACTGATAAACATCCTAACTGTTTTTAACCAGAAAAAAGGAGCTGCCGCACTAAATTGAATTAGTGCGGCAGTTCCTTTTTTGTAGTATGATCGACTTGCTGCAAACGCAGGATTTCTTATCTGATCTTATCCGGATAACCGATTTTCCGTTTTACCTTGCTCAGTGTTTTGTTGGAAACATATGATGCCTTTTCCGCATTGGCTTTAATAACACCGTCAATGTAGGTCTTTTCCTTAGCCAGCTGTGCGTGACGCTCCTGAAGGGGTTTCAGTACAGATACCACAGATTCACCCACTGCCATCTTCAGCTCTCCGTATCCTCTTCCGTCAAATTCCTTCACAATTTCATCCGGGGTCTTATTGGTACATGCAGAGTAGATATCAATCAGATTTCTGATACCGGGCTGTTCTTCACGATACAGAACGATACCTTCTGAATCGGTTACCGCTCTCTTGCACTTTCTCATAATCGTATCCGGATCATCCATCAGATAGATGCTGGCATTCGGGTTTTCATCCGACTTGGACATCTTCTTTGACGGATCCTGGAGACTCATGATCTTTGCACCGACCTTACCGATATAAGCTTCCGGTACGGTAAATACATCACCGTAAATATTATTGAAACGCTCTGCCAGATCTCTGGTCAGCTCCAGATGCTGCATCTGGTCAATACCTACAGGAACAACATCTGCCTGATATAAAAGAATGTCTGCTGCCATCAGTACGGGATAGGTGAACAGACCTGCATTGATGTTGTCTGCGTGTTTTGCGGATTTATCTTTAAACTGTGTCATGCGGTTCAGCTCACCCATATAGGTGAAGCAGTTCAGAATCCATGCCAGTTCTGCATGTCCCGGTACATGTGACTGATAATACAGACAGTTCTTTTCCGGATCAATACCTGCTGCAATATAGATCATCAGCAGTTCTCTGGATCTCTTGCGGAGAGTAGCGGGATCCTGACGTACCGTAATAGAATGCATGTCAACAACAGAATAGAAACATTCATATTCATCACAGAGAGTTACCCAGTTTTTCAGTGCTCCCAGATAATTTCCAAGGGTCAGATTACCGGTTGCCTGCATACCACTGAATAACACTTTCTTATCATTAATCATATCCTATGTCCTTTCAGGCCGCAAAAAGCCTATGTTACTATAATTTTTTCATTAGATTATCACAGGGTTTTTCAAAAGTCAACTCAGGGTGTGAACTATCCTTACAACGGCTCATTCCCGAATCCGGTCATTGCCGATTTTCCATTTTTCATTTATACTGAGTAAAGTGTATAATACCCTGCGGAGAAATCCGTTTGTATCATGGGCCGGATTCTATTGACCCAATGCGAGAAAATGGAGGAAAATCAACATGCAAAAAATAGCAAGTTTTACTGTCAATCATCTGGATCTTCTGCCTGGCATCTATGTATCCCGTAAAGATCATGTCGGCAATTCTGTTGTCACCACATTCGATCTGCGAATGACCATGCCCAATCGCGAACCGGTTATGAATACAGCCGAGCTTCATACCATCGAACATCTGGGCGCCACCTATCTGCGAAATCATCCCGCATGGGCTGACCGTGTTATTTATTTCGGACCAATGGGATGCCGTACCGGCAATTATCTGCTGTTAAACGGCGATCTGGATTCCAGAGACATCGTGGAGCTGGTTACCGGTATGTTTGAATTTATCCGTGATTTTGAAGGAGAAATTCCCGGTGCAGCTGCAAGGGACTGCGGAAATTATCTGGACCAGAATCTGGATATGGCAAAATGGCTGGCCGAAAAATATCTGAAAACCCTGTACAACATCAAAGAGGAAAACCTGGTTTATCCGGAATAATGTCTCCTGTGTATTGAAAGCATCAGGCAGCAAGGAAAACCGACAGCAATCCCGCAAGCAGAAGATGCAGCGGGTAGATGGCATAAAACAGAAGGGAAGGGATTCGTCCATTTCCCTTCTCGCCATTATAGCAACCAATCAGGATCAGGGCCAGTGCACCAAATCCTTCCATTGAAAACCCTTTCAGCAGTCCGTAGCCGATGATAACCAAAGCAGCAGGAAACGCTGTTGTCACGTAATAATTCCATCGTCTTTGATATATCCTGACATTCTCCGACTGTCCGGTATTTCCCTGTTCTTCCATCTGCTGATTTTTCAGATTCATGCGATTCCGTCCGATATACAGAACCAGAATCAGCACAACACCAAAGGCATTATAATCCGTATGGAAAAACCAGGCGGCAAGCAGAATCAGGATAATCATTCCCTTTGCAGCTGCACTGTAAATCACTTTCCGGTTCAGGGAAAGCTCCATCCACTTTTCATCTCCCCGGATTCCCCACCCTGCTGCCACATCATAGCATGCCAGTGCTAAAAGTCCCAGAAACAGCGTAAAAAACACATTCTGATACCCCATATAGACAATTCTTCCGAAAAAGGCATAATCAAATGGAATCTCAGAAATCAGGGCAAACAGAAATAATCTGCCTGCATACCGTCTGACACTGCGGGTATGACAATATCCTTCCACAATCAGAAAACAGAAAATGGGAAAGGAAATCCGGCCAAGAATCCGACCGGGAAGATACCAGAT
>JALETI010000208.1 GCA_022781515.1 Lachnospiraceae bacterium
AAACAGAGCGGCTTTTCCAGCCGCTCTGTTTAATAAAAGGAGAAAGTTATGAAAAAAATCTATCTAAAAAAACTTGTAATCCATTCATTCACGAAAGGTACCGGATGGAACCTTTCTGTTTTTCATGGTTTCATCTTACACCCCATTTGTGAGAATACTGTGACTCATATTTGAATGAATTGTGAACATTCGGGAAATTTTTCGTAACCATCTGCCTTTTGTTCATTTTTGTTCATCAAACCAATGTTATTTCGAATCGGTTATTCCTTTTATCCGCTGTTTCAATCCACGCTCGGTAAGATTAACGGAGTACGACTTGCGGCGTCATATAACCGCGTGGAATTGTCGTACGAAGTGGGGGATACCGATTGCTCTCCGCCCACCACTTGCGTAGTTTCATTTTCTCACCCACCACTTAACATCGATGGTGTTTGAAGTGGGGGAATCCTATTTACTTGTTGAAGGCAGATTACACTTCCAGTTTCAGATCACCGTCTTTGATCCAGCCGATTTTGCGGAATACTTCACCCAGAATATATGTAATTACTGCCGGCAGGATGAAGCAAACCAGAATAATACCTACCCACATGCCGGTACCGCTTTCATTCATGGCCGTATAAACTCCGATCGGTCCCACCAGACCGCAGGTACCCATACCGGCACCGGCTGCGATATTTTCCATTTTGAAAATGACAGTCGCAATGGGACCTGTGATCATGGATGTCAGAATCGGCGGAATCCATACTCTCGGGTTCTTCACAATATTGCCGATCTGCAGCATGGAAGTGCCAAGGCCCTGTGCGAAGAAACCATCCCAGCCGTTTTCCTTAAAACTCATAACGGCAAAGCCGATCATCTGTGCACAGCATCCCGCTGTTGCTGCACCGCCTGCAATGCCATCCAGAGAAAGCATAATACAGATCGCTGCGGAACTGATAGGCAGTGTCAATGCGATACCAACCAGTGCGGATACGATGATACCCATCAGGAAAGGCTGCATCTCTGTAGCTGCCTTTACCACGTTGCCGAATGCAGTCATAAAACCGGATACGCCAGGTCCCACAAACATGGCAATCACGGTACCGGAGAAAATCGTAACGGCAGGAGTAACCAGAATATCCACACGGGTTTCCTTGGAAACCAGCTTACCCAGTTCCACACCAACAATGGTGGCCAGCAGGGCACCAACGGGACCTCCCAGAGAATTTCCCGCAAAACCAACTGTAGCTGCTGAAAACAGAACCAGCTGCGGTGCATGCAGTGAATAGGCAATCGCTACACCAAGGGCAGGACCCGTGGCTGCTTTCAGACCGGCGTACTCCTGAATAGTTTTAAACAGTTCAACTCCTGTCTTGTCACCCAATGTGCCAAAAATCGTACCAATCAGAAGGGATGCAAACAAACCGAATGCCATTGCTCCCATGGCGTCTACCAGATAAGTCTTTGCACTGATATTGACTCCTTTTTTCTTTAAAAATTCTTTCATAATTAATTTCCTTTCCTGAAACATCCTCATGAATCTATAATTGTATGAAACGCAGTTGAAAACAGATTTTGTGAAGTCCCGGTCACAACAAAAAGTTTTCAGAAACGTTCCTGATAAGTATACAGATTTACAGCTGTAAATGCAACTGTAAAGTAGTACTATTTTTAAAAAAATGAAGAACTATTCAGCAGACATTCACAATTTTTTAGAATATGCGCCCCCCGGGCGCACAAAAAAAACGAAACAGCCCGGTATAAACCGGGCTGCTCCGTTAGACAACTATATCAGAAAAAAGAAACATACAAACGAAAACATCATACAATCTTTCCCCATCACGGGACAATTGCACTATACTCCAACGAGTATGTGTATACTATAAATGATTTCTTTTTTGTTGTCAATCTGTAATAATACTTTTTTGTTATTTAATAACTTCCTTACCTCCCATGTAAGGACGAAGTGCTTCCGGAATCCGTACGCTGCCGTCAGCCTGCAGATTGTTCTCCAGGAACGCGATCAGCATTCTGGGCGGAGCAACCACTGTATTGTTCAGTGTATGTGCAAAATATTTATTACCATTTTCATCCTTTACACGGATTTTCAGACGTCTTGCCTGTGCATCTGTCAGATTGGAACAGCTGCCCACTTCAAAGTACTTCTTCTGTCTGGGAGACCACGCTTCCACATCCACAGATTTCACCTTCAGATCTGCCAGATCACCGGAACAGCATTCCAGAGTTCTTACAGGAATATCCAGAGAACGGAACAGATCTACTGTGTTCTGCCACAGTTTATCAAACCACATGGGACTTTCCTCCGGTTTGCAGACAACGATCATTTCCTGCTTTTCAAACTGGTGGATACGGTATACGCCCTTTTCTTCGATACCATGAGCACCTTTTTCCTTACGGAAGCAGGGAGAATAGCTGGTCAGGGTATGGGGAAGCTGTTCTTCCGGAATAATGGTGTCGATGAACTTACCGATCATGGAATGCTCGCTGGTACCGATCAGGTACAGATCTTCGCCTTCGATCTTATACATCATGGCATCCATTTCATCAAAACTCATAACACCTGTAACCACGTTGCTGCGGATCATGAAGGGCGGTACACAGTATGTGAAACCACGGTCGATCATAAAATCTCTTGCATAGGAAATAACTGCAGAATGCAGTCTTGCAATATCGCCCATCAGATAGTAGAAGCCATTGCCTGCAACTTTTCTTGCGCTGTCCAGATCAATGCCGTTGAATTTTTCCATAATATCTGTATGATAAGGAACTTCAAAATCCGGCACAACCGGTTCGCCGTAACGCTGTACTTCCACGTTTTCACTGTCATCCTTACCGATCGGTACAGAAGGATCGATAATATTCGGAATGGTCATCATAATCTTTGTGATCTTTTCTTCCAGTTCCGTCTGAAGTGTCTCCAGCTCAGTAAGACGTGCAGCATCTGCAGCAACCTTTGCCTTCACCTGTTCTGCTTCTTCCTTCTTACCTTGCTTCATCAGGCCGCCGATCTGTTTGGAAAGTGTGTTCTTTTCTGCTCTCAGATTGTCACGTTCCTGCTGTGCAGCACGTTTCTGCTTATCCAGTTCTATTACTTCATCCACAAGGGGAAGTTTATGGTCCTGAAATTTATTGCGGATATTCTGTTTTACGATTTCAGGATTTTCTCTGACAAATTTTAAATCTAACATAGTGATCTCCCTTCAAATGATAATTCTCCGTTTCAATCCACGTTCGGTAAGATTATTGAAACTCGAATCAAAAAAATCCCATGAGTCATCACTGACCCATGGGACGGAATATCTGTTTCTGATATTATTCCGCGGTGCCACCCACGTTACTGCAGAACAAAAGTCCCGCAATCTCTTATCAGGCAGGATAAAGGCTGCCGACCTCCGATTCATCACCGGGCACTGGAAAATGGAAAGGAAAGACCTGACACCGGCTCACACCAGCCGCCGGTTCTCTGAAGAAAAGGGCATCTCCGTAGTTTTCGTCATCGTGCATGTTTTATGGACTTTCTCATTATAAACACAGTTTCTGAATTTTGCAAGCCCCAAAGAACAAAAAAGCCCGACAGCAAAAAAAATGCAGCCATGGATCGGCTGCATTTTTTCAGAGAAGATTCACTATGAAAAAAGAAAGAAAACTTATTCGTAATACTGTGGTCCCCATCACAGTATCGATGAAGGATTCGGTCTGTTTCTGTCCTTCATCTGTTTAAAAGTATACGGGAGAAATATGACTATTCTGTGAACAAATTCTGTTCTTTTTCTAAACTTCATAAACTTCCCATAAAAAAAGGATAAAAAGTTCATTATATCGTATCTACCAGAGCTTCAGCAGGGAAATTACTTTACAGATCAGCTTGTATATCGGTGTTTCCAGTTCTGCCGCCGCAAGTTTCAGTTCCTTGCGGATTTCAATTCCCTGCGGACAATGCTTTTCGCATTTTCCACAGGATTTACAATTGGAGGCACTGTGGGGCTGTTTGCGGAATGCCATACAGCGCAGATACTCTTTTCTTGCAGTTTTGGGTGTATCGGTGTACATCTCATTGTAACAGCGGAATACCCCCGGAATATCCACATGATGCGGACAGGGCATACAGTATCCGCAGCCGGTACAGCCAACCTTTATCTTTTGGGATATTTCTTCTTTTGCATATTCGATTAGCTTCTGCTCTTTCTTACTCATGCAGCCCACCGGCGAATGACTGGCACATCGGACATTTTCCTTTACCATTTTCACAGAATTCATACCGGAAAGAACCACGGTTACCTCCGGCTGATCCCAGAGCCAGCGAAGGGCTGTTCCTGCCGGTGAACATCCTTCCTCTGCAAATGCTTTCTTTGCCGTTTCCGGCAGCAGATTCACCAGTCTGCCTCCCCGCAGCGGTTCCATAATAATGACAGGAATCCCCCGGGATGCCGCATATTGAAGACCTGTTCTCCCTGCCTGACTGTGCTCATCCATATAATTATACTGAATCTGGCAGAAATCCCAGTCATAGGCGTCGATCAGTTCCAGAAAATTTGCAGTATTGCCATGATAGGAAAATCCGATATTGCGAATCTGTCCGTTATCCAGTTTTTCCTGAATCCAGTCGTCCACGCCAAGACCGCAAAGTTTTTTCCAGGTGGACAGATCGGTCAGCATGTGCATCAGATAATAATCCACATGATCCGTTTTCAGACGCTTCAGTTCTTCCTGAAAGCACCGTTCCATACCTTCTCTGGACTTGATCAGATAATGGGGCAGTTTCGTAGCTATATAAACAGACTCCCTCAGATTGTTTCTTTGCAGAATGGTTCCCAGAGCCGCTTCACTGCCTCCATAAACATATGCTGTATCAAAATAATTCACACCGGCATCAATTGCCGCCAGAATTTCTCTTTCCGTTTTTTTCAGGTCAATCTGACCATGTTTTTTTGTAAAACGGAGACAGCCATACCCCAGAATAGACAGCTGTGTCCCCTTCCTGTCAGAACGGTAAAGCATAATATGTTCCTCATCTTTCTTAAAATATCTGTCCGGACAAAGCCTCCGGAATCTGCAGTTTTTCCAGACAGTTTTTTTTATATTACATTTACTATTCTTTTCCGTCAAGTACCATGCAGAAGCATCGCCGGTGGAAACAAACATACATTTCATGAAAAAATTCGCTTTGTAAACAGAACCCGGTGCCGGTTCTCCGAAAGCGTCGATTTGAATTGTAAAAATACTTGAGAAATCTGCATAAATAAGATACAATTAATCCTGATATGCCCGCATCAGGATGAAGCATACAGGAAAATGAGCGGGAATACAAAATAACCCGAATAGTCCGGAATGAGGGAAAAGGGAGGTGCTGCCATGGATACAGTCTGCGAATATTGTGCCTATTTCACTTATGATGAAGAGGACAACGAATATTATTGCGATGTCTATATGGATGAAGACGATGCGGTACGCCTCGCCATGAGCCACTACAAAAACTGTCCCTACTTCCGATCAGGAGACGAATACGCTGTTGTACGAAAGCAGATATGATCTGTTTTTATGACATTGATATTATTTTATCATTAACTCTGTTGCTTTTTTACTAATTGCACATGAATTAGTACAATAATTCGTCATTCAGTCTACTATAATACACAATTCTTCTTTCTATCTATCATTTATGCACAATTTTGAGAAAATCATTCCATCATATCATGTGATAATTCCCTATTGATTTATCCCATGAAGTATAGTATCATAAAGCCATGGTTAAGGAGATTTCAAACCAAAGTACCAAAGGTAAGATTTCACTGATGGCCTGGCTCATAGACTGCGCCGTATAAAACGGCATTTTCTCCCTATATATCGAAAGACCCCGCCTGCATGCGGGGTCTTTTCATGTTGTGCTTCTGTCTTCTGTTTCAGTTTTATGTTGTCTTTTATTTTAACTTTACTTTCCGTAATGCTGCTGCATCCTGAATTACCAGCGTTTTTTCGTCAAAACGCAATACACTTCGCACTTCGATATCATTCAGCTTCTCTTCATATTTACATACACCCGTCATATTGTATACGGCAATCTGCGTGCTGTTGAAGGCCACGATTCCGTCTCCTGAAAAATCAATGCAGCTGTATTCAAAATCAATATCTCTGTCAATAATCTGCTTACCCGTCTTATCGAACACCAGCATCCGGTAAGCGGTTTTATATTCCTGCATGGTTTCTTCTTCCACAGTTCCTTCATCTGCTGCTGCCCTGGTTTCTCCTTCACCACTCTCTGCTTCCGAATTGTCTGCTGCATTCTTTTCCAGAACCACACCAACGTATTGATCATTATGGAAAACGGAGCGGGTTCTGGAATCCAGTTCACATCTTTTTACCATTTCCGGCTGTGATGCATTTCGTGTGGAATAAAAATCAACCGCATTCTCTGCCACGGCAGCGCTGTTCTGATTGTCAAAAAACATTACTTCCGGCACCAGAGTCTCTTTATAGTCGCGGAATCCCCCCACAACACGGTCTGCATTGTTCTTTCCGACTTCAAAATTACGGAATACCACCTGATTCATCATGGTACCTTCCTGGGCATAAATATAAGAAGTCATCAGCTCATTGCCATCCGGTGATACGGCAAAATCCAGCGGATATCCATCTCCGGTAATCAGTGTTTTAATCTCCAGTTCCAGCTGAGATCCATCTTTTTTAAAATAATTGATATAATTGCTTGTCTGATCATCCAGCATCACTGCCACAACACCATTTTCAGAGATATCTGCCTTCAGAATACTTTTCGTGGTCTCCACTGAGCCTGTACACCCTTCTTTATTACAGATATACAGGGAATTGCCTTTGATATCATAAATCACCGCATACTGTCCCCTGACGGAAATAGCCGGTACATCCATGTTAAATGCCTGATTCCATACCACATTGCCATCCTGATCCATGCAGCTGACACCGTCCTGGCTGTAATGCAGTATCACATCATGAAAGGAACGGTACGATGAGTAAGCATTTTCCGATGCAGATGTCTGCCATACCACTTCCACGTTGCGGAAACGGTGGTTTCGATCTATATAAAATAAAGTTGTCCCTGTAACTGTTATGACTGCAGCAATTATGGCAATCCTTTTCAGATACCTGCGTAAAGTCCGGAAGTGTTCCACAAAGGATTGCTTTTTTCTGGCTGTTCCTTCAATAATATGCTCTTTCCAGAAATCCTTCCTTGCCTTTTTGGAAACATTATCCTTTCCAAGTGGATTTTCAAATGCCCGATCGGACCTTTTTTTCTTAAAAGCGGCACCGTTCTGTTCTGTCCCCTTTTCCGGTTCCGGCTGTTCATTCTTCTGGAAATCATCCCCTTCAGTTGAAGCATCCCCTTCAATCGAAGCATCTCCTTCCATTTTCCGATACTCTGCGTCCATTGCACGGGGTTCTTCCTGATCCTGGGGCTGTTTCTCCGTTTTCTGAACAGCGTCGTCGGAAGTCTCCTCCATATCCGCTTTATAGTAAATCACCTTTTTGCCGGTTTTGGGTTTCTGCCAGATTACAATATTCTCTTCATTCCACTGTCCGTTCTCTCCGGCCGGCTTATCCTGTTTGTTCATTTCATCCATATATTAATTCTGTTCGCTCCTGTTTTATGGTATAAGTCCGGTTTTTGCGGTTCCTTATACACTTATTGCCAGTGTATGTTTCTGTCATACACTGCTTTCTCTTTTCGAGTTCCCGGATCATGTGTTTTCACGCGTATCCTTCAGGATATGCAGACACAAAACACATGACCATCTGACTCTTGTATCATACTACAAGCATCTGAAAATTACAAGAAATTACTATCGCTTTGGAAGTGTCAGTATCGTCCCATACTTCAGACGCATCGGATCAGAAATATTATTTTCCAGACAGATCGCATCCACCATATCACCGGTTCCATAATATTTCTCACTGATTGCGTACAGACTGTCTCCCTTTTTTACCAGATATTTCATGGGAAATACATAGGTTCCGGCTACACTTCTCGATTCTTCTTTTTCGGTTCCCTCACTCCCTTCTATTCCTGTACTGCTTCCCGTTCCTGCATTTCCTTCCGTTCCTGTACTGCTTCCCGTTCCTGTATTTCCTTTTGTTCCTATACTGCCTTCCGTCCCTGTATTTCCTTTTGTTCCTGTACTGCCTCCCACTGCTGCATTTCCTTCTGCTCCCGCCTTATTACCTGCTTCTGCACTTTCTTCCGTTCCTGCACTTCCTTCCGTTCCCGTGCTGCCATCTATATTGTTACTATCTCCTGATTTGCCGTCTGTTTCCGTTTTTACTGCCCCCTTTTCCGTTCCTGAAGAATCACCGGAAACATCTTCTGTTTTCACCGTACCCGAACCTTTTGCCAGTATTTCTTCCACCAGAGAACTGCCCTGAGAGGCTGCCTGATTGATCTTGCTGAGATGAATCTGATCGGAAAAAAGCACAAACGCCAAAACAAATATTCCTGCCACCGATACCAGTCTCACCAGAATGTCCACCCTGTTCTTCTTCTCAGCAGCCGGCTTTTCACCGGCTTTCCCCCCTGTTTCTTCAGCCGGAACATCCGTCCCGGCCAGCAATTTCCGACGTCGTTTCCTGCCCAAATCCCGGTCCGGCTTCTTTGCCGCAGATCGTATGGACTGCTCCGTACTATTTTCATTCTGATATTCCGGAATACGTTCCGCAGACTTTTTCTGATCCAGTATCCGCAGGCTCTCATTTCTCATGATATAAGCCTGCATTTCCTCATTTTTCTCATAATATATGTAATATCCGGTCAGCTTGACCATACTGTGTCCGGAATAGGCAAATACCTCCTCCTGTTCTCCATTCTGAAACAGAATCTGATATTCTCCCGGAAAATGTTTTTCGTAAATACGAACCAGATCCACCTCAGAAGCCCTGGTATTTTTGCTGCTGAAAAAGAATCCGCAGATCTCAAGTCCCGGGAAATAAATGCTGTTTTCTGCTGCAGTTTTTGCCGGTGTCTGTCCCTGTGTTTTCCAGAAGGGATCCTTCACCGTAACTGCACCGCGTATAAATAAATGCATCACACCATTGATTCTCTGCTTTCTTCCCAGCAGAATGCCTCCTGCGATTCCTCCTTCCTCCAGTTCTTTCAATCTCTGCATGTATGTATGTACGTAATCCTCAATATATACTCGAATCCAGTTTTCCTTTTCACCAATCTGACGAATGTTTTTCGGTAAATTATTCTGCTCCATAATATGCCTCCATGAATTGAATTTCTGTCCGTGACAGTCATCATGTTAGCACAGCAAAAATTCGGAGTCTGTCGAATTACGCCGGACTCCGCTTAAAAAAATTCTATTATTTTCGCCTTATTTTGCATTTTCAGAAAACAGCATGCATAATCCCCTGTCTGATGCAGTCTGCCATATTCATGACCAGTCCCAGACGGATGTTCTGAAGAAGAACCGGTTCCATCCGGCTTCCCCAGCTCACAACACCGGTTATGGCAATGTCTCCCACCATCTTCAGGTTTTTGTTTACCCCGCAGCCCGGCTTTAAACCACCGGAAGCTAAGGTAATACATCCAACGGAACTCCGACTTCCCACAGAAGCATCAATGGCCACCACCACGTATTCCGGGAAATCCCTTTCAATCACTTCAACCACAGAATCCAGATTTACCGCATGCACCGGCAATGTTAAAGTACCAACCACAACCACATCCGGATTCTGCATCCGATCAGCGTGCATTTTAAGCAGATGCCCGGTAAGCGGCCCCAGACTGTCCCCTGTGGAACGATCACTTCCTATACAGAGAAATAGGACAGAAGTTTTCCCCTCCCTGATTTTCACCTGATGAATCAGCTCTGTTAATTGTATCCCAAACTGTTCCTCTTCAAACTCCTCACCGGAATTATAATACCTCACATAGTTCCTGTTCATGACTCCATTGCTCTCCGTTTATCCATAATACAGAAAATACTTTTTCTCTTTCATTATTCCCCCATATAAATTTTTGTATACCAGAACCCTCCATTTCTGCACGGAAAATAATCTGTAAAGCCAAATATTTTTGCAAGGGCACGCTCCTGTTCGCTGTTTTCACCCGGCACCCCCATAAACCACTGATTCTCGTCCGGTCCATCGCTGTTTTTGTCTTCCATGCGAAGCAGGAATATCTGCCGAAACCTGCTGTAGGCCTGGCGGACAAACTGATTCTGGGCCAGAATCCAGTTATTTCTGGGCAATCTCCCAATATCAGAAGGACGAATCCGAAGCACTTCGCAGATATGACATCCCGACTGTGACGCTTCCGTATTGGAAATGACAGGACGGATATCCACATGAGGATATCTGGAACACAACTTTTTCCACAAAATCAGGGATTCTGTTTTCTCCACCTCTGCCGCATGAAGAACTGCTTTCACTTCTTTTTCACCGAATTCTGCTTCATGTTCTTCTTCATTCGATTCCGTTTTCTGCCCTTCAGGTATTTCCTCACCTGCTTCTGCTTTCATCTTTTCATCCAATTCCGCTATTTTCTCTGCCTCAGATTCTTCCTTACATTCCTCTGTCTTCTGATCTTCCGTTTCTTCCTTACATTCCTCTGCTTTCTTCTTTTCATCCAATTCCGCTATTTTCTCTGCCTCAGGTTCTTCCTTACCTTCCTCTATCTTCTGCTCTTCCGGTTCTTCCTTACATTCCTCTGCCTTTAATGTTTTCTCTTCATTCTCTCCTGACCTTGTTTCTTCTTTCGGTACAGGAGCCACATATATCATTTCCGGTTTTCTTTCTTCCTGCTCTTTCGGTTCTTCTTTTAAAGCGTCTCTTTTTACATCTTTCCACAACGTCATATAAAACTGATTTCTGTTTCCTGCTCCCTGAAGACAAATTCCGCAGATCTGCGAAAATGCATATCCACTGTTCCAGACATTTTCCGTATTGGTACTGCTTCTGAATTCCCCATGTCCGTTCAGCAATGAAATTTCTCCCACTTTAATCCGTTTCTCACGGTCATCGATCAGAAAAAGCTCCACAGGACGTCCGCCTTTCTGATAGATTCCGTTTACCGCCACCTGTACCTTCATCCTCTGTTCCCTGATTTCCACTTTAACAAAGCCGGCATTGCGCAGTTTTCTTCCATTTTCATATGCATAAATATAAGATAAAAATCTTCTGAAACCCACGGTTTCCATTGCACCCTTCGAACTTTCAGCCATATAAAAAAGCCTCCCTTCACAACATCTATATGAAGAGAGGCTATCCTTTATGCTTTCGTATGAGCCGGAATTAGTTGTTTCAATCCACGCTCGGTAAAATGGAAAACGGTTTTACTGCTCCAGTATATTGGTCAGCTCTGCAAACTGTTCCAGTGTCAGTGCTTCCCCGCGAATATTGGCCTTCAGACCCATCTGTTCCAGAGCTTCTGTAATCTGTTCTTTGCTGAAAGGAATATCCGGCGCATTGTTCAGGCCGTTTACCAGTGTTTTTCTCCTCTGATTAAAGGAAGCGCGAATCAGACGGAACATCATCTTTTCATTGTTTACCGAAACCGCAGGTGTCTGATGTCTGTGCAGAACAATCACCGCAGAACCTACATTGGGTCGCGGAATAAAGCAGTTGGGCGGTACATTTGCTGCAATCACCGGGTCAGAATAGTACTGTACTGCCAGAGAAAGTGCACCGTAATCCTTATTGCCGGGACCGGATTTCATGCGATCTGCCACTTCTTTCTGCACCATTACCGTGATGCTGTCAAGCGGTACCTCCGCTTCAAAAAGTCCCATGATAATAGGCGTGGTGATGTAATAGGGAAGATTGGCAACAACCTTAATGGGTTTTCCGCCATTTTCCTCTTCCACCAGCTTTCCCAGATCCAGTTTCAGTATATCATTGTGAATAATCTTTACATTATCATAAGCAGAAAGCGTATCCTGAAGAATCGGAATCAGGTTATTGTCAATTTCAACTGCAATTACTTTGGCTGCCCGTTCCGCCAGCATCTGGGTCATGGTTCCGATACCGGGACCGATTTCCAGAACACAGTCCTCGGAACCAACTCCCGCTGCATCCATAATTTTCTCCAGAACATGCATATCAATCAGAAAATTCTGTCCGAATTTTTTCTGAAAGTTAAACTGATATTTTTGCAGGACAGCGATTGTTTCCTGCGGATTTCCCAAATTTGCCATATGCGATCAATCGTCTCCTTTTTTCGAGGGTTTCGTACCTGAAATACTCCACTTTATGCAATGCCGTAAAATCTGCATGCATTTTCCCACGTTGCTTCCAGTACCTCATCCTTTGTGATTCCCTTCAGGGCAGCAATTTCCTCTGCCACATAATGAAGCTTTTCCGATGAATTTCTCTTGCCGCGGAAGGGCACCGGAGCCAGATACGGCGCATCGGTTTCCAGAAGAATTCTGTCCAACGGAACTTCCGCTGCAACCTGCTTCATTTTTTTCCCGTTTTTAAAGGTTACCACACCGCCGATACCCAGATAATAACCCATTTCCACATATTCCCTTGCCTGCTCCGGACTGTAGGAATAACAGTGCATGACAATGTTCATATCTTCCGGTTTTTCCGCCTGAAATGCCTTCAGAATATCCATGGTGTCCTGTGCAGCCTCTCTGCTGTGAATGATCACCGCCTTGTGCATCTCCTTTGCCAGCTGCAGCTGACGCAGAAACCACTTTTTCTGTACATCCCGTTCGGTGGAATCCCAGTAATAATCCAGACCGATCTCACCGACGGCCACCATTTTTTCATGCTTCAAAGCACGTCGAATGATCTCGAAATTCTCATCTGTCAGTTCCTTTGCATCATCCGGATGTACACCGGCTGCTCCATAAAGAAAGGGATACCGGTCAATCAGATCCAGAGTTGCCGCCACACCGGCCAGGTTTGCAGATACATTGATGATCCGTTCCACCCCTTCTTCCTGCATCTGCACAAAAAGGGCTTCCCGATCCTCATCAAACTTTTCATCATCATAGTGTGCGTGTGTATCAAATATTTTCTTCATCTATACTCTCTTTTCTGCAAATGATCATGCCTTTCAGCAGGCATTCACATTTTTACCCATTTGGTTAAATGCCGAATGCACAATCAGGCTCCCGCCAGCCGGCAGAAGCCTGAAATTCAAGTTCAAATCGAACAATATACTGTTTTATCCGGGAACAAACGGATTCGATCCCATGATACAGAGAATGGATCAGCAGATTTCAGAACCGCAGATCATATCCTTATCCGGTGTCATCACGGACAGATTTCCTTCATCATCGGATGCTGCAAGAATCATACCCTGAGATTCCACACCGCAGAGCTTGCAGGGCTTTAAGTTGGTTACCACAGCAACCTTCTTGCCCACCATCTGTTCCGGCTTATAGTATTTGGCAATACCGGATACAATCTGACGAACCTCTTCGCCAACCCGAACCTGCATTACCAGAAGCTTCTTCGCCTTCTTAACCGGTTCACAGCTCAGTACTTCACCCACACGAAGCTGCACCTTTGCAAAATCATCAATGGTGATTTCCGGCTTTGCTTCCACCTGAGGATATTTGATCTCAGGCTTTGCAGCTGCTGCGCGTTTTGCTTCGATTTCTTCCATAACCTTCTTTGCATCCAGTCTTGCAAACAGGATTTCCGGCTTGTCTGTTACTTTGCCGCCGTCATATTTGCCAAAGACATCCAGTTCATCCAGCACACGATAGCTGCCGTTTAACTGTGCGAAAATCTTCTCTGCTGTTTCCGGCATGAAGGGCTGCAGAAGGCTTGCACCGATGCAGATGCTTTCCACCAGGTTGTAAAGAACCTCAGCCAGACGCGGCTTGTCTTCCTCATTCTTTGCCAGAACCCAGGGAGCTGTTTCATCGATATATTTATTGCATCTCTTAAACAGGTTAAATACTTCTGTAATGGCATCTGCCACACGAAGGCCTTCCATCTTGTCCTGAACCTTCTTCACTGCATCCAGAACCGTTGCCTTCAGATCTGCATCCACCTCACCGGTTACACCTGTGGATTTTACTTCACCGCCAAAATACTTATTGCTCATGGCAATGGTACGGTTTACCAGATTACCCAGGGTATTGGCCAGATCGGAATTCATACGCTCGATCAGCAGTTCCCATGTGATCACGCCGTCATTTTCAAAAGGCATTTCATGCAGAACGAAGTAACGGACTGCATCCACACCGAACATATCCACCAGATCATCCGCATAAATCACATTGCCCTTAGACTTTGACATCTTGCCATCGCCCTGCAGCAGCCATGGATGACCAAATACCTGCTTCGGCAGAGGAATATCCAGAGCCATCAGCATGATCGGCCAGTAAATGGTATGGAAACGAAGGATATCCTTACCGATCAGGTGCAGATCTGCCGGCCAGTATTTGTCAAACATCGGATCGGAATTGCCGTCCAGATCAAAGCCCAGACCGGTAATATAGTTGGTCAGTGCATCAATCCACACATAAACAACGTGTTTGGGATCAAAATCCACGGGAATCCCCCACGAGAAAGAAGTTCTGGATACACAAAGATCCTGCAGACCGGCCTTCAGGAAGTTGTTCATCATCTCGTTCTTTCTGGAAACCGGCTGAATAAATTCCGGATGTTCTTCGATATACTGAATCAGACGATCCGCATACTTGCTCATACGGAAGAAATAAGCCTCTTCTTTGGCAGGTTTTACTTCCCTTCCGCAGTCAGGACATTTGCCGTCCACCAGCTGCGATTCTGTAAAGAAGGACTCACAGGGAGTGCAGTACATGCCTTCATAATAACCTTTATAAATATCACCCTGATCGGTCAGTTTCTTAAAAATCTTCTGAACCTGGACCATATGGTCTTCATCCGTTGTACGGATAAATTTGTCATAGGAAGTATTCATCAGGTCCCAGATGGTCCTGATCTGACCTGCCACGTCATCCACAAATTCCTGGGGCGTTACACCTGCAGCCTGCGCCTTCTCTTCAATCTTCTGACCATGTTCGTCAGTACCGGTCTGGAAACGGACATCATAACCTTCTGCACGTTTGTATCTCGCAATCGCATCTGCAAGAACAATTTCGTAGGTATTGCCGATGTGGGGTTTACCGGATGTATATGCAATAGCCGTTGTAATATAATAAGGTTTCTTACACTTTTCACACATTGTACGAAACACTCCTTTCTTCTCACTTAAATACAAGCCCTTCTCTGAGCATACTTGGTTAATTATATAAAATTCATTGAAAAGATGCAAGGAAAATATGTCTGAAAACCGCCCTGCAGACCGCAATCCATGGGATACTGACATTTTCGGTCCGAAAACGGCGGAATCTTCTCATAAAAATCATTTTTAAATGATATATATACAGTAAATGTGTTATACTAACAGAATACACGTGTAAAAACTCGAAAAAAGGAGGCTCCCTTTATGCTTCGTTCTCATTTTCAGAAACTTATTATCCCCCTGCTTCTCTGCTGCATCCTCACCCTGCCTCTTGCCTCCTGTCAGAAGCAGACCGGACTGCAGTATGAATCCTTCTATCAGGATCAGGACGGCAACGCTCCGGTGGATACGCTGGAAAATGCCGAAAATGAAACCCAGACTGCCTTCCACCGCTTTACCATGCAGCTTTTCCGAAAACAGGTTACAGAAAACACACTGGATCTTCACTATTCTCTGGCAGATCCGAATTCCATGAATATCACCGATTACCCGCAGTCACTGGGCGATTTCAGCCGGAAACAGATGGATGAAACGGCTGACGAAGCCGGACTCCTGCGGAAAGAACTGAAGCAGTTTTCCTATAAGGAACTGTCCGACAGCCAGAAACTGACCTGGGATATCCTCGACCATGAACTGAAAATGAGTGCAGAACTGAAGGATTATCCTTATTATCCGGAATATCTGAAACCCATGGTGGGTCTGCAGGCCGAACTTCCGATTCTTTTTGCAGAATACACATTTTACTCGGAACAGGATATTATCGACTATCTGGCACTGTTAAATGACCTGCCACGCTATTTTGACCTGATCATTACCTATGAACAGGAAAAAGCCGATGCCGGTCTGTTTATGTCAGATCAATGCGTCGATATGATTCTGAAAGACTGTGAAGCATTCACAACGGATACCGAAAACCATTTTCTGATTCTGACCTTTCAGGAACGGCTGGAAGCTCTGAATGACCTGGACGAAAACAAAAAATCGGACTACATCCAACAGAACCTGGAAGCCTTCCACAACAGCATCGTTCCGGCTTATCAGAAACTGAGTCAGTCCCTGAAAGACCTGAAAGGCCGCGGAACCAACGATGGCGGCATGTGCAATTTTCCCAAAGGCAAAAAATATTATCAGTACCTTCTGGAAACCTCCACCGGTTCCGACCGTTCCGTAAAAGAACTG
>JALETI010000210.1 GCA_022781515.1 Lachnospiraceae bacterium
GAAAAATAAAGGAGATATGACATCTATGAAATTAGGTATTGTAGGACTTCCCAATGTGGGAAAGAGTACCCTTTTTAATGCGATTACCGGCACTGCCAATGCGCAGGCTGCCAACTATCCCTTCTGTACCATCGAACCCAACACCGGTATCGTAGCCGTTCCTGATGAACGTCTGGACAAACTGTGCGAAATCTGGGATCCCGATAAGAAAACACCTGCAGTGGTTGAATTCACCGATATTGCAGGTCTGGTGAAAGGTGCTTCTCAGGGTGCAGGTCTCGGCAACAAATTCCTTGGCCACATCCGTGAATGCGATGCCATTGTTCATGTGGTTCGCTGCTTTGATGATGACAATATCACCCATGTTGTGGAAGATGCAACAAAAGCGGTTCCCGTTGATCCGGACGGCGACATTGAATGCATTGACCTGGAACTGATTCTGTCTGATCTGGAAATGGTGCAGAACCGTATCGCAAAGATGATGAAAACTGCCAAAGGCGGCAATAAGGAAGCCAAAGCGGAACTGGCATGGCTGGAGCCCCTTGCATCTCATCTGGAAGAAGGCAAAAGTGCAAGAACCTTTGACTTCGATGAAACCGATGATGACCAGAAGCTGGTATTAAAGGAAATGGGTCTGTTATCCAGAAAGCCCATCATCTACGCTTGCAATATGGATGATGACGGAGTTGCAGATCCCGAAGCCAACGATTATTATAAACTGGTAAAGGCACGTGCTGACGTGGAGAATGCAGAAGTGATCCCGATCTGTGCCAAAACCGAAGAAGAACTTTCCGAACTGGATGAGGAAGAACGTATTGAATTCATGGAAGATCTGGGTATTACCGAATCCGGTCTGAACAAGCTGATCAAGGCAAGCTATTCCTTACTGGGTCTGATTTCTTTCCTGACTGACGGCAAGAAGGAATGCCGTGCATGGACCATCAAAAAGGGAACCAAGGCACCTCAGGCAGCCGGCAAGATTCATTCTGATTTTGAACGTGGTTTCATCCGTGCACAGGTATGCAACTTTGATGAACTGATGGAATGCGGCGGCAAGATGTCTGAAGTAAAGGCACGTGGGCTGTACCGCTCCGAAGGAAAAGAATACGTTGTAAAAGACGGCGATATCATCGAATTCCTTTTCAATGTATAAAATATGCCAGATTGAAAAAATATATAGTTCATATCCGCATGAAACTATATATAGAAACCAATTCAGCAGGCAGGGCTGGATTCGTTAAAGCAGTGTTTGCTGAACAGCAATAAAAAGGAGAATAAAAATGGCTAAAAAGAAAAAAAATGAACCTGATTTTGACTTAACCGTATCCATCGAACTGGATGACGGAAGCACCATGGAATGCGCAGTTCTGCTGATCTATCATGCAAATGATAAAGAATATATTGCCATTCAGCCCATGGAAGATATCTCTGATCCCGAAGGTCGTGTATTTATCTACGGATACGGTACCGATGAACAGGGCGCTCCCATGCTGATCAACATCGAAGACGATGATGAATTCGATGCTGCCATCGATGCATTCGACGAACATCTGGATGAAGTGGATTTCTTTGATAATGCACCCGAAGAAATGACCGAATAGGGAAACGGATTCTGTTTTTAGAAAAATAAAAAAAGAACGTCTGTTACAATCAGCTGTGTGATGATCAGACGTTCTTTTTTATTTGTTATTCTTTGGCTTGCCCGCCAGAAATTCCCGGATAAAACAGGATGGTTCCTGTGCTTTGCTGAACTTTTCTTTGGTGCAGCAGATCAGAAGCTGATTTCTTGCTCTGGTCATGGCCACATAAAACAGTCTCCGCTCTTCTTCAATGTCCTCCGGCAGAACCGCTTTTTCATGGGGTGTAATTCCCTCGTTGGCATCAATGATATAAACTGTATCGTATTCCAGACCCTTGGATCCATGCATGGTGGACAGAACCACACCCTTACCTTTTCGATTCCGGTCGGCAGCCTGCTCCCGCAGTTCTTTCTGATACGCTTCAATATGAGCAAACCACTCTTCAATGGTATTGAATTCTTTGGATGACTCATGGATTTCATCCAGCACGTCCAGAAGTTCTGATGGTTTCATTCTCCGAAAGGCTGCATACTCTTTCAGGTATTCTTCATATCCCACAGCATTGCGCAGATAGGATATCGCTGCGTAAGGAGACATGCCGGACATCATTCTGATCTGTGTTTCCAGTTTGAAGATCCGATCCACCATCCAGTCTTTATCCTTTAATTTAGAAGCAAGTTCATCAAATGAGATCTCCGGTGTATCCAGAAGTGCCCGGGCCACATACCGGTTGGGCCGGTTGATGATTTCCAGAAAGTCACTTCTTGACCGGCTTCCCTTTGCAATCCGCAGATAGGCAAGTACATCCCGGCTGATAAAATGACTGTAAATATCCGGAATCATATCCTTCATCTGAAATGGGATGTTGAAATCCATCAGTTTCTGCACCAGACCGCCGGCACATCGAACGGTACGGAAAAGCACCGCAATCTCTTCCTCGGCAATTCCCTGTCGGATTCGCGTCTGAATTTCCCTTATGATATGAAGATACTGGTTGTTGCTGTCTGCAAACTTACGTACCAGCACCGGATAAACGGCTGCCCGGTCCGCCCGGATTTTCTTTTCAAATCGGGTCTGATTCATCCGAATCACTTTTCCGGCGGCTGCCACAATATTTCTGTCGCAACGGAAATTCACATCCAGTAAGACCTTTCTGCAGGTGGGATAATCCGTCTCAAAACCCAGCATAATTTCCGGTCTTGCCCCGCGGAAACGGTAAATGGACTGATCATCATCTCCCACGATAAACAGGTTGTTCTGGGGCGCTGCCAGCATTTTCACCAGCTCATACTGAATCCGGCTGATATCCTGAAACTCATCCACCAAAATGTACTGATATTTTTTCTGCCATGCAGAAAGGATGTCCGGCCGGCCCCGGAACAGCTCATAGCAGATGGCCTGCATATCGTCAAAGTCAATCATCCGGTTCTGATCCATCCAGCCCTGATACGCCATAAAAATACGGCGGAACACTTCAGATGGACAGGAGGTGGAATAATAATGATTCAGATCCATCATTTCCCCTTTGACTGCGCTGATTTCGCTGATGATGCCGGTGATGAATTCCTTCTCATCTTCAATGGAAACCTTCTGTTCATGAATTATTTCTTTCAGAAGAGAATATTTCTGCTCTTCACGGATGATCTGGCTGCCCCGGTACTGATAAGCCATCTGAATAATCCGGAAAAAGACGGAATGAAAGGTGCCGAAGGTAACGGCTGTGCGATTCTGTCCGGACAGCTTCAGGTATCGTTCCTTCATCTGCTCTGCAGCCGCTCTGGTAAAGGTAACCACCAGAATCTCGCCGGAAGGCACACCGTGGGTACTGACCAGTTCCTGAATCCGACAGGTCAGTACAAAGGTTTTTCCGGATCCCGGTCCTGCCAGAACCATCATAGGTCCATCTTTGTGCATCACCGCTTCCTGCTGCGGCTTTGTCATCTTTGACTCCATTTCCGGTGTCATGGTACTTCCCCGCTTTCTTTTGTATCATTCTGCCTGTACATCTTACAGGAATTCCGCAAATTTGTCTACTGTATTTCCCTGTTTACAGCAACATCCATCCTCTGAATTTTGCTGGTTTTCCGGACAATTCTGCCCATCATTTCTCCTGGTTTTCCCATGTGTGGGGAATCCGCATGCGGAAAAACCGTCTGAGAAATTCCTTTCCGTTAAATGGATACAGAGGATACAGATAATTCTGTCCGGCTATGGTCCGGTTGAACAAAATTGCGGAGAATACAAATACCACCCCAATGGCAAATCCCCATCCCTGAAATGCCGCTGTCAGCAGCAGCATGATGATCCGCATGAATTTCAGAGCATAGCTCAATTCCATGCTGGTCTGGGTGTAATTGGCAAGAATCACAAAGCTCATATACAACATTGTTTCTGCATTAAACCACCCGGAACTGACGGAAAAATCACCGATAATGACACCGGCAATGACAGACAGCGGAGTCGTCAGCATATTGGGTGTATTCACCGCCGCCAGCTTCAGACCATCGGTTGCAAATTCCAGAATTAAAAACTGCCACAGAAACGGCACATTCACATACTCTTTCGGAAGTATAAAACGCAGCCACTGCGGCAGGATATCCGGCATGGATACAACCAGTAAAAATGCCGGTGTCAGAAATATGGCCATTAAAAATGTCAGAAACCGGCTGAAACGCAGATAGGTTCCCGTAATGGGCGGGAAATAATAGTCATTGGCCTCTTCAATGATGTCAAAAATACTGGAGGGAAGGATCATGGCTGCCGGTGAATTATCCACCATAAGTACAATGCTGCCTTCCAGAAGACAGGCCGCTGTGGTATCCGGGCGCTCCGTATATTTAAACTTGGGAAATGGATTATACCATTTATGGGGATAAATACATTCCGCCAGACTCTCCTGATTCATGGTCAGAGAATCCACCCTGAGATTTTTCAAACGGTTTTTGATGGTCTCGAGCAGTGTTTCATCCGCCCTCCCCTGCATATAGCAGATGGCAATGTCCGTGGCAGAACTGTCACCCACCTGCATGATTTCATGAATCAGATGGGGATCCCGGATGCGTCTTCGAATCAATGCTGTATTGAATACAAGCGTTTCTACAAAGCCATCCCGGGAACCGCGAAGAACCCGATCTTTATCCGGTTCCTCTACACTGCGCACCGGGTAACTTCTGCAGTCAATGGTAATTGCCTGATCGTATCCGTCCACAAAAAGAAGAGTAAAACCCATCAACAGCATTCGAATGGCTGTATCCGCATCCTTCGCCAGTCCGATTTCTCCATACGGCAGCAGTTTCTTGGACAGTTCATGGGCATTTTCTGGAATATCCTCCGGCTGATTCCCCATCAGTGACTGCAGCAGCTTCTGAATCACTTCCCCTTCTGTGAATCCATCCACCATATACAGACAGGATTTCCGGCCCCCGATATACAGCACTCTGTAAATAATATCAAAGTTTCGATCCACCGAAAGGGTTTTATGGAAGTAGGAGATATTCTCCTCAATGTGATTGCTGATTTCTTTTGCCATACCAACCTCCTGAATCCAAATTTCTGTTAGTATGAGAAAATCAGAATAAAATATGTAAGAAACATGGTTGATACAGTCATATTTTCATGCCGGTATGAAAATCACTCCAGTTCTTTTCGAAATGCCTCCCATGCATCTTCATGTTCCACGAAATAGAGGGGACACAGTTTACCGGTGACATCATAATGTCGAATTACATCCTCCGTCTCCAGACCATATCGGTCCATCAGCCATCTGCACAGTTTCACAAGGGAATCATAGGTGGCATCCTCAAACTTTCCATCTTCCCGTTTATGACAGCATTCGATGGAAACGGTATCCACATTTCGGCTGTTGCTGCAATAGGTCAGTTCATTTAAGGGAACACACTGGATGATCGTTCCATCCAGTCCGATGATAAAATGTGCACCGGCTTTTCTTTCATGGGTAACGGAAAGGTTCTCAAAATAATGCCAGTTATTCCATCCGGTGCTTCCCGGATTGGCCACATAGTGAACAACGATTCCATTGATTTCCTTCAATGGAGTTCCCGGCCTGGAATATTCATTCACCGACAGAAATTTCTGTGTAATCCAATCCGGAACATCTTCCGCATTGTAATCCTGCACATTTGCACGAACTTTTCCTTCATCAGACTCACCAGATAAAAAAAAAGCAGAAACAATCCATCCCGTTATAACAAGAATCGCCAGAAGCATACATAGTCTGGTAAGACATCCTTTATCTGATTTCTGTTTTCTGCTGCTTCTTTTTTCTCTTTCGTCTATCTCTTCCATTTTACAGACACCTCACTTTTTCAGAGACTTTCATCGCCCCCGTATGTATCATAGTATACCATGGTTGTGCCCATAAGATTTTAAATGTTTCTTTGTGATTTTTTTAAGAAAAGCTGATATTTCCACTTAAAGGATGCATTCGATTCTGTACTCCATGGTGGATATACTGACTGGCTTAAAGTGCGAAAAAGGAACTGTGCACTGAATGAATCAGTGCGACAGTTCCCATAATATTCAATATCCGATTACTGTTCAATGCTGTAGTTGGGTGCTTCCTTTGTGATGTGAATGTCATGAGGATGACTTTCCTTTAAAGATGCTGCGGAAATCTTGATGAATTTACCGGTTTCTTTCAGTGTTTCGATATCGGGTGCACCACAGTAGCCCATACCGGAACGTAAACCACCTAACAGCTGGAATACGGTATCTTCAACTGAGCCCTTGTAAGCCACACGACCTTCCACACCTTCGGGTACCAGTTTCTTCGCATCTTCCTGGAAGTAACGATCCTTGGAGCCGTTTTCCATGGCCGCGATGGATCCCATACCACGGTATACTTTGTACTTTCTGCCCTGGAACAGTTCAAAATCGCCGGGTGCTTCATCACAGCCTGCAAACATGGAACCCATCATGGTTACGTTGGCACCAGCAGCGATGGCCTTTGTGATATCACCTGAGTACTTGATACCGCCGTCTGCGATAATCGGAATACCGTATTCTTTAGAAACAGCATAGCATTCCATAATTGCTGTAATCTGAGGAACACCGATACCTGCAACCACACGGGTTGTACAAATGGAACCGGGTCCAATGCCAACCTTAACTGCATCTGCACCGGCTTCGATCAGAGCCTTTGTAGCAGCACCTGTTGCCACATTTCCTGCAATAACCTGAAGATCCGGATAAGCACCCTTGATTTTTTTTACGGTTTCAATAATATTCTTTGAATGGCCATGGGCAGAATCCACAACGATTACATCTACCTTTGCATTAACAAGAGCTTTTACACGTTCCAGTACGTTATTGGTGATACCTACAGCTGCACCGCAGAGCAGACGGCCTCTTTCATCCTTAGCAGATAAAGGATACTTGATCTGCTTTTCAATATCCTTGATGGTAATGAGACCTTTCAGGTTGAAATTATCATCTACGATGGGCAGTTTTTCTTTTCTTGCCTTACCGAGAATCTGCTTTGCTTCTTCAATGGTGATGCCTTCCTTTGCAGTTACAAGACCTTCAGAAGTCATGGATTCTTTGATTTTCTTTGAAAAATCGGTTTCAAACTTCAGATCACGGTTTGTGATGATACCGACCAGCTTTGTTCCTTCTGTAATCGGTACCCCGGAAATACGATACTTAGCCATCAGTGCATTGGCATCTGCCAGTGTATGTTCAGGGGAAAGATAGAAAGGATCTGTAATGACACCATTCTCAGAACGCTTAACCTTATCTACTTCTTCTGCCTGTGCTTCAATTGACATGTTCTTATGAATAATACCGATACCGCCCTGACGTGCCATGGCAATTGCCATACGATGTTCTGTAACCGTATCCATACTTGCACTCATCATGGGGATGTTTAATTTAATCTTTTTGGTCAGATGTGTTTCAAGAGACACCTGATTTGGAATCACTTCAGAATAAGAAGGTACTAATAATACGTCATCAAATGTAATGCCCTCGCCGATAATTGTTCCCACAGTATAAACCTCACTTTCACAAATCTCACAACTGTAAAAACAGCATCTTTTTCAATGGCTTATGCCGGTTCCTAAAATGCTGTTTCCTCTACTTGTCTGTAATCACTTGAATGCTCCGATACGTGATATCGTATCCAACTTAAAACCAGACGCTCCTCTTTCTGACGACTTCTGAATGTCGTACAAATTACGTTCCGGTCTTAAATTGTCATACAGTCTATCAAAAAATATCTGCAATGTCAAATAAAAAATCGTGTATAAAATGACGGAATCATGCACATTTTCACGAACTATCTTATTTTTTCTGATACATGGACATTTGTCCGTATAGGACATACATTCCCATCAACAGTTTTCAATTTAATCTGCTCTTTACTATGGATTCCAGCCATAGGTCAATAAACGCCAGTGCAGATCTATCCACCAAAATGGGCATTCCTTTCTGTACCTGCGGTGGATATACGGACCGGCTTGAAGCACGAAAAAAGGGACTGCACCCGAAAATGAATTCGTAAGACAGTCCCATTGTCGTTTTGTACAGCCCCTGATTGACAGAGGTCTGAATTGTATGAAATTTTACATCATTCCGGGAGCCATGGCTGCACCAGGTGCTGCTTCCGGTTCCTTAATTGCTGCAACTACAGATTCTGTTGTTAACAGTGTAGAAGCTACAGATGTTGCATTCTGCAGAGCACTTCTGCTAACCTTTGCGGGATCGATGATTCCCTTTTCTACCATGTCGCAGTATTCTTCATTCAGAGCGTCAAAGCCCATGCCTACTTCGCTTTCACGAACCTTGTTGATGATAACAGCACCTTCCAGACCTGCATTTGCAGCGATATGGAACAGAGGAGCTTCCAGAGCCTTTAATACGATTTCAGCACCGGTCTTTTCATCGCCGTGAAGAGTCTTTGCCAGTTCTGCAACCTTCTTGGATGCATGGATATAGGCAGAACCACCGCCGCAGATGATACCTTCTTCCACTGCAGCCTTTGTAGCAGCCAGAGCATCTTCCATACGGAGTTTTGCTTCCTTCATTTCAGGTTCTGTAGCAGCACCAACACGGATTACAGCTACACCGCCTGCCAGTTTCGCCATTCTTTCCTGCAGCTTTTCTCTGTCAAATGTAGAAGTGGTAACTTCATACTGTGCCTTGATCTGACCCAGACGATCCTTGATTGCTTCTGTGCTGCCTGCACCATCAACGATCAGAGTGGTTTCCTTTGTAACCTTAACAGACTTGCAGCGTCCCAGATCCTGAATGGTTGTATCCTTTAATTCACGACCGACTTCTTCACTGATCAGCTGACCGCCTGTAAGGATTGCGATATCCTTTAACATTTCTTTTCTTCTGTCACCGTAGCCGGGAGCCTTAACACATACAACTGTGAAGGTACCGCGCAGTTTATTCATAACCAGAGTAGTCAGAGCTTCGCCTTCCACATCTTCAGCAATGATCAGCAGCTTTCTTCCGGACTGAACCAGCTGTTCCAGCAGAGGAAGGATTTCCTGAATGGAAGAAATCTTCTTATCGGTAATCAGAATGAAAGGATCATCCAGTTCTGCCTGCATTTTTTCCATATTGGTGCACATATATGCGGAAATGTATCCTCTGTCAAACTGCATACCTTCAACGATTTCCAGTTCTGTCTGCATGGATTTGGATTCTTCAATTGTGATAACGCCGTCTGCTGTAGCCTTTTCCATGGCATCTGCTACCATCATACCAACACTTTCATCACCTGCGGAAATAGCTGCAACTTTTGCAATATGATCTTTGTTGGCAACGGGATGAGACATTTCCTTGATGGCTTCCACTGCACATTCAGTTGCTTTTTTCATACCTTTTCTTAAAATGATCGGATTTGCACCGGCTGCAAGGTTTCTCATACCTGCGTTGATCATAGCCTGAGCCAGAACAGTAGCGGTTGTGGTACCATCACCTGCCACGTCATTGGTTTTTGTAGCTACTTCTTTTACCAGCTGAGCACCCATGTTTTCAAAGGGATCGGGAAGTTCGATTTCTTTTGCAATGGTAACACCATCGTTTGTGATCAGGGGGGTACCAAATGTTTTATCCAGAACTACGTTTCTGCCTTTGGGACCGATTGTTACTCTTACTGTATTTGCCAGCTGGTTTACACCAGATTCAAGTGCTGCTCTGGCTTCTGCACCATACTTAATTTCCTTTGCCATAATTTTTATGCCTCCTGCATTCTCTATAATAATGAATTATTCCTCTACAATTGCAACAATGTCATTCTGCTTTACAACGATAAATTCTTCATCGCCAAGCTTTACATCTGTTCCTGCGTATTTGCTGAAAATAACCACATCGCCAACCTTAACCTGCATGGTTACTTCGCTGGTTCCGGGACCGACTGCAATTACTTCTGCTTCCTGAGGTTTTTCCTTTGCTGCACTTCCGGCCAGAATAATGCCGGATGCTGTGGTAACTTCTGCTTCTTTCTGCTTTAAAACAACCTTATCACCTAAAGGTACTAATTTCATCGTTATATCCTCCTTACAACGAACAAAAATGTTTTTCTATTCTGTTAGCACTCATTACATTCGAGTGCTAATTGACTGATATATATATTATTAAAACACTCCGGTATTTGCAATGTTCTGTTTTCCTCTGATTTACCATATATCCATCTGTTTTCAGAGTTATTCTCTGTTTTTTTCACGTTTTTGCGTTTTTGGATTATTTCACCATCGGTGTGAAGTCATCCGTATCACCGCAGAAAAAACCGCCGTTTCTGGCTGTGATTTTCTGCATACAGATTCTGGCTGCTTCAAATTCCTGCGGCGGAATGGTTACCACATACATGGTACGAATCTGATGTTTTTCCAGAAATGCATTGCTTTCTTCATCACCCAGATCACATTCGTACCATTCCATATCCATGGAAGCCTTTTCGCCCAGGATAACCTCTGCAACCCTTGCATCTTCCCAGATTTCAATCTGCTCCGGATTTTCAAAGGAATCTGACAAATCCCGGACCGAAACTTCAGACGGAGACAGGTACAGCCATTCTGCGGGTACATTCACCGTCTTTTTTTTCTGATTTTTTATTTTTTCAAGTTTGGATTTATTTTTCATTGTCTTCCCTGCTTCCATTCTATTAAATAAATTCAAATCAATGATTACGGAGATTTTGCGTTGGATTCGGTCTGCAAATCAAACAGTTTCCTGTTTTAATCCATTTTTAATCCATGCCCATTCTCCACAAAGCAGTAAAAAAGGATACCGTTTTCGCAGTACCCTCTTTCACTTATGTATCCTCTTTCTATCATCACTCAGATCCGTATCTGCAAACTGCTTATATCAGATACCAAAGCTGCCTGTTTTCTGTTTAACAGTTTTCAGCGATTTCGTAAATCAGGTTCTCACTGTCCTCCCAGCCCAGACAGGGATCTGTGATGGAACGTCCATAAACGCCTTCTCCGATCTTCTGGCATCCTTCTTCAATATAACTTTCAATCATAAAGCCTTTTACCAGTTTTTTCACATCATCAGAATACTTTCGACTGTTCAGTACTTCTCTGGCAATACGAATCTGTTCCTTGAACTTCTTTCCGGAATTAGCATGATTGGTATCAATAATACATGCCGGATTCTTCAGATCTTTTTCGCCATATAATTCACACACATGGCGAAGATCTTCATAATGATAATTGGAATGGTTGGTTCCGTGGTTATCCTGATAGCCTCGAAGAATTGTATGGGTCAGATCATTGCCTGTGGTCTGTACTGCCCATCCACGGAAAATAAATTCATGTGCGGACTGTCCTGCAATGACGGAATTCATCATAACCGACAGATCCCCGCCTGTGGGATTTTTCATACCGGCAGGAATCGTCATACCACTGGCAACAAGACGATGCTGCTGATTTTCCACGGAACGGGCACCGATTGCCGCATAGGATAAAATATCCTGCATGTAACGGTAATTTTCCGGATACAGAATTTCATCGGCTGTGGTGAAACCGGTCTGACGGATGACATCCATATGCAGCTGACGAACAGCCAGTACACCGTTGTAAAGATCCGGTTTCTTTTCCGGATCCGGCTGATGAAGAATTCCCTTGTATCCAAGACCTGTGGTACGGGGTTTATTGGTGTACACTCTGGGAATCAGAATCACCTTGTCCTTTACCTTATCCTGCACTTTCGCAAGACGTGTACAGTAATCCAGAACCGCATCTTCATTATCCGCAGAACAGGGACCGATGATCAGAACAAACTTATCACTCTCACCTGTAAACACCTTACGGATTTCCTCATCCTTTTCTGCTTTAATCTTTATCTGCTCCGGTCCCATGGGATAACGCTCTTTCGTAACCATGGGAATCGGAAGTTTTTCAATGAAATCAAAACTCATGACAGCTTCCCCTTTTCTCTCTTTATGTACTCTCGAAATCTTTTTCATATGGATTTCAGAGAGAGATTTAACATCCTGACTCTGAACCATTACCAAGCTGCTCTTATTATAGTAAACAGCACCCTCACAGTCAAGCACTTTATAGCTTTAAAGCTATAAATTTTTCGAAACTATTCAGCAGAGCATTCTTTCCGGACAAACAGCGCGTCAAGCCTGCTTGTAAGCGTCTGGTTGGAACGGAAAGAATATTCGGCGTTTAGCCGAATGAGTAATTTTCGTAGAAAATTACGAATGCCTGCTGAATAGTTTATAGCCAGCAGAGCATTCTTTCCGGACAAACAGCGCGTCAAGCCTGCTTGTAAGCGTCTGGTTGGAACGGAAAGGTTACAATAATTTCATCAGTTCTTCTCTGGTCAGATCCGTCAGGCTGACATGTTTTCCTCCCAGAATCTGATCCACCAGACTTTGTTTGGCATCCTGCAGTTTCAGGATATTTTCTTCAATGGTGTCTCTGGCAATTATTCGGTAAACATTGACTTCACGGGTCTGGCCGATTCGGTGTGCCCGGTCAGTGGCCTGATTCTGTGCTGCCACATTCCACCAGGGGTCAAAAAGAACGACGGTATCGGCTCCTGTCAGATTCAGTCCGGTTCCTCCTGCTTTCAGAGAGATCAGAAAGACCGACACTTCCCCTTCTTCAAATCGTTCCACCAGCTGCTGTCGCTCCTGCTTACCGGTCTGACCAGTCAATGTTAAGCAGGAAATTCCGGCTTCCTCCAGTCTTTTTTCAATCAGACGAAGCATCCTGGCAAATTGTGAAAAAACCAGGATTCTGTGACCTCCGTCCAGACAGGAATCCATCAGCTCCATCAGAGCCTCCATTTTCGCATTTTCTGCTGTGAAATCTTCGTAAATCAGAGAAGGAGCACAGCAGATCTCCCGCAGTCTGGTAAGAGCCGACAGGACATTGGTTCGGTTCTGCTGAAACAGTTCTTCTGTCTGATGTTCCAGACTGGTGCGAAGCTGCAATGCATTGGCAGCATACAGCCGTTTCTGCTCTCCTGTCAGTTCTGCATACAGAACAGTGTCACACTTATCCGGAAGTTCTGTCAGCACATCTTTTTTCAGACGCCGCAGGATAAACGGTGATATCATATTGTGAAGGCGATTCACAACCCGCGTATCCTGATCCTTCACCAGAGGAAGTTCAAATACATTCCGAAAACGGCTGTAAGAAAACAGAAATCCCGGCATCAGGTAATCAAAAATGCTCCAGAGTTCCCCCAGTCTGTTTTCTACCGGTGTACCTGTCAGAGCAAATCTTCTGGATGAATGAATTTTTTTCACAGCCCGTGCCGTTTGTGTCCCCTGATTTTTGATATACTGTGCCTCGTCCAGAACCTGAATCCGAAATTCACAATCCGCATACAGATCAATGTCTCTGCGGAGCATATCATAAGAAGTGATCCAGATCAATGCCTTCGGTTTTTCCCTGAGCAGCTGTTTTCGTTCCTTTCCGTTTCCTGTAATAACCACGGATGTCAGTTCCGGAGCAAATCTGCGGATTTCGTTCTGCCAGTTATACAAAAGGGATGCCGGACAGATAATCAGAGACGGTTTTTCCTCGTTCTCAGGAGAACAATTTCCCTTTCCGTAAATGGAACAAAACAAAGCGATCATCTGTATGGTTTTTCCCAGACCCATATCATCTGCAAGAATGCCTCCAAACCCCAGCCGGTCCAGCATGGAAAGCCATTCATATCCTTTTACCTGATAATCCCGGAGAACCAACTGCATGGAATCCGGTATCACTGCCGGTTCCCGGTTCATATGATCCAATGCATCTGTCAGTTTTTCAAAGTATTCGTTATGACTGTAATTTACCTGATACTCTTCAAATACCCGTTTCAGATACATGGATCTGCTTCCCAGGATCCGTCTGACACCGCCTGACAACTCTCCGGCTGATATCTGGAGCCCTTCCATCAGTTCCGGCAGAATGTCCAGTTTCTGATGATCGATCAGCACATATTCCCTGTTTTTCAGACGATACCAGTTTTTCTTCTCTTTATATCCCGATAGAATCTCCAGAAGTTCCTTTGGTTTCAATCCATCCAGATCCACAGTCAGTTCCAGCCAGTCGGAGAAAGCATTGACCCGAAAATGGAGATTCTCCGGTCTGCGGATTTTCAGTTCGGACAAAGACTTTGAAATATGAACTTCACCAAGCTTCTGAAAAACGGCAAAGCCCTCTGCTGCCAGTTCTATGGCTTTCTCTTCCTTATCATAAGTGGTAAGCAGACCTCTGTCAGGATACCGCTTTTCAAAATACCGCTGAACTGTCAGAGAAACCTGTTTCTCCCCTGCCAGATCCCGCCAGGGCAGAGACGGATTTTCCCCTGCTGCCGGATTAAAGGAAACATCACCATAATGATGGAGAATTTTCAAAGTGATCTCCATATCGTTCAGCAGGTCAAAGAAAAATTCAGTCCGCAGCAAATGGTTTCTGTAGGCCTGAAGATCCACGGAAGTACAATCTACCTGCATATGCTTTTCAATCACCGGCAGCACATTGCTGCAAAATCCCGGCATATCTGCATTGCGGATCCGCAGGCCTTCTGTTATATCTTCCTGATGAGAAAGCAGACTGTCAAGAAAAGGAGCCATTCTTCTGCTGAAAGTTCTGTCTGCAATCCACATGGTTTTATTTTCCATAAGGTACAGGTGCAGCTGTCCGTGAAAAATACGGATTGTATTTTTCAAAACCAGTGTTGTCCCCATATCCGGTCGATTTCTGTTTCTGTAATCCAGAGCTGCCTGCAGAGCCGGATTTCCCTGTTTCAGGTAACAGATTCCGCCGGGGGAAAGAATTTCTTCCGCCTCCACCATCCATACGTTTTGTTCGCTGCCACGGTCTGCAGTTTCTTCCGATGCAATCTGAAGCAGACATTTCATCACTTCGTCCAGATCTTCTTTTCCCAGCAGGAGTCGGCTGCAGTTCTGGCTGTAAACCGTGCGCCCGCTTTTCCGGAGCCGTTCTTCTGTCATCTCTTTCATGGTTTTATGAATTTTTATCAGCGTCTGTAAAAGCTGAACCGATTCCGGCGTGAATGCCTCCGGAATATGATAAAAATTCAGAAATTTGCCATAGGCGACCCGATTTCCCTGAATACAGGCCTCCAGAAAAGCAGAAATATCCCTTACCCTGTAAAAACGAATATTCCCGATTTTCAGTTCCATGGCAAGTTTACCATTCTCCACTGACAAAACAGGAAGAACAGAAACCGGTTCCGTGTCCGCTATCTCCTGCGTATAATCGGCCACCACATCCTGATATCTCTGCTGTCCGTAGATTTCGATCAACGGACGGACGATTTCCCCGGAATCTGTATCTTCTGTATCATACATTTCCATCAAAAGCAGAGCCAGGGCAACCCCATGGGCACACAACTGACCTCTTCTGGCATCGGTGCGTATACAGCTGCAGCGGGAAGACGCAATCTTCCCGCTGCGAATCAGAATATTAACCTGCTTTTCCGTTTCCCGTTCTCCATGGGCAACGGCATATACCCGGATTTCATCCTTCCAGAACCGATCGGTAGAACGGATTTCAACCTGTCCTTTCTGAAAGATTCTGCAGCCTTCTTCAAAATCTCTGCTGCTGCCGGCCAGTGAACGAATCCTGTTTCGGGTAATCATCATAAATTAATCTCCTGCCAGTTTACACGTAATCCTTTCGGATAATGATTCTTTACGACTCCGCTGCCAGCCTTGCCCCAGCCCACGGATACTCCGGATGTACAGATCAGAACCCAGCCTTTTTCATTCCGGCATTCCAGTGTTTCCCCTGTCAGATACCGGTAAATATCGGTCCTGTCTTCTTCAAGCACAGTCTGAACTTCTTCCGGTTTCAGCGCCATGGCCAGTGCATGGGAAGGTTTAAACACTTTGCCTTTTATTTCCCCTACATGCAGTCCCGGCCGCAAAACCTTCAGTCCATTTATGGAAGGGGCACAGGGAGGAAGTCTATAAAGATTTTCGCCAAAAAACAGATAGTCACCTTTCAGGTGTTCTATTCCTGCATCCGTTAATGTACTCTGTTCCCAGTCATGAAACAGTTTCAGAGCTTTCCGGTCTTCCCAGGGAATCACGCCGGAAGATGCTTTCCCCTGATTCTGCTTTTTCTTCCCACGGGCAGAGGATTTTGCAGTCTTTTCATACGTTTCACTCCGGCCGGTGCTTTCATATGCCGTCCCTGTTTTTTTCAGGACAGCAATACCATGCCCCTCTCCCTTCAGAAGATGAGGCCAGAGCCGCCAGACTCCGGGCCGCTTTCCCGGTGCAAAATGCGGACATTCCACTTCTGTATCTACTTCCATCCAGGGGCATGCATCCAGAAAACGTGAAATCACCTCTTCATTCTCCTCTTCTGAAAAGGTGCAGGTGGAATACACCAGTCTTCCGCCGGGTTTCAGCATTTTTTCCGCTTCCAGAAGAATGGAAAACTGCCTGTCTGCACACATGACCACATGGGCAGGGCTCCATTCGCCCACTGCATCGGCATCTTTTCGGAACATTCCTTCCCCGGAGCAAGGAGCGTCACAGAGAATCCGGTCAAAAAAAGCCGGAAAATGGTCTGCCAGTGATGCAGGAGATTCATTGCAGACAAGGGCATTGCGGATTCCCATGCGCTCCACATTCTGGGAGAGGATTTTTGCGCGGGCGGGATGAATTTCATTCACCACCAGCAGTCCTTCACCTTTCATGGAAGATGCAATCTGCGTCGATTTTCCTCCCGGTGCCGCACACAGATCCAGCACCTTTTCTCCCGGCTCTGCATAAAGAAGTTCTGCCGCTGACATGGCACTGGGTTCCTGAATATAATACATACCGGCTTCATGCCAGACATGACGGCCGGGACGGATTTCTCTCTCTCCCGCACCGATTCCATAGTAAAAACCATCAGGACACCAGGGTACCGGTTCCAGAAAAAAAGCATCCTTCTGCAGTTTCAGAAAGTCTTCAGAAGATAGCTTTAATGTATTCACACGCAGTCCCTGATAACGGTTTTCACAATAGCTTTTCAGAAAAGCCGGAAAGTCTTCTCCCAGAGACCGTTTCATCCGTTCCGTAAATGCTTCCGGCAAACCTGTCTCCGGTCTTTGTTCCATTTCAAGTCCCATGGCACTATTCTCCGCCCAGACCGGTTTCATCCATGGTCATGGCATCCATGGACATCTTCATAACTGTCTTCACTTCATCCGGACGAACATGAAGTTTTCTTGCCAGATCCTCTATGGTAGGCTGTGTGCCTTCATTGTCAGCAAAATCCTCTGATGCATCCATCAGTTTATTGGCCATATCCGCCATACGGGTTTTAAATGCATTGTGACCGGCATGCTCCTCCACCAGCATTTCCATGGCTTTGGAAACTCTTTGTTCCATAACGGAGCGGAAACCAATACCCATATGTTCATCCACCAGCAGCAAAAGTTCCATGTTGCCTTCCTGAATCAGATCCGTCAGGGGCACACCGTTTCCGGCATACCTTCCGGCCAGTTCCACAACAAATCGGAGATTTCCCTCCACCAGCATCTGACGGGCATTCTTATCTCCTGCTGCCTTTCTGGAAAACAGGATTTCTTCCTCTGCCGGATCATAGGCTTTGATCAGATCCAGTTCCTCCATATAGGACTGATAAATCTTCTTTTCCTTATTTTCCAGACGATTGACATTGCGGGCAGCTGACATACGGATTGCTTTCTTCTCCCTGCCATCCAGAATGGTTACACCGCTGCCCTGCAGGAAACTCTTCAGCGATAACAACTGATCCGGAGACAGATTTTCTTCTGCAAAGGGAGCTGCCATGGCTTCCTCTGTAATACTGCCGCCTTCTGCTTCTGCCTGAGCAATCAGGCCATGTACTTTTTCCAGAAATTCGCTTTGATTCATATATACCTCACATTCCGGACACCCCGGGCATCCGTTTATCATCAAATGATATTACACGCCAAATGAGCCTCACGTCGATTTGTCCCTTGGCTTATCAGATCAGTATATCACATCTGTCCCCTGTGAATCAACTTATAAACGACTTCATTTTGCATGACCAGCGGCTTGACATGGCTGAAAAAAACGATTCCGTCGATGGGTGACCGGACTTCATCCAATACCCTTCCTTCAAAAGGATGAATGATTTCTGCAATTTTTTCTCCGGAAGAAACCACCTCTCCCGGTTTTTTCAGCGGACGGTATATACCGGCTGTACGGCTTCGGATTGTTTCCAGTTCATTTTCATACAGAATACTGGCAATGTATCCATTGTGTCCATCATAGCGGATCAACCCTGTTCTGGCAAAAAAACGGAGAACTGCCGACACCGCCTGATCCGCTGATTTTTCATCAATCTGATCCGTTGCATTGGTATAGATGGAAAATGCATTGGTATTCCAGATCTGCCAGTTGTAATTCAATGTTGTGGTATCCACCGGTTTGGGTTTGCGGATCAGAACATAGGGAAGACCAAACAGATCCGCCAGACCCGGATTATGATATCCGGTTTCCATCATACGGACGTGAGGAATGAAATCTCCCGGCATGTAAAAGCTTGCAAACTGAATTCCGTATTCATAATCCTTCACGCCATCGAAAACACCTGCTGCAATACGCTGGGTTGTTTCCCCCTTATCATATCCGGGAAACATCCGATTGATGTCTGTATTATCAATGGGCCAGAATCGCTTGCCGATGTTCATGGAATAGTGATTGACCGACGGAATGATCATAATCTGTTTTCCTTCTGCAATACATCCCTTTTCCTCAAGGGCGGCCATCTCTTTTACCAGACAGGAACATACATAAAGCTGCTGCACTTCATTGCCCCGGATGGGTCCCACCACACAGGCTGCTTTTTCACCGGATCCAAACGTATAACCATATATATTCATATTCTCTCTGTAAAGTGATTTCAGAGAATATACAATTTCTTTATTCATGATTTCTGCCTCCCAGAATTCTTGCAATCAGAGAACCGCTTGCCACAACGGGATATTCCCGCAGGGTAAATACCATTCCATCCATGGGAGAGGTCACTTCCTGTTCTACCTTTCCGGTCAGGGGATTCACAATCTGTCCCAGAACCGCTCCCTTTTTGATGTTTCTCCAGTGCTGTACACAGGGAACAAATAATCCGGAGACATCCGCATTGACAAAACCAACCTCATGATCGGTGGATACAATGGGTTCCTTCACCAGCGGACGATATTCACTTTCCCAGATTCCCAGTTCGATCATCAGATTAAAGATGCCATCCAGCAGCTGATTTCCGTATTCCTGGGTGATGCGCATTCCCACACCCATTTCGACCACCAGCGTCTTCACACCAATAGTATTCAGACTGTGGGCCAGGGTTGCCTCCAGAACGGTGGCTGCACTGTGAACCCATACATAGTCACAGTTTACCAGCTTTGCATAGGGAACCAGCGTTTCTGCAGTCAGTTCATTGACACGGACCTGGGGAATTTCCTGCAGGAAAATATTGCTGGCATGGATGTCCATTGCCATATCGGCTCCCTTCATGTCTTCCACTATCTTTGCAGCTACATACTCCGCCATGGCACCATCCGTTTCCGAACCGGGGAAAATACGGTTCATATCCAGATCAAACATGGGAATACCTCTGGTTATGGAATCAATGCCCAGAGGATTCACTGCAGGATATACATCCACAATTCCCTTCAGTTTTTCTTTTTCAGCTTCTATTCTGCGGATTAATTCATAGCAGACATACTGCCCTTCCAGCTCGTCACCATGGGTTCCTGTAATAATACAAATCCGCTTCTCTTTTCCGTTCAGCTGTTCCGGCTGAAGGCGGTTTTTCTTTACCGTAAGATTCTCATCCACCGGCAGTTCCACAGATACTACTGTTTCTATCATTCTTTTTCTCCCTCACTTTTGCAGGCACATATTCTTTCACAAAGACACGGATATTCTGACGCTGTCCGCAGGTTCCGTAAAACACACCTTTTTCCAGCGGACAATCCAGTGCATCCCGTCCATGTGCCACTTTTATATAATCATCCGAAATAACCCTGTCATGGGTCGGATCAAAACCATACCAGTAACCGCTGTCGAAAATTTCCACCCAGGCATGGGTGGCACCTTCTCCCAGCAAGAAACCGGCCGTATATCTGGCCGGAATATCTGCCAGCCTGCACAGAGCGATCAGACATTGTGCATAATCCTGACAGACACCCTTCCCCAGTGCAAAGGCCTCTGCTGCAGTGGTATCCACTGTGGTCATTCCGGAAACATAGGAAAACCGGGAATGCAGTTCATGCATTAATACATGAACCCGTTCCCAGTCTGTCTGTTTACCGGAAAGCAATGGAAGACATTCTGCTCTGAAAAAATCTGCCATTGCCTGATCCGGTCTGGTATGATCTGTAACATATCGATAACATGGATTCAGAATCTCTTTTTCCATGGCATTGACATCCACAAATGCAATCCCTTCGGAAATCACGGAACAATCGGTATGAAGTCCATTGATCCGGCAGCTGAGAAGTATATTTCCCTGCCCATCTTTTTTTTCTGTCAATGAATCCAAAGGGGTTACAATTACTTTTTTTCCATAAATCTGCTGTATCGAATTACAGATGGGAATACAGCGCAGGTGCATATAATGACTGCTGACCGCATGTGTATACTCCTCTCTGATCTCATACCTGTAATATAGTTTTTTCAAAATACTCCACCTCTCACATCAGAATTCTGTCCGATGAGGATCCGGAGAACGTACGGATTTCAGCAGAATATCTGCTGAAGCGTATTCAGAATGGAGCTGCGCAGAGATTCAAATTCATCCTTTCGTTCCATCATGGCAGCAACCTGCTGATATTGTTCTGCATGATATCCAATACGTACCCGTTCCAGACGCTTGCTGAATTTGCGGAATTCTTTTTCAACCAATGTCTGATCAAATTTCAGACGCAGATACAGATCCAGACGTTCCACATATCGTCCGCATTTAACGATATTGCGATTTTCCTCATCCAGGATACAATCATCAATACTGCCCCAGAATGCATAAATATGATCAATGACAGACTGAAGGGCAAACACCGGTGCCGGTGAATCCTTTTCTGCCCGGATGGTCTGGAGACACATTTCCAGATAGGACATGGATTCTGTACTGATATCATCACGGCTGACAATGGCATTGTCACAAGCCCGCAGCATATTGGAAATAATGGAATCCGGATTGGATTCATCCAGAATGTAATTCTTTACAAAATCCTCTCTATCCTGATAGATATTAGGAATGGAAAGGGCTTCACAGAAATGAATGTACTCCCTTTCATTTCGATCAATCATACAGTCATAATAGTCAAAAAACACCTTTACTGTAGTAAATACTCTTTCCACATAACGACCCAGCCAGAAAAGACTGTCCGCTCTTTCTAACGAGATAACACCCATGTATCTTTGAAACCTCCTCCTTGAGATGAATTAACAACAAATGAATCCGGATTTCTGGAAAATCGGGTCAGACCGGAGGGCCATACCCGGGTGGTCGGACCGGAAAGAACAAAGGCACGAAGATCGGCTTTCCGTTCCACTTCATCGTTTCCATCCATTATCTTCAGATCCAGAAAATCAATTACTTCCTGTGCAATAAACCGTCTGGATTCCCGGATAATAAGCTGCTTCAGATTTTCAAGTTCCTCTGCCGAAAGATCGCTGCCGAAAATAACACCATATCCTCCTGCTTCCGAAACATCTTTCACCACCAGATGGTCAATATGATCCAGTATGTATCTGCGGTCTTCTTCATAAAATGCCAGATAGGTTGGTGCATTATGAAGAATCGGCTTTTCTCCAAGATAGTACTCGATCATCTTCGGAACAAAATAATAAATTCCCTTGTCATCGGCCACACCATTGCCGGGTGCGTTCATAATTGCCACATTACCTGCCCGGAACACATCCATGACACCGGGGATTCCAATCAGCGACTCCGGCAGAAATGTCACAGGATCCAGATATTCATCAGCCACACGACGGTAAAGTGCTCCAACCTGCACTTTTTTTCCGGTATATTCTTTGTAGTAAAGATGATCATTCTCCACTATCAGATCGGACGGCATTGCCAGCACGGCTCCGCACCGTTCTGCCAGATAGGAATGTTCGAAGAATGCTGAATTGTAACGACCGGGGGTCATTACCACATTGATTCCTCCTGTATTGGAATAGTCCATACACTCTTTCAGCATATCTGCGTAATTCCGGTTATCATAAAGGGGATTTTTCATAAATGCACCGGGAGCAGCCCGTCGTGCCAGTTCTCTTGCAATCATGGGATAAGATGCACCGGAAGGAATCCTGAGATTATCCTCCAGAACATACCAGGTTCCATCCTTTGCCTGTACCAGATCAATTCCGGAAATATGGCTGTAGATTTTTCCCGGCGGAACCATTCCCTCGCACTGCGGAAGATACCCTTTGGATGAAAAAATAAAATCTGCCGGAATGACACCATCCCGGATGATCTGCTGCTTGTTGTAAACATCATACAGAAAGCAGTTCAGTGCATCCACTCGCTGAATCAGCCCCCGCTCCAGATAGTCAAACTCCTGTTTTGTAATAATGCGGGGGATTGCATCATACGGAAACAGCTGTTCATTAAACACATTGTTTTTGTAAATTCCGAACTTTACTCCGTAACGGGCCAGAAGGTGGTTGATGTCTCCCGCCCGTTCGATCAGATCCAAATAATCACTCATATCTCTTCCTCCATATTGAATCAACTCTTTGGGAAAACCGGAGCCGGATTCTCCGCATACAGAGTTCTGCAACAATGAAAAAGGCGCCAGTGCATATACACTGACGCCTTTGCCTTGTTATGGAATTAGATTATAATGGGTTATCCACTTTCTGTCAAGAACTCCCATGTCATATTCTGTATTTTTATAGATTACGGGTTACTGTTCTGAGCCAACCTCGAAAACACTGCGTGTTTCCTCAGTGTGGTATATCCGCCCGGATATGAATATAGAAAAGCCATATGCCCGGTGCTTTGCCTTGTCACCGGGCATATGACCAAAGAAATCCTCTTATTCCATGCAGGTACTTCTTAAAAATATTTTTTTGTTCCCCAGAGATTTTTTCTTTTCAGTTCCAGATATTCATTATACGCTTTTTCCAGAATCTGCTTTTCGTTGGAAAACTTCAGCAGATGGTATGCTTCAATGTACTTATAATATCCGGAATCAACAAAATATTCCTCTTTTTGCGGTTTGGAATAATAACTGTCCCCCATCATCAGATACCAGTGAACTTCTTTTTCCACTATGTCATCCGGTGTATTGAAGGAATACTGACTTTTGCCAATATACTTGATAATTGATGCGTCTGCGTCGGTCTCTTCCTTAACCTCCCTTAAAGCTGTGGTTTTAAAATCCTCTCCGGGCTCCACAGTTCCTTTGGGCAATACCCATCCTTCATACTTGTTTTTATAATTTTTGTAAAGTACGAGGATTTTTCCGCGGAATATAACCACACCGCCGCAGCTGGTTGCATGACTCATTCGACAACCTCCTTCAGTCGCGCGTCGGTCATTAACGGCTCCATCTGGAATTCCGTTTATCCACGCATTCTTTATAGCTGGATGAATCCGCATGACTTCGGGCAGCTTTATCGATTCCCGGTCTTCGGATATCCGTATAGACATTTGAATCAAGTATACCTCTTTTTATGCTAATCTGCAAGGAGAGTATCGAAAATCTTTTTTATGATGGGACCTGCTGTTTCAGAACCGGCTCCGGCTTCTTCCAGAACCATACTGACCACGTACCGGGGATTATCAGCCGGTGCAAAGGCAACCATCCATGCATCGGTTTCCTTTTCATTGTCTGTCTGTGCGGAACCGGTCTTCGCTGCTGCCTGATATCCGGAAGATTTCAATACTTTTGCTGTACCGTTATTTACCGTTTCCATCATCATATCACTCAGTGCCATGGCCTGTTCTGCTGTCATGACCGATCCCAGACTTTCCGGTTCGTATTGTTCCACCACGCTTCCATCCGCACTGACCACATGATCCAGCAGCTGAGGATTCATCATGACCCCCAGATTGGCAATGGCTGAGGTAATCATCGCATTCTGCAAAGGAGTGATCAGTGTATTTCCCTGTCCGAAGGAAGTCTGCATAACCAGTGCCTGAGAAGATTCCGGTGTCAGATCAAACTTGCTGACAGCAGTGGAAAAACCGGTGTTCAGCTTCTGATTGAACATCAGCCTTTCTGCTGTTTCACGGAATTGTGCAATATCCAGCGAAACACCGATATTGACAAAGGAACTGTTGCAGGATTTGGCAATGGACTTTGTCAGATCCACTTTACCATGTTTTGTATTATGTGAACAGTGAATCACCTGATCGCCCAGACGGATACTGCCTTCACATTTATACTGGTAATTGGTCCAGTCATCGGGATTCTGCTCCATAAAGGCCAGAGCCGTGACCAGCTTAAATGTGGAACCGGGAGAATACAGACCACGGGTTGCACGGTTCACCAGATTGGAATTTGACTGATCGGATACCAGTTTTTCATAATCGGTTTCCAATGTATTGGGATTAAAATCCGGTTTGGATACCATGGCACGGATTTTGCCTGTGGACGGTTCCATAACCACACAGGCCCCCTGATATTTATCCATCGCATCGGAAATCAGCTGCTGCAGATCTTTGTCCAGATTGGTAACAACCGTATCTCCCGTTACCTTCTGATCTGTAATTTCCTTATACAGTTTGTTCAACGCTGAGTCGTGGGAATTCAGAAGATAATATCCCGCTGTGGATTCCAGACCGGCTTCCCCCACATTGGTATATCCCACCACATGGGCAAATGCCTCATCATAGGGATATTTTCTGATTTCCTCTCCGTCGTTTACCTCAGAATAAGCAATAACCGTTCCATCCGATGAAGTAATATCCCCCCGGACAACACTCTGATTCAGTTTGGCAAGACGTCCGTTGTAGGGATTGTTTACCAGTTCCGGTGCTTCCTTCCATGTAAAATAACAAAGATAGCCGGCCAGACCGATGAACAGCAGGATAAACAGATACACCATTCCCAGAATATAACCATTAATTCTTCGTGACATTGTTTTTCCTGAATTGTTCCCTGTCTTTTTCCGGTCTTTTTTATTCCATAAACTCATCCGGTTCACCTTCCTTTTTACCACTCATTCAGCTTCATCTGTGCCTTGCTGATGGCAGAAGCCCTTGAAGATTTTCTGGCAGCCTGTTCTTTCCTTTCCCGCTCCAGTGCCTCATCTTCCCGCAGTTTATTCATAAACAATCCTTCAAATATACCGAAAATGAAAAAGCTGCTCAGCAGAGAACTGCCGCCGTAACTGATAAAAGGCAGGGTAACACCGGTCAGCGGAACCAGTTTTATCACACCGGCCACATTGATCAGAATCTGAAAACCGAATTCACAGGCAAGTCCAAAGGCTGTAATTTTATAAAACATATGCTTCATCCATGTGGAGATCCATAAAAACTGAACCAGGATTCCCAGAAGAATGAGCAAAATGCAGATGCCGGTAATGATACCCATTTCCTCACAGACTGCAGCAAAAATAAAATCCTTTTCTGCCACCGGAATCACCCCCGGTGTTCCGCCGGTCAATCCCATACCGATCCAGCCTCCGGTGCCGATACCGAACAGGGACTGGGCGATCTGCCAGCCGGTATTGGTAATATCTGACCATGGATCCAGCCAGGTTGCCACACGGACCCGGATATGTCTAAACATAAAATACGCACCGACCGCCGCCAGCGTGCCGCTGCCGAACCCGGCCAATACATACCGAAACTGCTCTGTTGCAACAAAAAGCATCAATACATATGCGATAAAATAGATCAGTGCCGTACCCAGGTCTTTGGATGCCACCAGAACCAGTACATGCAGGGCGGCTACTGCAGTCGTAACAAATATCTGTTTGAATTCCAGAGAACGGTGAAACATTCCCGCAACAAATAGTACCAGTGAGATTTTAACAATTTCGGAAGGCTGAATGGAAAACAGCCCCTTTACCGTAAAGGAAAGGTTTGCACCGTATTCTTCCTGACCGAAAAGGCAGATGGCAAGCAGGGCAGCCAGTCCGCCCAGTCCGTAAAACCAGGTCCATCGGTACAGATATTTCCTGGCATTGTCCAGAATTTTCGGAACCAGCAGGGTGATCACCGCTGCCACGATCAGCAGAATCAGCTGCTTGGTTGCTTTATTCAGCTTCAGTCTCGCCTGAATGGTCAGCCCGATCATTACAAGAAACATTACATTATTCAGAAGATGCCGGTCCGCTCTTTTGTAAATGGCAGGATAAACACTCTGATAGATAATAAAGACCAGAAGCGATGCCACATATAAAATCACTATGGTAATATCTTCATAAAATGCAAACAGAATGACAGTGAAAAGAAACTGAAGGGTATACATCAGAAAAGACTGTACACTGACGACACTGTTTTTTCCACTTTCGGTTTTTTTTGTAAAATAATAAAAATCGAGTATCGTATACAATACCACCAGAGCAGTTATCAGATATCTTGATACTCTGACCATAAGATTCAGCATATTACGTTCCTCCGGTTTTCATTACTGTACCCCTCTTGCAAAATGCCCTCTGGTAATCTCCTTTACGCTGCGGTTTTCGACGGTACAGCTGTGATCATCACTGATTTTCAGAGAACCGGAACAGGGAGAACCGGCTGTTCTCCGAAACTGTTTCAGATCCTGCAGTACCAGCTTTGTCTCTCTTTCATCTTCCACCGTAAAAGCCAGCCGAAAGGCCACCGGATGAAGGTTTTCCATCTGTTCCATACGATCCAGAAGATAGCAGGGAAGGGAATTATAAATCACATTATAGCAGTATTTACAGCTGCACTGTACAGGAAATGTCATTTTTTTTCGATCAGTCAGTGTTACCAGATCATTGTTATGATTGCAGCCGCCTGTGGTTTTCCGAATACAGCCTGCTGTTACCATCATGGGGGTTCTTCCGTAAATCTGCAGTTCCGAATCTGTCAGTCCTCTCGCCCTCAGTTCTCTCTCATTGAGTTCCAGAGGAGCTGTCAGCCGCAGAATACAGAGGCCGGCATCTTCTGCCAGCTTTCGAATTTCTGCCTTTGCTTCCTGATTCCAGCTGTACAGAGTATGATCAATAACAATGGGAAGAGAACAGTTCCGGTCAGCCAGAGACTGCAAAGCATCCAGGGAACCTGCCGTCACACCATCGATTCCCGACTGCAGAAGCTTTTCTCCGTCCTGTTTCCACTCTTTTGCAGCTGCCTCTCTCCAGATTCTGGGAAGTACCAGAAAACAGAGTTTTCCTGCCCGGTGACACTTCTCTGCCACATCGGACAGCATATTTGCGTCCACGCAGGAACTGTCCACATATACGGTATCAATTTCATCGGAATGCAGCACCGGATTCAGCTGCTCCAGCCGAAAAATCTCTGCGATACAGGGAACCCGGTTTTCAGGGAATATCGGTTTTTCACCTGGCGTTTCGTTCTGATCCTGCTCCGCCCGGTTTTCTGCTCTTTCCACAGTCTGGTTTGCTGTTATGTTCACAGTCTGGTTTGCTGTTATGTTCACAGTCTGATTTTCAGTCCTTTTCACAGACCGTTTTGCCGAATCCAGAATTTTCTGCTCCAAAGACTGCAGGGCCTCCCTGCGAAGGATATTCATCTGCTGTACCGGCAAAAAGGCACTTTCCGACAGTTCCACTTCCAGCTGTTCCATGACAAAGGGAGTTCCGCCGGTCTTACGGATCTGCTTTTCCACATCTGCTTTTGAAAGGGGTCTTTTTTCTGCCGCCATGACCGGCTGATCGGAAACGGCTGAAACAGAAACAGCATCTGTTTCCAGTCGTATGAAAGCAGGTTCTCCCGTCTGAATGGATACAAAACCGCGGACGGATTCCTGCAGTTCCTGATTCAGATACCGGTTTTCCGTTTCCTTCATCAATGCCGGATCCGGTGTCCGCATTCTGGCCTTTTCTTTCAGTGCCATCATCTCTCTTCCATTATGACTGTGAAGATACCGGTCGGTAAAACCGCCCCGGTCAAAATACTGGGACAGGGCATACAGATCCTGTGAATCGATTTTCCAGTTCCTTCTTCCATTTTCCAGATACTGATCCAGATACTTCCGGTAAATGCTGACCACACCGGCGGTGTACAGCGGACTTTTCATACGGCCTTCTATTTTAAATGACATGACACCGGCTTCGGCCATATCCGGAAGATACTGCAGGGTACACATGTCCTTCAGACTCAGAAGCCAGGATTCCGAAGCAGGGTTCAGGATGTGTCCTTTGCCGTCCCTGGCTGTATACGGAAGTCTGCAGGGCTGTGCACAGCGGCCGCGATTTCCGCTTCTTCCGCCGATCACACCGGAATAAAGGCACTGACCGGAATAGCAGTAGCAGATGGCACCATGGACAAATGCTTCCAGTTCCATACCGGTCTCCTGATAGATTTCATGCAATTCTTTCAGATTCAGTTCTCTTGCCGCAACCACACGGGTCATGCCCAGATGCTGCAGCATCCTTGCGCTTGCCGCACTGGTAACCGTCATCTGCGTACTGGCATGGAGGGGAAGATCCGGAAACTCCCGCCGCAGAAAAGCGGCTGCCCCCAGATCCTGTACCAGCACCGCATCCACCCCGCGGGTATACAGGGGAGCCACAAAATCATACAGTTCCTGTTCCATTTCCTCCTGCTTCAGCAGCGTATTCAGTGTCAGATACAGCTTTCTTCCATGGAGATGGGCATAATCCATGGCTTCCTCCAGAGAATGCTCTGAAGCACTTTCTGCATAGGCTCTGGCAGAAAAACGGTCTCCGCCCATATAAACAGCATCTGCCCCTGCCTGAAAAGCAGCTTTAACCCCTGCAAGAGAACCGCCCGGAGCCAGAAGCTCCAGGCTGCGTTTTTCAGTCATTCCTGTCTGTATCATGGAATCCGATCCCGAAGACCGGCGTGTTTTACTCATATTGATTCTCCTGTAATTTAAATTTCAGCCGGGCAATCTCCTTCTCTTTTTCTTCCAGAAGATCCAGATACTCAATCATATCACTCTCGGCTTCGTCTGCTTTCTTTCTGGCGGTTTCCAGTTCTTCATGCTCGGATGCATGCGTCTTCTTCAGTTCCACCAGTTGTACTTCGTATTTTTCCGTCAGTTCCGCCAGCTGTACTTCCTGTTTTTCTGTCAACTCTTTCAGCTGTACTTCGTATTTTTCTGTTAATTCTGCCAGCTGCGCTTCCTGTTTACCTGTCAGTTCTGCAATTTCTTCCCTATATTCCTGTTCCTGCTCGCTGAGCAGTTTTTCATAACCGGGCTTCATGGAAGAAATCCGATTATCGCATTCAGCCTTCATCTCGGCCAGCTGCATGCCGTAATCGGCTTCCTGATCATCCAGCTGCTTCTGAAGCTCGGTCAGCTGTTTCTGCTGTTCCAGAAGCAGCTTTTCCAATTCCTGTTTATCTTCTGTTTTCTTCCGCTCCATCTGCTCTTTCATCTGAGAAAGCTTTGCTTCAAATTCCTGTTTCTGGGATTTTAACAGATTTTCATACTTATTGCGCTGCAGCATTTCTTCCCGTTCTCTGGCGGCAGCTTCCTTCAGCTGTTTTTCCACATCCGCTGCATTTTTTTCATAATCTGCCAGTTTCCGTTTCAGAACTGCCATATTGGTCTTATACGTTGTCAGTTCCTTTTCCTGGGCTGCCGCTTTAGCGGTGGATGCCTTATCCTTCTCTACCAGACGCTTCCGTTCTTCCTGTACCACTTCCAGCTGTTTTTTCAGAGATCCGGTTTCCTCCAGACGGGCAGATTCCGAAGCCTCTGCCTGCTTTCTGGCTTCCACCAGATCCAGCTTCAGACGATAGATTTCCTCCTGTGCCTGTGTGTCCGCTTCTGCCTGCTTTTCTTCTGTCCAGCCGCTCTGCTTCAGATTCTCATCGGCCATGTTCATATACATCATCATGGTCTGGTAATCATGGCTTCTTCCCGTGAAACCAGGCAATGTTTTCAGCTTTTCGTACATATTGTTGACATATTCTGCAACCTTCTGCATATATGCCGGACTCTCTTCACCACTTAATATACATCTTCTTCCGTTTACGGTTATCTCTACTGTATTCTTTTTCTCCATTTTCCTGCCTCGCTCTAACTGTCTGCTTCCTCACTCATCAGCTGCGAAAGTCCAAGATGACGGTAAGCAGCCGGGGTGGCCATACGTCCCCTTGGTGTCCTGTTCAAAAGACCGTTCTGAATCAGATACGGCTCATACACGTCCTCCAGTGTATTGCTGTCCTCTCCCGTGGCAGCTGCCAGTGTATCCAGTCCCACAGGACCTCCATCAAATTTTTCAATAATCGTAAGTAAAATGGTTCTGTCATTCTGATCCAGGCCCAGCCGGTCAACGGCCAGCAGATCCAGCGCCGTGACCGCCACCTGTTCCGAAATGACACCGTCATACCGCACCTGGGCAAAATCTCTGACCCGCTTCAGCAGACGATTTGCCAGTCTTGGGGTACCTCTGGATCTTCTTGCAATCTCTTCTGCACCTTTTTCATCAATTTCCACCTGCAGGACGCCGGCGGACCGGAGAATAATCTGCTTCAGTTCCTCCGCCGTATAATACTCCAGCCTTGTCACCAGACCAAACCGGTCCCGTAAAGGTGCTGTCAGCATACCGGCCCTGGTGGTTGCACCCACCAGAGTAAAATGGGGCAGATTCAATCGAATGGAACGGGCTGTGGGTCCTTTTCCGATCATAATATCAATGGCGTAATCCTCCATTGCCGGATACAGAACCTCTTCCACCTGTCGGTTTAACCGGTGGATTTCATCCACAAACAGAACATCTCCCTCTGCCAGACTGTTGAGAACAGCTGCCATCTCACCGGGTCGTTCAATGGCCGGCCCCGATGTGATCTTCAGATTACTGCCCATTTCATTGGCAATGACACCTGCCAGAGTGGTCTTTCCCAGTCCGGGCGGTCCATAAAACAACACATGATCCAGTGCTTCATTTCGAATTTTTGCCGCACGCATGGACACGTTCAGAATTTCCCGTGCCTTTGCCTGACCGATGTATTCATCCAGTGTCTTCGGTCTGAGCCCGGTTTCGATCTTTTTATCTTCTTCCGTTATTTCCGTTGTAATAATACGCTTTGCCATAAAACACTCCTTTTAATCAGAGCAGATCGGCCAGTGCCAGATGCAGCAGACTTTCCACATCGGCGGCGGTACCGGCGGAAGCAGCCTTCCGTACCGCTGCCGCAGCTTCACTTCGTCCATATCCCAGTGCAGTCAGTGCTTCAATGGCCTCTTTCTGGGATACCTTCAGATCTCCGTCTCCATCCCTTGCTTCTGCAGTTTCTGCAAAACTCTCTGTTTCCGGTTCTTTTAATTTATCCTTCAGTTCAATAATCAGCTTTTTCGCTGTTTTCAGACCGATGCCGGGAGCCGTTGCGATCATTTTCGCATCCTCAATGGCCACCGCAAGCCGAAGATCCTGGGGCGTCATAACACCTAACAGAGCAAGGGCACCCTTGGGACCGATGCCGCTGACACCGATCAGCAATTTGAAAATCTCCAGATCCTCTCTGGAAAAAAAGCCATACAACATCAGTGCGTCTTCCCGTACATAAAGATACGTATGAATCTGCAGCTCATCTCCGATTAAAGGCATGTGACTGAACAAAGAGCCGGGAACCAGAATCTCATAACCAATTCCTCTGCACTCCACAATAATGCGGTCACTCAGTACATCTGCCAATGTTCCTTTTATATATGAAATCATAAAAACCTCTCAAAAATCCGTATAACCGTTCAGGTGATGTTTCCACTTCTGCTGTGCCATAATTAAAATAATTTCAGGAGCAGATGACACTCCTTCCTGATCGGTTGCATACTCCGACATTCCATGCCAACATCTTGACATGATTTAAATTTTATCATAACATACTTTGATGTTAGGGTCAAAAAAAAATTTGACCACCATGATACAAACGGATTTCTCCGCGTTTCACGCTCCTGAAATCCTGAAAACATTTGAAATCCATAACCAGTGATACGGACAAAATGCAGACCTGTCCAACCATTTCCACCAAGCGGAATAATTACGAAAAGAAAGCAGAGCATTGATTTTATGATACGTATACAGGAACCTTTTCAACCGGAATCATTTTATCCGGGAATCTGTCCGCCGGACAGAAAGATGCTGTTTTTCGATATTGAAACCACCGGATTTTCCAGGGAATACCATATCATCTACCTGATCGGGGCCGCAGCCTTTTGTGATGGAAAATGGACCCTGATGCAGTGGTTTGCAGAACATCCTGGAGAAGAACCGCAGATCATACAGGAATTTCTGGACTTCTCCGCAGACTATGACACCCTGATTCATTTCAACGGACAGCGGTTTGACCTGCCGTTTCTCAAAGCCAGAGCCAGTCTGTGGAATCTGGATGATACTCTGGAATTTGAGGAAAGCATCGATCTGATGAATCGGATCAAACCCTATAAAGAGTTATGCGGCTTGCCCAACTGCAGACAGAAAAGTGTGGAAATCCTTCTGGGAATTTCCTCCAGAGAGGATGTAATGAGCGGCGGCGAACTGATTCCCGTCTATGAGCGTTATGTGGAATATCAGCGAAAAAGTGATCTCCATCTGCTTCTTCTCCACAATGCAGATGATGTACGCGGTATGACCGGATTGACCCGGGTGGCCATGTGGCCGGACTTTTTCCACAGTTCCTTCCGCCTGAGCCATCAGGAATCCACAGACTGGTGGCTGGTTCTCCACTTTCTGACGGATCGGAAAATGCCGGTTCTTCTGAATGCGGAAATCGGCCCCTGGCAGATCTCTGCCGGAGGAAACAGCCTTTCCCTCGGCATCCGTTATCTGGAAGGAGAGAAAAAGCATTTTTATAAAAATTATAAAGATTATTACTATCTGCCGGAGGAAGACCTGGTTGTACATAAAAGTGTAGCTGAATTTGTGGATAAAAGCCATCGCAAAAAAGCCACAAAACAGAACTGCTGCATCAAAAAAAGCGGGCGTTTTCTGCCCCAGCCGGAAATTCTTTTCACACCGGAGTTTGCAGAAAAGCCCGGTGATAAAATCACCTGCTTTGACTGCGAAGACTGGACACCGGATGAAACCTCTGCGGTTTCCTATCTGCAGTCGATGCTGAAATATATGAAACTATAATGTCGGAGGCAAATCATCTTTTTCTGGACATTGTTTGTATAGAAAAAAATATCCTTTTCCGAAGACTGTTTGCAAAGAAAATATCATCCTTTTCCAAATATACCGCACAGATTTTATCCTGTGCGGTATATTTTTTCCCGGTCTGCACAGACTATTTCAAAGTAACTGCTCAACCATCGGAGCTGAAGCGTTACATTTCTGAAATTGTCTGGAAATAACTGAAAGGAGAAGACTATGAACGGCTTAAAAATCAATCAGGTCATCGGACGGGAAATTCTGGATTCCAGAGGGAATCCCACTGTGGAAGCAGAAGTGCATCTGGAAAATGGAGTTGTCGGAAGGGGAACCGCTCCCAGCGGTGCATCCACCGGTGAATTTGAAGCATTGGAGCTTCGGGATCGGGACCCGAAACGTTATCTGGGAAAAGGTGTCTCCAAGGCTGTCATGCACATCAATCAGGAAATCCGGGAGACCATAACCGGACTGGATGCTTCTGATATTTATTCTGTAGATCGGGAAATGATCCGGGCCGATGGGACAACGGACAAATCCGGACTGGGAGCCAATGCCATCCTTGCCGTTTCCATTGCCGCAGCCCGGGCTGCGGCCTCTGCTCTGCAGCTCCCGCTCTTTCAATTTCTCGGCGGAATTTCCGGAAATCGGCTTCCTGTCCCCATGATGAACATCCTGAATGGTGGAGCCCATGCCTCCAACACCGTGGATGTACAGGAATTTATGATTATGCCGGTGGGTGCTCCTTCCTTCAAAGAAGCCCTCCGGCAAAGTGCGGAAGTTTTCCATGCTCTGGCTTCTCTGTTGAAAAAAGACGGGCTGGCCACATCTGTCGGCGATGAAGGGGGCTTTGCACCCGATCTGAAAAACGATGAAGAAGCCATCCAGTATATTCTGAAAGCCATTGAATCTGCCGGTTACCGGCCGGGAGCCGACTTCATGCTGGCCATGGATGCCGCCGCCAGTGAATGGAAAAGTGACCGAAAAGGAGAATATCACCTTCCCAAATCCGGAATCCGATACACCTCTGAGGAACTGATCCGGCACTGGAAAGAACTGGCTGACCGCTATCCCATTCTTTCCATTGAAGACGGTCTGGATGAAGAAGACTGGGAGGGATGGAAACAGATGACCGATGAGCTGGGCAGCCGTATCCAGCTGGTGGGGGATGATCTGTTTGTCACCAACACCGGCAGACTTCAAAAAGGGATACAGATGGGATGCGGCAACTCCATTCTCATCAAGCTGAATCAGATCGGAACCCTGTCGGAAACGCTGGAAGCCATCAAAATGGCACATCATGCAGGCTATACCGCGGTCACTTCCCACCGTTCCGGTGAAACGGAAGACACCACCATTGCCGATCTGGCGGTGGCTCTGAACACCTGCCAGATCAAAACCGGTGCCCCCTCCCGAAGCGAACGGGTGGCCAAATACAACCAGCTCCTTCGAATAGAAGAAATGCTGGGAGAAGGCGCTGTTTATCCAGGCATGGATGCATTTCTAATCCGCTGAATCAGGGGCTGCCGCAGCATAGCGGCAGCTCTTTTTTATCCAATCTCACTCTCACTTTCTTTTTTCTATCATGCATTTTGGATATTTCCACACTTTGCAAGCCTCTTTTATCCAATCCCTCTTCTGCCTTCTTTTTTCTATCCCGCATTTTGGATATTTTACTCTGCTTCCAGATTCTTTTAGCCAATTTTTGGTTTACATGACTACTTTTCAATTTCTATCTCACAGTTTTTCCGCGTTTTTTGGATATTTCCACATTTTACGAGCCTCTTTTAGCCAATTTATCCTTCTTATTTTCTACTTTAACCTGTGTTTTGGATATTTTTCTCTTCTTTCAGATTCTTTTAGCCAATTTTCGGAATTTTCTTGACCTGATGGCACTTTTGTGCCACAATAGATGCGTTTATCATGTGGAACGAGCCAGATTTTCTGATGCGTTTTACATAACAAGGGGGTTGTCCAGACTATGATCATTAAAGAGAAAATTACAATTCCCGGTTTATCGGGAAAACTGAAACGACGCATTTATATCTATCTTCCGCCGGATTATGAAGAAAGCGGGGCCCGCTATCCGGTTATGTACATGTTTGACGGCCATAATGTGTTTTTTGATAAAGATGCGACCTATGGTAAATCCTGGGGCATGTATGACTATCTGAAACAACATGATCCCGCACTGATCATCGTTGCCGTGGAATGCAATTCCAGAGGCAATCGCCGTTTATCAGAGTATTCTCCCTGGGATTTTGATGAAGGCTATGGTCTGATCAAAGGACGGGGAAAAGAGTATATGGACTGGACTGTCCATAAATTAAAGCCGTTTATTGACAGCGAATTCCGCACCCTTTCCAACCGCGAATATACATATATCTGCGGCAGCTCCATGGGCGGTCTGATGACCGTTTATGCCCTGACTGCCTATAACGAATATTTTTCCAAAGGAGCTGCTCTGTCTCCCAGCCTCTGGTGCCGTCCGGATCTGACACTGAATATGATCCATAACAGTGAACCGGATCCCAATACCATGCTTTTTATGGATTACGGCAGCTGTGAGCTCTCCAATCACTCCCGCATGCTGTCTCTGCTGCAGGAAACCTTTATTGAATTCTATCAGAAAAAAGTTTTCTCCACCCTGCGGATCGTACCCGGCGGTGAACACTGTGAAGCCTGTTGGGAAGAAGAAATCCCGGTGTTCATGGAATGTCTGGGCATCAAAAGCAGAAAATAAAAAACTCCTCCCCATTGCGAACAGAATTCATTTCATTCACAAAGGGGAGGAATTTTTATGTACTTTATTCCTGTGTTTTTCCAAAACCGTTTTTATATATCCTGTTCCGGCATTTTTTCAGAACGGTTCTTCTGACTTTTCTGATTTTTTTCTTTCAGCAATACATACAGATGATATGCTTCCAGATCCTGTTCCCGTGAAAATGATCTGTCATATGCTGCCTGTTCTGTCAGTTTTTCCAGTTTTTCATACCAGTCTGCCATCTGCATATCATTTATGATCTGCAGCCTTTCCTTCAGCTGTATATTCTTCTCTTGCTGCACTGTTTTCTCCAGCAGAATTTCTCCATGTGGTTTCCAGATCATATATCCTTTCTTTTTCTGAAACCGCTTTCTTGTCAGTTTCATCATATTCTGCACATTTTTCCTGTAATTTTGAGATCGTGTCAGCCGGATTTCCCTGCGCTTCTGTCCCCATCGGATCAGCAGAAAAACAAGACAGATTCCAACTGCCAGAAATAACAGGGCAACCAGCTTCTTTCCAAACCACATAAGACCTGCTGCCACAGGATTACCGAAAATCCCTTCTTCCTGTCCATCCACCAGATCCAGGGCATTACCGGTATAGGCCGGTGTCAGTTCCACCGGAACAAAGCATCGGGTTATCGGCTGATATACCTCTGCCCAGGCATGGGCATTGCTGTCTTTGATATCTGCTTTCCAGCTTCCGTCACTTTGCTGCTCCCATGCCGATACAGGAATGCTGTAGCCTTCCGCATAACGGGCTGCCACATCCATGCTCCGCAGAAGCATGACACCTGCTGACGCAAAGTGCATGCAGTATCCTTTCTTCGCATCATGCAGAAACCACTGAATGAAGTCCTTTCCTTCGGGAACCGATCCAGGTGACAGAGTATAATAGGCAGTCTGCTTCAATATTTTTCCGGCAGCATCAGCCTTCTCCTTCATATCCGTGGGAATTCCTTCTGCCTCCCGATCCCGGATCGCAGCGATTTCCGGATAATATTGCAGAAAATCTCGTTCGAGATTCTCCGGCAGTTTCCGGCAGTTCTCTTCCAGATAGGGAATATAGGTTTCCGGATGGAACTCGGTGATATCCTGAAAAGTCTGCAGAATACTGGGCTTTATTTCCTGAATAGTCGGATCGAACCCGTTTCTCGGAGCGGAATTCACTTCCTCAAGCTTCAAAACTTCATCCTGATACACAGAAGCTCCCTGTCCGGCGGAAATCTCAGGAACCCTTGACATCATCATTTCCAATTCAAACTCCTGTTCCCCTGCAGCATCCAGCAGATCTCCGGAACAGTAATAAGCCAGTGCACCTTTTCCGCCGTAATAAAAGGCATCCTCCGGTAAAGAACCCTGTTCCAGAGGATTCCACCTGTTATTCTCGTACTCTTCCGCATAAAACATTCGGACATATACCGTGTGTTCCGGTTTACGGGAAAGTGTCGCTGTATAAACCACCTCTCCGGTCAGCTTCAGATTTCCTGTCCGGTCTGTCCGTCCATTGCTGATACCGCCGCCGGATGAACCGAACCCGGCAAATAAATCCCCCCGGTTCCCATTGCCGGCAAACTGGTTCACCGGGTTATCCCCATTCTGATCCTGTCGGTTACCATCTTCATTCCCTTCGGGCGGTGCAAGCGTTTCATCGTCAGGATTTTCTCCTGCAGTTTCCTCCCTATCGGTTTCCTTTGTTTCTATCTCTGTCTCTTCTGCCCCGGTTTCTTCTGTTTCGGTCTGATTGTCCTGGTTTTCTTTATCCTCTGACCGATCTGATACCAGCGCCAGCCGTTCCAGGCCGGTGAAAATCCGCTCGGCCATCTCTGTGTCAGGGGCAGGAAGGGTATCTTCCGGGACCGCCGCAGGAAGTAACACCAGAAGCAAGACCAGAACACCGTATGCCGCACCGCCATACAGATATTCTCTGATATTTCCACCGCAGTGTTTACTCCAGTTCAGCAAAAGAAGACAAAGGACTGCACCAATCAGATTTTCATAACTTACTGTCAGACCCACCAGCAGATTCAGTGCAGCCCATACCACCGTAAGCAGCACACCGGGAATCAGACTGTGGAAAAACAGAATACCCACTGCAATACAGCAGGACAACACCACAAACAGAAGCTTGTAAAAGCTTCTCATCTGAAGCTGTGAGGATACCTTCGCCGGCTGAGCATCAGAATCGGTCAGCCCTATTTTTCCATCGGCGTCCAGATACAGATAACATACCGTATCTTCCCTGTAATCCAGAGTATTGTACCCGTGGATATACCCATTGACCGCCGTGCACAAGCCCCGTTTTGTCAGCTGTTCACTGTCATCCTCAAAATATTCATATGCCCGAAAACGGATTTCCCGGGTCACCACTTCATCTGTCATCCGCACCAGAAAAACAGAAAGCATAATTGCCCCCGCCAGAAGCAGAAGTCTGTTGATCCATTTCTCCATATCTCTATTTTCCTGTTTTCTTCACAACATTGTTTACTTATCTTTCCTGCTTTTTTACTTCACATCTTCGAATCCGTGCACAGTCCCTCAGAGCATATAACTTTTCATAAGGGGATTGTCACCCGATTCTGGAAAGCTGGTTATATTTCTATCATCAGTTCTGCCAGACTTTTTTCAGGAGAAGAGCTGTTCATCTGTCCGATACATTCCTCTCCTTTATACAGTTCCAGTTTTTCATTGAGCCTAAGACAGGTATGGTAACTGCCCGCGCCAAACCAGTCCTGATAATTCTCTTCCTGCAGTCCGCTGCTGCACTCCTGCTTTTCCATGGCAATCTGCAGAAAACGATAAATCTGTTCTTCCTTTACCACCGGCTGCCGCATCAGAACGCCCGCCGGATTCTGCCAGCAGATATAGTGAAGACATTTCTGCATGCACATTTCCATACTGATGGACAAAACCGTCTCCAGATACGGCTCCGCATAAAAATCCGTATCCATTAAAAAAATAACAGCAAAACCAATGGGTTCCGAAAACTCCCGTACCATCAATTCTCCGGTACGCTCCGTCAGCTTCCAGTGTACCTTCTGCAATCGGTCCCCCGGCTGCCAGGACCGGATTTCCAGAATCTCCGAAGGATCACTGCCCTCCTCATCATAATAAAGACCGCTTTCATCGCCAAAATATCGGAGAGATGACGGGATTTCCAGAGAAACCGGATACAGTCGGGGCAAAACCAGTACGGAAACCCTGACGGCTCTGTCCTTTTGGTATGATTTCTTCGGATTTCTCTGTAAAGGAGTCTCCGACCTGTGTTTTATTGTCTTTTTCATTGAAAACAGATGCAGGCAATCATACAGTATCACCTGTTCTGCGAAAATACAGACTTTCCCGGCATGCGCTGCCGGAATTGCAACGGAAATTTCCTGTTTGTGACGCAGAGGAATCCTGCCTTTTTTAACCGCAGACCAGTATCGGTCCTTCGTTTTTCCGGATTGTACCGAAAACATACTCTGCTGTGCTTCCTGCCCTGCAGACAGTTTCAGATGAAAATGCGGAATGGGCAGGAAACCGGTATTGGCAACAGAAACAACTGCAAAAATATTCTTTCCTTTATCGATCACCCGCACATCGGCACGAACCTGTACCTGTATGCAGTACTTTCCATACAGGAGCTGCAGAACGGTCAGAATGAACCAGACGCTTTCCCCGATCAGAAGCCACCAGCCTTCCCGGGTCTGATACATGACCATATAGTACCATGTGAAAAACCAGATCAGCAGAAATACAATATATTTCTTCATCATTTTCCTTTCAGATATTTTCGTCCAAATCGGCTGCTTCCCTGCTTTTCTTTATCTGCCTGTTCAGAAAATGTATTTTCTTTTGGCATATCCTCTTTCTTTTCTTTCCCGGTTCCTTCTTTCCGTTCTTCCCTGGTTTCTTTGGGAAGTTCTGCATTCCATGCTTTCGGAAGTTCCGTTTTCGTCATAATTTCTTTCAGTACATCCTCCACGGTAACCTGATTGACTCTGGCTTTTGCATTCAGCAGAATTCTGTGAATGGCAACATCGGGAAACACTGCCTTCACATCTTCCGGTATCACATAGGCTCTTCCCGCCAGAAATGCCATTCCCTGCGCCATACGGGCCAGGGCAAGGGACCCCCTTGGGCTGATGCCCAGCTTCACCATCTCGTGCTCCCGTGTCTGATTCACCAGCTGAAGCAGATACCGATAAACCGACTCACTGATATGGATGTCCGCCAGCTGTTCCTGTATCGCAAGCAGCTCTTCTTTCCCCATAACGGTCTGTACTTCATCCAGAGGCTGTCTGCCCATTCGTTTCATCAGAATCTGCATTTCATCCGCTTCATTGGGATATCCCATATGCAGGCAGATCATAAAACGGTCTGCCTGAGAATCCGGAAGAGGCTGTGTGCCGGAAGAGCCGGAAGGATTCTGCGTTGCCATCACAATAAAAGGTTTCGGCACCTCCATGGTCACTCCATCCAGTGTAACCCTTCGTTCCTCCATAACTTCCAGCAGCGCCGACTGGGTTTTCGGGGAGGTTCGATTGATTTCATCGGCAAGGAACAGTTCGCTCATAATAGGACCTTTTATATAGGTAGATTTCCCTTCTTTCTGCTGATACATAAAATAGCCTGTCACGTCAGAAGGCAGCACATCCGGCGTAAACTGCAGTCTCTTCTGTTCCAGATCCATGGCTTTTGCAAAAGCCAGTGCCATGGTGGCCTTTCCCACACCGGGTATGTCATCAATCAGCACATGCCCCTGCACAAGAATGGCCGCCATCATTTTTTCTATCACGGCATCCTTACCGATCACCACTTTTTTCACTTCATTTATCACATTTAAAACGTTGGTATCTCTTATATTCATTACAAATCCTCTGTATCGATTTTCTGTCGCCCCGCAGGCCTGATGCAGTTGTTTTTCTGTCATCACGACCTGCCGAACAGTTTCAGTATATCATAAGATTTGTAAAATTTTCTTAAAACAATACAAACAAAACATAAACTTTTTCTCTACAAAAACAAATCCGCTTTACCATCTGGGCTGTGAGTCCGTATTCTTGTCTCTATGGCCCTGACCTCTTCGCAGGCAGACATGAAAACAGGGCTGCACACGAACGGCAGCCCTTTTAAAAAAACATTTCAAATCCTATATAAAAACATTTCAAATCCTATTTTCATTTTCCATCTTTTTTGATACAGCTTCCCAGGGCCAGGCCGATCAGCATCCCCAGTGATATACCCATACCTGTGTCAAAGCCGAAAGACGATCCAATTGCCGTGCCGAAACACATACCCAGGCACATTCCCTCTGTTCCGTAGTTCTCAACTGCCTCTTCCCCGTTTTCTTCTCTGTTTTTCATGTTTTTCCTGTGTTCACTTCTGACAAAAAATATTGCCAGAAGCAATCCCATGGCCATCCACGGTAAAGCCGCATAAAAAAAATCCATCACATTTTCCATAATTGAATACCTCCGTTTTATAATACTTTATGAGGCCATTTGCATATCCCAACCTCCAGAGCCCGTTCTTCTGTCAAATGAAAATCCGCATACCGGCAATACCAGCAGCCTTTCAGGCTCTCAATTGCTTCTTCTCTGGGTGTATATGCAGGACATAAATCTTCCGGCCAGACATTCCCATCTCTATTTGGTATTTCGAAATACACGCTGTCTCGTGCCATATCATCCACCCTTCAGTTCCATTTGCAAACTCCTTTTCAATGCCTGCTCTGTATGGTTTTATCATACTGCATATAAAAAGAACAGGTCGGAATCACACGGATTCCGATCTGTTCTGCACGGAAAAAGTTCTTTTTATGCTTATGCATTGATAATCATGCGTACAATAAACCGATGTTCGCTTGCAATATACTGGATTTCACCGTCGGTTTTCTCCACAAAAGCCAGTACGCTTCGGGTTCCAACCCCATGATTTTTTTCATTGGAAAACGGATGACCATCCTGGTTAAGAGGTACGGTACCGCTGCATGAATTTTCAATTTCCATCAGCAGCTGGCTTTTATAATGTGCCGTCAGCTTCAGATAACGTTCGGATTCCGGCAGTTTCCGGCAGGCATGAATGGCATTTTCCAACAGATTGCTGATGGTAATGGACAGTTCCATCTCATCCACTGCCAGACTAACGGGAATATGAACAGAAACCTCTGTACGGATTTCTTCTTTTCCTGCCTGCGCTATGTAATGGCTGATTACTGCATTGACCATGGTGTTGTCACAATACTTCTCTGCCGTCTGCGGCTCCAGAGCCAGACGCTCCTTCAGGTATTTACAGGCTTCTTCTGTTTTTCCGTCTTCCAGAAGCTGAAGCAGCAGGGATTCAAAATGTCTTCTGTCATGACGCATCAGCCGGTCTCTTCGGATGACCGTTTCCGATGCCAGCAGACGATCTTTCATATTTTGGGCTGCCATTCCCATCATAGCTGCATCCGACTGGAGCTTTGCTTTCTCCTGAACCAGTTCCATTTCATGGTTCATCATGGCGGTATATTTTTCAATAACTGCAAAAACGGCAATATTGACAACCACCAGAAGCACTGCCGTTCGCAGATATTGACCGGAATTAAATCCATGATACCAGCCCATTCCCAGCAGAAACATATCCACAATGATAAGCATCACGGAAACAATGGGCATTGCCATAAGCAGAAGTATCATTTTGTCGGATTTCTCATCCTTTTCTCTGCCCCCGAATCTGCAGATCAGAATCACCAGAATGATTTCCATGAGATTCATCAGCAGTGCTGTCTGCGGCGTAAGCAGATCATACTGGGTACGGAATCCCATTTCATTGTTCAGATACCCGCTGGTGATTCCCAAAAACACTTCCATGACCATGCTTCCAACCATATAGAAAAAAAATCCGGTCAGATCGCGAAATCTTTTTACACCATATATGACAAAAAGCGGCAGCAGATAAGCGCTGATCATTGCTGCCAGATTTAACGGCGGAATCTCCATCAGATTGGAAGCAAACAATATACACCAGTCCAGAAAATAAATCACCGGCAAAAATCTTTCATGCCGCTCTGCCCAATGCCGTTTTTCAAAAAAATGTCTGTGCATATATCCGAACAGATAAACGGTCAGAAGATCTCCCACCCCCAAAAGGAGTTCTGCCCCTGTTAACCATGCATTCATACGATTCCTCCACCCTTCTTCTATGATAAACTCGCGGAATCATTCAAAATATTTCCTATTCGATTCCGAGCGTACTGTTCTCTTAACGAAATCTGTAATTCAGGTACTGTTCCGATACCTGAGCATATCGGCTTTTCGCCACCGGAAGGATCTCCTGATTCCGCACCGTAATGTCGGTTTTTGTCAGTTTGTCAATGAAGCGGATATTGACGGCAATTGATTCATGACACTGTACAAAATCCGATCCTGCATGGCTGCTGTTCAGATATTCGGCAAATCCGATGCGAAGGGTACTGGTGGAAATGGTCTCGCCGGATAACAGATGGTAGCTGACCACATGATTCCGGTAATCCATATACATGACATCGTCCAGACACACCATCCGGTATCCGCCTTTTACCTTAATGGTTACTGTTTTTTCCTCATCCAGACGGATACGTTTCATCGCCAGATCCAGTGTATCAAAGAGCTTTTCTTTCTTAACCGGTTTCACCAGATAATTGACTGGATTCACATCAAAGGATTCCAGTGCAAAAGATTTTTCCGATGTCACAAACAGAATCTGTGCCTCCGGCTGATTCCAGCGAAGCTCCCTGGCTGCCTGAATCCCGTTTACCATGGGCATCACAATATCCAGAACATAAATATGCGGACGAAATTTTTCACAGGTACAGATCAGATCATCCGGATGTTCAAACACCTGTATTTCCACCGGTTTTAACCGTTCTTTACAATACTGCTGCACATAGGAATGCATCCGTTCCCTGTCTTCTTTCCTGTCATCACAGATGGCTATCTTCAGCAAAAAAATCCCCTCCTCTATATTTGCTAACGATCGTTTTCATCATTATACCGAACAATGAAGCAATCGTCAAGAAGAGGAGGGGAAAGCTGTATGATGGCGGATACGCCACACCGAGGAAACACCCAGTGTTTTCGAGGTTGGCTCTGAGCACTAATATTGAATAGGATAGATAATCCAACAGATAAAAAGGATGTATCAGAACAGTTCCGGATGATTCTCCAGACTGTCCTCTTCTGTGATTTCCCGGATCACCCTGCAGGGAACTCCCGCTGCAATAACATTGTCCGGAATATCCCGGGTCACAACGCTGCCGGCTCCAATCACGCAGCCGCTTCCAATGGTAACACCCCCGCAGATTGTTACATTTCCGGCAATCCAGCAATTGTCCTTTATGGTAATTGGTCTGGCATATTCTCTATCTGTGGCCATACCGTCTTCTTTGATATAAGGATTTCTATCCTGATACCGCAGGGGATGAACGGGAGTCAGAATAGACACGTTAGGTCCGAAGAATACATTTTCACCGATGGTAACGGGACAGCAGTCCAGACAGGTAAAATTGAAATTGGCATAGCTGTTCTTTCCTATGGAAGTAAAACAGCCGTAATCAAATTGAACCGGTCCCTGCAGGTATACATTTTCACCCATATCCGGTAAAAGTTCCTTCAGAATATCCGGTCTTCTCTTATCCGTTTCCATACTCTGATTGTACTCTGCACTCAGCTGATGTGCCTTCTGTCTTAATTTTGCCAGTTCAGGATCAGTGGGGTCATAGATTTTTCCTGATAACATTTTTTCTTTTTCAGTCATATTGTTCCTCCGAAAGTTTGTTGATATGCTAAATACTAGCACAACTCCGATTCAATTTCCAGTATACCTCATTTTAATTGGCTTTTGCTATTCCGAATCACCCGCGAAAACACTGTGTGTTTCCCAGGTGTGATGTATCCGCCAGATATTCAGCCGGCGCACACGACAGAAAAACAGCCGACCGATTTCGGTACATGAAACCAGCCGGCTGTTTTTTATGCTCTAATCTCTTTTACGACATAAGTTGCTGTCTTAAAGATTTCTTTTTTTACCATGAAAACGATACCCATGACCATAATCGCAGCTGCCGCAGCACTTACCAGCAGAGGAGAAAAGCCCTCCGGACACGCATCCAGAAAATGGGTTACATCATCCCTCACCGGTGCTTTCCCATTTATGTATGACAGAGGAAGAAATATCCACGCAATCATGGAAGCAATGGGTATGACTGCAGCCAGGTAGGAAAAGAAATGATAAAATACACTTTTACTGTTTTTGTTGTAAAACAGATTAAAAATGAAAGAACAGACCACCGGCAGAAGGGCTCCATTTGCATGAAGCAGCAATTGTGATAATTGCGTATAATTTCCTCCTTCTGCTGTTACATGAGAAGTTAAAATACTGAAATCCAGTATGGCTGCACCGGCAGACAGCATGACGATTGCATGACCCAGTTCATGGAGAAACGTATAGCAATATAAGGAAAGACATGCTGCCAGAAGAATCTGAAGTATACATTTTACTTTTCTGTTCATTTACTCACCCCTCAGTCATTTTTTAGTTACCCAACAAATGAGCTTCACGTTGATTTCTTCGTGCTTTGCACTCTCAAAATCGATTCAAACATTCGAAATCCACTCATTTAATAATCCTGCATGGATTTGCTTATGATACAGTGTATCATATTCTTACGCCGGGTGTCATTTTTACACGGAAAAATACCGCAAATACACGGAATTATCCCGTGTATCGCACAGCATTTTACGGTAACTAAGTGCAGGGGGAAAAAGCCCAGTGCAAATCAAACTGCCCTGAGCAAAATATCATATGAATCTCATTACAGAACTATTGTATCGGAAAGCAGATGTCGATTTCCATGTATCCATCTTCACCCACGTGCCGGTAAATATCCAGTATCGGTCTTTCGTCCAGTTGATTTCCTGTCCGGGAAAGCCACCTGCAGAACACCTCCTGATAGACCATGAACAGGAATTGCG
>JALETI010000050.1 GCA_022781515.1 Lachnospiraceae bacterium
TATGCGGTAATCCCTGATATTGGTTTTCTAGACAATTACCATTATAACAGGTAAATCCACGTTGTTACAAAGTGGAGGTCATTACATATTGTCTATATGGCATGCGGACTGGAGGATTCTCTGCTTGCAGCGAACAGAGATTTCAAGCGGTTTCTTGATGAACATGGTGTCGATGCAGTACTGGAAGAAAGTGAAGGTGCTCATGAATGGGATTTCTGGAATCGGTCAATTAAGCGAGTGCTCGACTGGCTTCCGTTGGAAATGGAAGAAAAAGGGATGAATAGCGGAAATGTAGGAATATAGTGCTCCTTGGAGAAATACATCATTAAAAAGTGAATATTGAAAACGAAAAGGCTTGATATATAAATCTGTATCAAGCCGTTTTATCAGTATTATAAAGTGCAGCTCATAAAAGGAGCCATCATATCTGATTTAATCAAACAGAGAATTGCATCCTATGGTATTATATTCGGTCCAGTTTCCGGGATTTCCGTCTGCATCAATGGCACGAACACGAATTTTATTACCTTTTAAACATCCGGTTACTGCATCATCCCCACGGTTTTCGTCAACGGATACCCTGGTACGGGAGGTCTTATAGGTTTTTATGACGTTGTTATCCGCATTACACAATTCCATCTCGTAGCTGGAAGCTCCTTCAACAGAGCTCCATTCTACACTGAGGCAGTCCGGAGTAAAGTAGATCTGATGAATGTATCTGCAGTCTGTAATTCTGGGAACAGAGAGATCATTATTTGCTTTTTCAGTTTCATTGTTATCATCAGAAGGAGTGGAAATGCTTTCTGTATTCATTTCAGAACTGGTTTCTGCTGTTTCTTCCGAAGTAACATTGGCGTCAGTGGATTCGTCAGAACCTGATTCTTCGCTGACTGAACTAAGCTCTCCGGTTTCAATTAAGGATGGATTATTTTCTGTAACTGGAGTTGTACATGCTGTAAGTATCATACAAGCTGATGCCAGGGTCAGGAGTATTATTTTAGTTTTTATCAAAATTCATTGTCCTTTCTGATTTTTCTAATTAAAAGTCATTGTAGTATGGGATATATTTTATGTCAAGAAACCTCTCTGTTTTTTCTGAATAAAAGGTCAGGTGGGAATTACAAACAACTGTTTCCGTTGGAAATGGAAGAAAAAGGTATGAATAGCGGAAATGTAGGAATATAGTTTCCCTTTCTTTTTTGAAGATTCTATATTATGATATAGGTGTTTTCAAAAAAAATTCAGGAGAAACACAATGAAAAAAATATTTAACGTTGTAAAAGAGTTTATTATGATAACCGCTGCGACAGCAATAGTTGCAGCGGCGGTTTTCTTTTTTCTGATACCGAGCCATGTGTCAGTGGGGAGTATATCAGGTCTGGCTATTGTGATCGGCAATTTTATTTCCCTTCCAATTTCAGCCATTACCATGATCCTGAACGTTGGCCTTCTGATTATTGGCTTTCTGTTTATCGGAAGAGAGTTTGGTGGAAAGACGGTGTATACTTCCATACTGCTTCCGGTGATCATTGGTATTTTTGAAAAGATATTTCCGGATTTTACGTCGATCAATGAGGATCCGCTGCTGGATATGATCTGTTATGTATTTGTAGTCAGTATCGGACTTTCCATGCTTTTTAATCGAAATGCTTCTTCCGGTGGTCTGGATATTGTGGCAAAACTGATGAATAAGTTTCTGTATATGGATCTTGGAAACGCCATGTTTGTGTCAGGTATGGTTGTAGCAGTATCTTCGGCGCTGGTATACGAAAAAAAGATTGTTGTTTTGAGTATTCTGGGCACATATCTGAATGGAATTGTTCTGGATCGCTTTATTTTTGGTTCAAATCTGAAGAAACGAGTCTGCATTGTATCGAAAAAAGAAGAGGAAATTCGTAATTTTATTTTGCACGAACTTCACAGCGGGGCAACGATCTATGAGGCATATGGCGCTTATACCATGGAATCCCAGAAAGAGATTATTGCAATCGTTGATAAAAATGAATATGCAAAACTCATGACGTATATTGAGAAAGAAGATCCAACCGCATTTGTCACTGTTTACACAGTAAACAAAATTATATATCGTCCCAAGATATAACTGAGCCGCCGGATAATTCCGGCGGTTTTTTTGTCTTTTTCTGTTTTTCCTGAATAAAAAAATTTTGAAAAATATGCATCCTTTTTCCTTCCTCATACGTCACTTCTTCCCTATCTTTGGCATCTGTTGTTTTTTTATTCGGCCGATCTATGTAAATTACATCAATTCACGTGATTTTTCCACGGATACAGCAGCGGATGATTCACCTGAAGGTCTGAAATTTGTACCCGCCAGTGAAAGTCCGACAAAGAAAGCGCTGCTTATGGCAGCCTGCGAAGTTGGGGGAACAGTGGCAGTCTATGAACTGAATCGCTGATAAATAATGTAAAGAGGACATCGGAATAGTAAGGAGATTCTCTGAATACTTTTCGGATGGTCTTTTTTATGTTTTTACGAAAATATCGTGCTTTCTTAACTGCATAATAAAATAATCGTTATTGAATATATAAAATTTGACATGTCGTTATCATACCGATATACTGATGATATGATAATTATTTGACCCAAACATCATGCAATGAGTTACCCGACAAATGAACTTCACGTCGATTTCTTCGTGCTTTGCACTCTCAAAATCGACTCTTGCAATCATACAAAGGAGAAAACAATGGGATTATTTTATACTAGTGGATTATTTGAAATTATTTTTTTTATAATGTTTTTTACCGTTTTTGGTGTGATTATCTTCACCTTGGTGAAGGGAGTGGGAGAGTGGAATAAAAACAACCATTCCCCGAGACTGACCGTTGATGCAAAAGTGATATCGAAACGTCTGGATGTTTCCCATCATCAGCATGCAAATGCAGGGGATGAAACAGGTGCCCATGGATTCACTACCACTTCTTCCACTACCTATTATGTGACATTTCAAGTGGAAAGCGGTGACAGAATGGATTTTCATGTCAGTGGAAATGAATATGGGATGTTGATTGAAGGCGATTATGGAAAACTGAATTTTCAGGGAACCAGATATCTGGGGTTTGACCGCCGGAGAGTATAAAACAGAAAACCCGGAATCATATGTATTCCGGGTTTTTGCTTTATACAGTTAAAAAATATCTATATGGGGAGACAGTAATATTTTTTCAGCGCATAAAGGTATTGATCACATGAAGGATTCCGTCTTCATCGTTTGATTTTGTAATGAAATCGGCAGTATCCTTGACGATGGGCTGAGCATTTTTCATGGCAACGCCAAGACCTGAGATCG
>JALETI010000068.1 GCA_022781515.1 Lachnospiraceae bacterium
AGTCAAAACTGAAAAACAGGGTATAACCTTTCAAAAACATCAATTTGAATATTATTGAACCGGAGGTTCGTATGGGCAAAATTCATTTACTGGATCAGAATACAATTAATCAGATTGCAGCGGGAGAGGTTGTGGATCGTCCGGTGTCTGTGGTGAAGGAACTGACAGAAAATGCCATTGATGCAGGAGCCACTGCAATTACTATTGAAATCCGTAATGGCGGTACAGATATGATTCGTGTTACTGATAATGGGGGAGGAATTGAGGCGGAGGATCTGGAAACCGCGTTTAAACGGCATTCCACGAGCAAAATTTCCGATGCATCGGATCTGCCTTCTGTATCCAGTCTGGGATTCCGCGGCGAGGCGTTGTCCAGTATTGCAGCAGTTTCCCGGGTGGAACTGATCACCAGAACACGCAGAAGTCTGATTGGAAACCGATATGTCATAGAAGGTGGAGAACAGAAAGTGCTGGAAGAAGCAGGTGCTCCGGAGGGAACCACCATTCTGGTACGTGATCTGTTTTTCAATACGCCGGCCAGAAAAAAATTCCTGAAAACAGCAGCAACAGAAGGTGGCTATATTTTTGATATGGTAGGGAAAATGGCTCTTTCCAGGCCGGATATTTCCTTTCGGTTCATACAGAATGGACAAAATAAACTCCATACGTCAGGAAATCATAACCTGAAAGATGTGATATATCATATATATGGCAGGGAACTGACAAGAGAACTTCTTCCGATTCATTATGAAAGCTCTTTTTTCCAAATTGAGGGATTTATCGGAAAACCGTTGATTTCCAGAAGTACAAGGGGATGCGAAATCTATTTTATCAACGGACGGTATATAAAAAGCAGTCTGATTCATAAGGCCATTGAAGAAGGATACCGGAATTTTCTGATGCAGCATAGATTTCCGTTTACCGTTTTTAATATTCTGATTGATCCGGAATTTACGGATGTAAACGTACATCCGGCAAAAATGGAACTCCGTTTTCGCAACCAGCAATATTTATATGAAGAAATTGTTGCTGCAGTGAGAAAAACGCTGACCACAACAGAGCTTTCTCCTGTGTTTTCTATGGAAACGGAAGAAGAAAGACGAAAAAATCAGAAGAAACCGGAAGCAGTTGAACAGAAAGCAGCAGAGCCGGAAAAGAAGAAAGAGCCGGAAGCAGCTGTGCAGAAAACAGCAGAGCCGGAAAAGAAGGAAGAATCGAAGCCGGTTGTGCAGAAAGCAGTGGATCCGGTAAAGGTGAAAGAACCGGAAGCAGCTGTGCAGAAGACAGGGGAACCGGAAAAGACGAAAGCAACGGAGCCGGTTGTGCAGAAAACAGTGGAATCTGGAAGAGAAAGAGGCCCGGAGCCTTTTGAGAAGAGGCGCAGGGAACAGCAGATTCGGGAAGAAAAAGCGGTTTACGACCAGATCCGTACAGAAGAAATGCATCAGCAGCATTTGTTTGAAGATAAGCTTCTGGAGTATGATAAAGCAGCAGAAATTCGTCTGGTGGGTCAGATTTTTGATACGTACTGGATTGCACAGTATAAAGATCAGTTTCTGATTATTGATCAGCATGCAGCCCATGAAAAAGTAAACTATGAAAACATGATTCAGAAATTAAAAACACAGACTTTCACTTCTCAGCAGCAGAATCCTCCGGCGATTATTTCGCTGACCCCCAGACAACGGGAACAGATCCGTGAAATGGATGGACTGCTGAAACAAATGGGGTTTGAAATGGAACCCTTTGGAGGGAATGAATATGCTGTTTATGCGATGCCGGATAATCTGACTGGAATCAGTCCTGTGGATTTTCTGGATGAACTGTTGGAAGAAACAGCAGAAAAGGGTCAGATTACACCGGACGCAGTGTATGAAAAAATAGCATCCATGGCATGTAAGGCATCCATAAAAGGCAATCAGAAACTTTCCGTGGCGGAAGCAGAACATCTGATTGCAGAGCTGGTAACCCTTGAGAATCCGTATACCTGTCCCCACGGACGCCCTACAATGATACGTATGACCCGATACGAACTGGAAAAGAAATTCAAACGTGTTTTATAATCAGGGAGGAAGCAGAAAAGTGAAAAAACCTCTGATCATACTTACCGGTCCCACAGCAGTTGGCAAAACTGCCCTGTCCATTAAACTTGCCAGAGCAATCGACGGAGAAATAATCAGTGCTGATTCGGTTCAGGTTTACCGCCGCATGGATATTGGTTCCGCAAAGATTACAAAGCAGGAAATGGAAGGAATCCCCCACTATCTGATTGATGTGCTGGAACCGGAAGAAGATTTTAATGTTATGGTATTTCAGCAGATGGCTAAAAAGGCAATGGATGAGATCTATGCCAGAGGAAAAATCCCGATTATCACGGGAGGAACCGGATTTTATATTCAGGCGGTTCTGAACGATATCAGTTTTACAGAAACAGATGCAGATGATGAACTGCGAAAAAAGCTGGAAGAGGAAGCAGAACAGAATGGAGCAGATGCGCTCCATCAGAAATTGCAGGCAGTTGATCCGAAAGCAGCGGAGGAGATTCATCCCAATAACGTAAAACGGGTGATCAGAGCCCTTGAATTCTACCTGGAAACAGGAAAGAAAATATCGGAACATAATGCGGCAGAACGTCAGAAAGAGTCACCCTACAATTTTGCATATTTTGTATTAAATATGGATCGGCAGAAACTATACAGCAGGATCGAACTTCGAGTTGATCAGATGCTGGAAGCCGGACTGGTTGAAGAAGTCAGACAGCTGAAACAGGAAGGATGTCAAAAGGGTATGGTCAGCATGCAGGCTCTGGGATACAAGGAGATTCTTTCCTGGCTGAATGGAGAATGTACATTTGATGAAGCTATTTCTATTCTGAAACGGGATACAAGGAGATTTGCGAAAAGACAGCTTACCTGGTTCCGGAGAGAAAAAGATGTATGCTGGATCGAAAAAGAACAATATGATAATGATGAGGATCGGATTCTGAATGCCATGATTCGGATTTTATATGAAAAAGGAATCCTTACGGATCAAAGCATTTCATTTTAAAAAGGAGAATATATGAGCAGTTTAAATATAAATATGGAATTGAAAAAAATATATCATGAAATGGGGCTTTCAGACGAAGTTCTGAAACTGGGAGAGGAAGCAGAAAATGCTCTTTCCGAGCGTTTCGCTGAAATTGATGCGGTTGCAGAATACAATCAGATGAAAGTGCTCCATGCAATGCAGGAATGCCGGGTTGCAGAACAGCATTTTGCCACATCCACCGGATATGGATATAATGATGACGGAAGAGATACTCTGGAAAAAGTGTATGCCAGAACATTTCATACGGAAGATGCTCTGGTACGTGCACAGATTACCTGCGGGACTCATGCCCTCCATCTGGCATTGTCTGCGAATCTGCGTCCCGGAGATGAACTGTATTCACCGGTGGGAAAACCATATGATACGCTGGAAGAGGTAATCGGCATCCGTCCTTCCGCAGGATCTCTTGCAGAATACGGTGTCACATATGCACAGACGGATCTGCTTCCGGATGGCAGTTTTGACTGGGATAATATCAGAAAATCCATCAATGAAAGAACACGTCTGGTTACTATCCAGCGTTCCAAAGGATACGCAAGCCGCCCGACATTGTCGGTTGACAGAATCGGAGAACTGATTCATTTTGTGAAAGAAATCAAACCGGACGTGCTGGTCATGGTTGACAACTGTTATGGTGAGTTTATTGAAACGAAGGAGCCTTCTGACGTGGGGGCAGATATGATCGTTGGTTCTCTGATTAAAAATCCGGGCGGCGGTCTTGCACCGGTGGGCGGATATATTGCCGGCAAAAAAGAATGTATCGAACGGTGTGCCTATCGCCTGACCTCACCCGGACTTGGAAAAGAAGTCGGGGCAAGTCTGGGTCTGAACCAGACCTTTTTTCAGGGATTTTTCCTGGCACCCACGGTATCAGCGGGCGCACTGAAAGGGGCAATCTTTGCATCTTATATATATGAAAAACTGGGATATAAAGTTATTCCGGGGCCAGGAGAAAGCAGACATGATATTATTCAGGCAGTAGAGCTGAGAACTGCAGAAGGATTAAAATCTTTCTGCCGGGGAATCCAGATGGCTGCACCTGTTGATAGTTTTGTTACACCGGAGCCCTGGGCAATGCCCGGATATGATGATGAAGTAATTATGGCTGCCGGTGCCTTTGTTCAGGGATCCTCCATTGAATTGAGTGCAGATGGTCCCCTTCGTCCGCCTTATACCGCATTTTTTCAGGGCGGGCTGACCTGGAATCATGCCAGATTCGGCATCCTGATGACGGTGGAACAGATGAAAAAGGACGGAATCCTATCTGAATTCTAAAAGATTTATTAAGACGGAACTTTATGTATACTTTTTCCAATAATTATGTTAGAATATATTGACCTGTAAGATCATATCTGACACATGACATGTTATGAAGAAACATGCACAACACAATAAAAGAGCTTCCGGTTTCGGAAAGACCCTATGAAAAATGTCTTGCAAGAGGACCGCAAAGTCTCAGCAATGCAGAATTGCTTGCAGTGATTCTGAAAAGCGGGACAAGGAATCAGAATTCCGTGGATCTGGCACGATCCGTTCTTGCTTTATGTGGTACGGATGGCACCTTGCGGAATCTGAGACATCTGACCATATCCGGTCTGACCGGGATTACGGGAATTGGAAATGTGAAAGCGGTTCAGATTCTGTGTGTATCTGAATTGTGTGACAGAATTGCAAAGGAGCAATGGTCGGAGAGGATACAGCTCAACACCCCCTCGGCGATTGCTTCTTATTACATCAATGTAATCGGCAGTTCGGATCAGGAGGAAATGCATCTGATTTTTCTGGATACGAAAAACCGCAGGATTCATAATGTCCTTCTTTCAAAAGGAACGGTCAACGCCTCTCTGGTGTCTACCAGAGAGCTGTTTGCAGAGGCTCTGCGTTATTGTGCAGTCAGTGTAATCATGGTTCACAATCATCCCAGCGGAGATCCTTCTCCCAGCAGAGAAGATCTTGAAGTAACGCAGAAGGTAAAAGCAGCAGGGGAACTGCTTGATATCAGACTTCTGGATCATATTATTATAGGACATGATCGCTTCTGCAGTTTAAAGCAGGATGGGTATCTTTCGTAAACAATAACCGGATTATCCGGTTCCTGTTTTGTCTCAATGAATATTTCTGCTGTACGGATTGAAACAATTTGAAAGAAACGAAGGTTGTTATATGGATAATGAAGAAAAGAAAGGGGTCAGCCGACCTCTTCGGCTGGTTTTGGCAGGTTTGACAGTCCTTTTTATAGGAATGATCGGTCTTTCCATATTTAAAAGCGGATCGGTGAATGGTCCGCAGGCCGTTGTAAAAGGCATTCTTCTGCCCATGCAGGAAGGTATTCATAAATCAGGCAGTTTTCTGTATAAAGCTGTAACCAATGTGGAGTCCCTTCGTCTTGCTCAGAAAGAGAATGAAGAGCTGAAGCAGCAGGTGATGGAACTGCAGCAGGAAATAACCCGAATGCAGGAAGACAAGTATGAAATCGATCAGTACAGAGAACTGTTTAATCTTACGAATCAGTATGAGGATTATGAAATGACTGGGGCCAATGTCATTGCAAAGGACAGCGGCAACTGGTTCCATTCCTTTATCATTGATAAAGGAAGCAATGACGGGATTCAGAAAGATATGGCGGTTCTGGCTCAGGGCGGACTTGCCGGGATTGTCACTTCGGTAGGTCCGACATCATCCAGAGTAATGTCTATTATCGATGATGACAGTAACATTACGGCAATGTCCATGAGCAGCAAGGAAAGATGCATTGTATCCGGTGATCTGGAACTGTACAGAGATGGAAGACTTCGGCTAATGTATATGGATAAGGAAGTCAGTATAGAGCAGGGCGACAGAATTATAACCTCCAATATCAGTACCAAATATCTCCCGGGGCTGCTGATCGGGTATGTGGATGAAATCAAGGTGGACTCCAACAATATGACCAAATCCGGAACACTGATCCCATATGTGGATTTCAGCCATCTGGATACGGTTCTGGTTATTACAACTCTGAAAAATACCGGCGATGATATAGAAGACTGAGAAAACTGATAAATAAACTATTTATAACGGAAAGGCGAAAAATGAAAAAATATGGTTCCATGACTGCATTTATCATTGTGGTTTTTCTGATTCAGATCAATTTTTTTCCAGCAATCAACCTGATACGGACATCTCCGAATCTTCTGATTATCATCATTGCCGGTTACGGTCTTGCATATGGACAGAAAGAAGGAATGGCAGCGGGTGTGATCGGCGGTGTTCTCATGGATTCTATCTTTGGGAAAATTGCCGGTTATTATGCCCTGCCATATTTATATATCGGGTTTATATGCGGATATTTCCGTAAATATCTGAACAACGATAACTATATTATTCCTGCTGTATTATGCGGTCTCAGTGATTTATTTATGGGACTGTATATTTTTGTATTTAGTTTTGCATTAAGAAATCGTATCAATCTTCCGTTTTATATGGTACAGATTATTATTCCCGAAATGATTTATACGATTATTATTTCATTGATTTTATTCCGGATACAGATCATTGTGAACAAAAAGATTGATATCTGGGTAAAGAGGAGAGGCAGCAGCATTGAAAAAAAGATTAATCAGTGATTTATTGTCACAGACAAAAAAATTATATACTTCGAGAATTTTCATTGTGTTTATTGTGGCTTCCCTTATGTTCAGTTCTCTTGTGCTGAGACTGTTTCAACTGCAGATTATTGAAGGTGAACAATATCAGGAAGCCTATCTGGAAACCAGCACCAGAGTGGTAAAGGAAAACTATTCAAGGGGAACGATTTACGATAGGAACGGAAGAAAACTGGCATATAATAAGCTTTCCTATAATGTAGGTGTGGTGGATAACGGATCCTACAATGCCTATCAGAGAAATCTGATGCTGATGCGTCTCATTGAGATTCTGGATAAACATGGAGAGAAATATTCACCTGCTCTCAGTATTGAGATTGTGGATGGACAGTATCGGTTTACAACCAGCTCAGAAAAGTCGCTGATCCGCTTTTTGAAAGATGTGGGTGTTTACAGCACCGATGAAGATGTTCCGGAAAAGATGAAACAGCCTCTTGAAAACTATACACCGGATTATGTGGTAAATGAGCTGGCAACCAGATATGGTATCGGTATAACAGTGGTGAACGGGAAACGGGAACATACGTATGATCCGGATCCGGAAACACTCCTGAAAATGATTGATATGCGGTATGCCCTAGCCTTGAATTCTTACAAAAAGTATAATCCGGCAATTGTGGCTGTGAATATTTCGGAAGAGACGGTTTCTGATATTCTGGAACATGAGTATGATCTTGCAGGTGTTTCCATTGAAACGGATTCGGTACGTACTTATGTGGATGGTGTCTATTTTGCACCGATTATCGGCTATACCGGAGAAGTGTCTTCGTCAGATCTCGAAAACCTTGATGATACCTATGAAGCCGGGGATGTAATCGGAAAGAGCGGGGTGGAAGCAAGTTATGAGTCTGTTCTGAAAGGGGTGAAGGGCAGCAGATCGCTGGTTGTGGACAGCTCGGGACTGGTTCTGAGTTCGGAAGAAACCGTGGAAGCCCAGGCTGGCAACGATGTATATCTTACAATTGACAGCAATCTGCAGACTGCAGTATACAATCTTCTGGAACAGCATCTGGCCGGTATTCTTGTTTCCAAAATAGTAAACCATGATGTGGTGATTACGTCAAAAACGGTTTCATCCAAAATTGAAATTCCCGTAAAAGATGTATATTTTCAGTTAATCAATAATAATGTTTTGTCAATGAAACATTTTGAAAGTGAAGATGCAACGGAAACCGAGAAAAAGATTTTCAGCAAATATGTCATGAAGCGGGATCAGATGCTGGAACAGGTCGGTGTTATCCTTCTGGATGCGAACAGCAAGATGAATGACGCATATGATGCAGATATGGCTGATACACTGAATTATGTTTTCACTCTTTTGCAGAAAGAAGGAATTCTGAAGTCAGATGCCGTAGACTCCTCTTCATCGCTGTATAAACAATGGATCGCAGATAAAATCAGCCTTCGGGATTTCCTCCTGGGTGCATTGACCAATGGCTGGATGGATGTTACAAAGCTGGAAATTGCGTCACAGTATGTTGATACAGAAGAAACGATGACAGCACTTGTTTCCAGACTGCAGAAGATTCTGGAAGAGGATTCCGATTATGAAAAAAAGATATACAAGTATCTGATCAAAGCGGACAGTATTTCCGGATGCGATCTTTGTGTGGCATTATTTGACCAGGGAATTCTGAAACCGGATACCGATGCGTATAACCGTCTGAAGGACGGAAGCAGTCAGACTGCATATAATTTTATAAAAAGTAAAATTGCTTCAATTGAGATTACTCCTGCTCAGCTTGCATTGGATCCCTGTTCCGGATCCGTTGTTATGACAGATACAAAAACCGGTGATGTACTTGCACTGGTAACGTATCCCAGCTATGATAACAACAAGATTGCATCAGACAGCTCCTATTTTGCCAGTCTGAATACCGATCTGTCAAAGCCTCTTTATAACAGAGCAACACAGACAAGGACGGCGCCCGGTTCCATTTTCAAACCGATCACAGCCCTTGCCGGTATGAAAGAAGGAGTTCTTGGAGTGAAGGAACAGATTACCACAGCATCCAATGGTATTTTTACAGAAGCAGGATACAATCTGAGCTGTAACATTTCCCCCAGAAATCATGGAACCCTTGGTATTCAGACTGCTCTGGAAAAATCCTGCAACTACTTTTTCTCAGAGGTTGTATACCGTCTGGCACAGCTTCCGGGCGGAAGTTATAGTGAGAAAAAGGGAATAGAAATGATTCAGAAATATTCAGAACAGTTCGGGCTCGGGCAGAATTCCGGAATCGAAATTTCGGAAATTTCCCCCAGAGTAACGGATGAGCAGGCTGTTCCGTCGGGAATCGGACAGGGTACCCATTCTTATACCAACACTCAGATTAACCGATATGTAACAACCATTGCAACCAAAGGGGTTGTATACGATCTGAATCTGATAAAGAAAACTACGGATTCAAAAGGAAATCTGATAGAAGAAAATCCGGTTACAGTGATTAACAATCTTGAGTTTACTGGCGAGCAGTGGAACGAAGTTTATGCAGGTATGCATAATGCTGTATATGCAAGCAGGCAGTATAAATCCTGGTTCAGCAAGCTTGATGTGGATGTGGCGGGTAAAACCGGTACAGCACAGGAAGATAAGAAGCGGGGCAATCATGCAAACTTTATCTGTTTTGCTCCATATACCGATCCTGAAATAGCAGTCAGTGTATCAATTCCCTATGGTTATACAGCAGCCAATTCCGTACATGTTGCAAGTGATGCTCTGGCATATTATTACGGAAAAATCAGTATGGATGATATCATTAAGAGCAGTGCTGTAAATGCAGCCGGATCCGATCCGACAGATTAACAGTGTAGGAGGAACTATGAAACAGGCAGTTACGATAAAAGGAAATATCCACAAAGGCTGTAAAGGAATTACAGTGATTCTGGATCCCGAAATATCTTTTTCGGATCTTTGCAGCCATGTAATGGAAAAGTTCAGGGAATTATCCGGATTTCTGAAAAATGATCAGATGGTAGTTGCCTTTGAAGGCAGAAAACTGACCATGGAACAGGAGCAGACTCTTCTGGATATCATTACAGAAAATTCGGATATCGGGGTTTTGTATCTGATGGAATCCGATCCAGAAAAAGATCTGGTTTATGCACAGAAACTGGATGCAGCACTGAATCAGCAAATGGTCAAACCGGATGAAAACATGTTCTATAAAGGAACATTGCGCTCCGGACAGGTGGTGGAATCAGAATCCAGTGTTGTGATCATCGGTGATGTAAATCCCGGAGGTAAAATTGTATCCGGAGGGAATATTATCATTCTCGGTTCCCTGAAGGGGATTGCATGTGCAGGAATTGCAGGCAACAGACAGGCATTTGTAGTAGCCCTTGAGATGAAACCGACCCAGATCAGAATCGATAATATCGTTGCCAAATGTGGTGATGTGCCTCAGGTGAAACACCGCCTGAAGAGAAAGAAAGTTGTTGAAAGTGTTCCCAAGATCGCAGTGCTCCGGGATGAAAATATTTTCATAGAAAATCTGGATCGTGAGACACTTGCTTCTCTGGATCTCTGTTGAAGATGTCCCTTTGAATGCAGGCATTCATTGCACAATTTGTGCAAATCTGCCTGATTCTGAACAGGAACATCGTAACAGAAATTTAATATACAAAGTGAAAAAACACTGGATATTTTCATATATTTCATGTAAAATTGTAACAGTTCAGTAGAGATAAAGAGTATTGAACTGTATAAATTATTGTATTTTTATGGTATGTATTCTTATGACCATGATAACAGAGAAATGCTGGCATATCAGTCTTAATAATATATGGATGGAGGATGAGTCATGGGCGAAGTTATAGTAGTTACTTCCGGTAAAGGAGGTGTGGGCAAGACAACGACAACAGCCAATGTGGGTACCGGTCTTGCAATGCTGAATAAAAAAGTAGTTCTCGTTGATACAGATATCGGTCTTCGAAACCTGGATCTGGTACTGGGACTGGAAAACCGTATTGTGTATACACTTGTAGATGTAATCGAAGGAAGCTGTCGTTTGAAACAGGCACTCATTAAGGATAAACGTTTTGATAATCTGTATCTCCTTCCCTGTGCACAGACAAGAGAGAAAACCGCAGTATCGCCTGAACAGATGCGCGCATTGACCGAAGAGTTAAAGGAAGAGTTTGATTATGTAATTCTGGATTGTCCCGCAGGTATTGAACAGGGATTTAAGAATGCCATTGCAGGTGTCAATCGTGCATTGGTAGTAACCACACCGGAAGTATCTGCAATCAGGGATGCAGATCGCATCATTGGTCTGCTTGAAGCGAACGGAATTACTGATAACGCATTGATTGTAAACAGAATTCGCATGGACCTTGTAAAAAAAGGCGAGATGATGTCCATTGAAGATGTTGTGGATGTACTGGCAATTAAACTGATTGGTGCTGTTCCGGATGATGAGAATATCGTAATTGCTACGAACCAGGGTGAACCGCTGGTGGGAAAGCAGGATACACTGGCAGGAAAGGCATACCTCAACATTGTAAAACGAATTTTAGGCGAAGAAGTTCCTTTAATGAATCTGGATGAAGGAAGCAGTTTCTGGAAACGGCTTCGAACTCTCTTCAGAGGTTAAGGAGGAAATCGAATGAATTTTTTTGATTTATTTCGTAAAAAAAACCCTTCCGGATCGGTAGCAAAAGACAGACTTCAGCTTTTGCTGGTCTCTGACCGGTCAGCCTGTTCTCCTGAGATGATGCAGGCGATTCGGGATGATATTATTGCTGTTATTTCCAAATATATGGATGTTGACCATGATGAAATTAATATTGAACTGACAACAACAGAAGTAGATGGTTCCAGAAAAGCGGTCCCCACGCTTTATGCCAACATCCCCATAAAAGATGTTAAGAGAGAGAGGGACAAACAGTAAATGTTTGCTTTCCAGAAATATAAATTCAGATACTATAATTTCATTTTGTTTGCATGCGTCGCCTTTTTATCGGTAACGGGAATTCTGATTATTCGAAGTGCTACACTCAGTACAGGAGATTCTTCCACATACACGAAACAGATTATGGGCGTTGGTCTGGGCATGGTAACAATGTTTATTGTATCTTTTATTGATTACCACTGGATTCTGAAAATGTATCAGGTGGTATATCTTGCAATTACCGTGGTATTGTTTCTTACAAAGTTCAGTCCTCTGGGAACGGCTGCTGGAACCGGTGCAAGAAGATGGCTTGACGTTGGCATCAGAATTCAGCCTTCAGAATTTGCCAAGGTGGCAATGATTATTTTTCTTGCACAGCTGTTTACCATTTACCAGGAACAGATTGATAATATATCAGTGATTGCATTGAGTGTTGTATTGCTGGGAATTCCACTGATGCTGATTCTTGCACAGCCGGATCTCTCCACATCACTCGTTATTATTTTCATCTTTATTGTGATGATTTTTGTGGTGAATATCAGCTATCGATGGGTGGGAGGTGTTCTTGCAGTGGTAACACCTTTCGCGATGGCTTTTGTTTTTCTGGTGGAAAAGGACCTTCTTCCATTTCTGGAAAAATATCAGCGAAATCGGATTCTATCTTTTCTGCATCCCCAGGATTATCCGGATCTGGCCATGCAGCAGACCCGTTCTGTCATGGCGATTGGCTCCGGTGGCTTATATGGAAAGGGACTTTTCAATGAGAGTCTGGAATCCGTTAAAAATGGTAATTATCTGATGGAAGAGGACACTGACTTCATTTTTGCAGTTGCAGGAGAAGAACTTGGTTTTGCCGGCTGCTGTCTTGTAATTGGAGTTTTGTTTATTGTCGTAATCCAGTGTTTTCTGACTGCTTCAAGGGTACAGGATATGGGAGGAAAGCTGATTGCAGTCGGTGTTGGTGCACAGATTGCATTTCAGAGTTTTGTTAATATTGGTGTGGCGACGTTTATTCTGCCGAATACAGGTCTGCCTCTTCCGTTTATCAGTGCCGGACTCAGCTCTCTGCTCAGCATATTTGCAGGAGTAGGCATGATATTTAATATCGGGATGCAAAGGACAAGGGATATTGATGTTTCCTGATGTTTCCGATTATTTAGAGAAGCAATGCATTTCGCAGAACAGAACTATAGAAGAATTGTGTTACAGGAGGTATACGAGATGAATATTGGACTGATCGCTCATGATTCAAAAAAGAAGCTTATGCAGAATTTCTGCATTGCGTATCGTGGGATAATGAGTAAAAATGAATTATATGCTACCGGTACGACCGGACGATTAATCGAAGAAGTAACCAATCTGAATGTGCATAAATTTCTTGCCGGTCATCTGGGCGGACAGCAGCAGCTTTCTGCTCATATTGAACAGAATCTGATTGATCTGGTTATTTTTCTGAGAGATCCCCTTTCTCCTAAATCACATGAACCGGATGTAAATAATGTCGTAAAAATCTGTGATATGCACAATATTCCGCTGGCAACGAATGTTGCTACCGCAGAATTGCTTATTAAGGCATTGGATAACGGAGATCTTGACTGGAGAGAAGCATATAAATAAAACGGAAGAGAGTATTTTATGTTAAAAAAGGATAACAGGATAAGTCTGAGAAGCGCTGTTCTCATGGCTCTGGTGTCAGTTATGGCATTTACAGCAGGTTGTTCAGTCAGCTCAGATCAGGTCCTTCTTTCCAATGATCATGAATTATCATCTGATGTAAAAGCAGTCAATGAATTGACAACAGGCAGACAGCAATGGTTTGCAGAAGAAATCTGTATTCCGGAAGATTCCTCTTATTATCAGGATGATGAAGTCAGTGCAGGTGCTGCCCTGGTTTTCAATCTGGACGAGCCGGAAGCGGTTTATGCAAAAAAGGTCTATCAGAAAATGAGTCCTGCAAGTCTTACAACTCTGTTTACGGCATATACGGTTCTTCAGAGAATGGATCTGTCCGAGACAGTAACAGTAACAGCTGATGAGGTCAGAGGGCTTACCCATGCATCGACCGTTGGATTAAAAGCAGGTGATCAGGTTACGATTGAACAGCTTCTATATGGTATGATTCTTTCATCCGGAGTTGATGCAGCCAATGTACTTGCTGATGCAACAGCGGGGAATGCAGATGCCTTTGTACGTCTGATGAATGCGGATGCTGTCCGGTGCGGCTGTCTGGATACGCAGTTTAAAAATGCCAATGGACTGACAAAATCCGGGCATTACACCAGTGCATATGATATATATCTGATTATGCGTAAATTGATGCAGGATAAACGATTTGTTCAGATCCTGACCACAGACAGATATCAGGCTGTATATTCCGATAAAGATGGAAGTCGGGTGACTCAGGATTATGTATCGACTGTACAGTATCTGGAGGAAGGAAAGACGGAAATTGGCAGATTGAAAATTCTCGGCGGAAAAACGGGAACCACGATGTCGGCAGGGCACTGCCTTGTGCTGGTTTCTTCCGGTGAAGACGGAACGAGGTATTTGTCAATTGTCATGAAGGCTAAAAGCAAGGATAGTCTTTATGAGCAGACCGATCATATTTTAAATAAAATCAAATAGATGCCATTTATCATATGCAATTTGTTTTTGATATTTTGGAGTCGGAGACTTATGCAGTGCATAAGTCTCAATTTGTAAAAAGGAGTTTTTTTATGGATGCAGAAGAAAAAAAAGGATGGAATTTGATCCAGCTGTTTCTGTGGATGATTCAGTTTGGTGCGGAATTCTGGCTCATGTTTCGCATATGGAAATTGAACATGCTCCCTGGTATTTTTATGGGAATCGTTATTTTTTTGATGGTATTTCTGCTTGCAGTCACTTTTTTGGGTATGTCCGTTTATGGAATAAAGAGAAAAGGGATATTCAGAAAATGTATTGCAGCACTTTTATCCATTGTGATCATTGTTGTCTGTGTGATCTCATCCAATATCGTTGGAAAAGTCTCACAGACAGTTGATAAGGTGACAGATCCCACAACAGTCAGTCAGGTGGTTGGAGTTTACGTCAGAAAAGATGATCCGGCACATACACTTGAGGATGCCGCAGATTATATATTTGCTGTTACAGATTCCTTCGATCTATACAATTCCGATCAGACTGTGCAGAAAATGAAAGCAGAATTGGGGAAGAGTCTCAATATCAGAAATTATCCGGCTGTTACAGATATGGTAGATGCATTATATATGGAAGAAGTCGGTGCCATTGTAATGAATGAAGCATATACGGATGTTTTACTGGACAGTGAATCCTATATGGATTTTGAGGATAAAACCCGTCTTCTGTATGAATATAAAATTGAAGTGAAAAATGAGGAGTCTATTTCAGAAAAAACAGAAGAGAGACCAATTACGGAAAGAACTTTCATTGTATACCTCAGCGGTTCAGATACCAGAAGTGAGATTCTGCGTGTAAGCCGAAGTGATGTGAATATTCTGATGGTTGTAAATCCTGTTTCGAAACAGATACTTCTTCTGAACACACCGCGGGATTATTATGTTCCGAATCCAATTGGGAACGGTGCGTTGGATAAACTGACTCATTGCGGTATTTACGGGGTTGAAAATTCCATGAAGACATTGTCTGATCTGTACGGAACACAGATTGATTACTATGGACAGATCAATTTCACCGGTTTCGAAAAGCTCATTGATGCCATTGGCGGAGTGACGGTCTATTCGGAAGTGGATTTCACCGCAGCAGACGGCAGTAAGATTCACAAAGGTGATAATCACCTGTCAGGTTCTTCTGCGTTGGGTTTTGCAAGAGAACGTCATAATCTGTCAGGTGGAGACAATGCCCGCGGAAAAAACCAGATGAAGGTAATTAAAGCAATTATAGATCAGATTTCATCCGGAGATATGTATCTGGTAACAAACTATGCTTCTGTCATGAGCAGTCTGCAGGGAATGTTTATAACCAATGTTTCATCCGAAGAAATTTCAGAACTGGTAAAAATGCAGCTTTCTGATATGGCCGGCTGGAATGTAAAGTCCTACGCAGTAACAGGGGAAGGGGGAAAACACAGTACGTATTCCTCACCCAATAATCATACGGCATATGTTATGTATCCGAATACCCGAACCGTGAATCATGCATCGGCATTAATCGAAAAAGTGAAATCAGGTGAGATGCTTTCCGATGCCGATGTACAGTAAATAGACACTATCTTTTTTAAAATTAATGTTGTGTTCTTTGCATATTTGTAATATAATTGAATACACAATACAAAGTGGTAACATCGCAGCAGTTGTTGTTATCTGAATTGTATGATAAATTGATGATATGCGGAAATCTGCGGAAGATCAAAGATATCAGGACATTACGATTTCTGCATAGTGATAAAATACCTAAAGGAGGGAATTGCTATGGTTCAGATTATAGCCGGTACAAAAGGAAAGGGGAAGACAAAGATTCTCCTTGACAAGGCGAATACAGCAATCAAAGACGCAAAAGGTTCTGTTGTATACCTTGATAAGAACACAAAACATATGTATGAATTGAATAACAGGGTTCGTTTAATTAATGTTATGGATTATTCAGTGAAATCATGCGAGGCATTTGTTGGTTTTATCTCCGGTATTGTAGCACAGGATCATGACCTTGAAGTTATGTTTCTTGACAGCTTCTTAAAATTAGCATATCTGGAAGGCAAAGATGTTACAGAAACAATTCTTGCGTTGGATGAACTTGGCAAGAAAAATGATGTAAAGATTGTGATCAGCCTTTCCATGGATAAGGGAGAACTTCCTGAAGCTGTTGTTCCTTTCGTAACAGATGCTCTGTAATCCTCATTGTATCGGTGTGGTTCTGGTAGTATAGCAGATTATCTGGTGAGTCGTTCACAGACTTTTCGATAAAAAGCAACTGTATCTGCAGTTGCTTTTTTCGATTTATAAAATATAAGATATTATTACATGCTTATTCAATAGAGGCAGAGCGGATTCGTCCATATGTGCTGAGAAGATACAGTCCGCTCAGACCAACTACAGCATATATGATTCTGGAAATCCAGCTCATATTGCCGAATAGCCATGCGATCAGATCAAATTGAAAGAAACCAATTAATCCCCAGTTTATTGCTCCTATAATTGCTATGGTTAATACGGTATAATCAATTCCTCTGGTATCCATCATATCCTCCTGTATTCTGTATAATTTTTTGATTGTCACCTTTAGTATGGATTCATTTTTTAAAAATATACATTTTCGAATTTCATTATTGAACTTTTCAGGAGGATTCATTATAATATAGCTTGACTGAGTCCAATCAGGAGAAATGTAAGCTGACAGGAGGTTTATATGGCAGATCGAAAGGTTAAAGTAGTCTCAGGAAGACACTTTAATATTGTACATCTGATGTTTCTTGTGATTTTTATTTACATGATCATTGCAGTTGCCAAATATGTTTCAAAAGAAGAAATCCGTGTTGATACCGTTGTGGAAGGATCACTGGTACAGAATCATAATTATACCGGTTTGATTTTAAGAAATGAGTCTGTTCTTACAGCTGATCAGGAAGGCTATATTAAGTGCTATATTGTTGAAGGGGAACGCATCAGCAAGGATGGTACTGTGTTTGCAATTGATAAAACGGGAGATCACATCAATAACAACGGAAGCAGTCTGAATGAGATTTCATCGGATCAGTATCAGGCACTGCGTAAATATATGAATAACTTTGAAGTCAGTTTCAGCGGTCAGAATTATGAAGATGTATATAATCTGAAAAATCAGCTGAATTCTGTTTTATATAGTATTGAGCAGAAAGAACTGGGAGATGGTGAAAATTCTGTTCTGGACTTTGTCAGATCGGATTCGAGCGGAACGGTCTTTTATTCCATCGATGGATATGAAGATGTTAAAGCGGATCAGGTCACCAGAGAAAATCTGAAAAAAATTGTTACAGAAAATTCTAAAATTGTCAATGGTGAAAAGGTAGAGGCAGGGCAGCCAATATGCAGAGTGATTTATGGTGAAGAATGGTATGTGCTTCTTCCCATTACAGATGAGGATTATTCCTATTATGAAGGAAAGGAAAAGGCTACTGTTTTTCTCGCAGATATCAATCAGTCGCTGAACACCGAAATTGAAGTTTACACCGATTCCAATGGCGAAAAAATCGCAAAAATAACACTGGATCGGTTTGTTTCATCCTTTGCAAAGGATCGAATGATCAGCATTCGTTTGGATAAACCGGTAAAAACCGGTTTGAAAGTTGCCAAATCCAGTATTGTATCCAATGACCTTTTTGTAATTCCCAAAGAGTACGGAAGGCGACCCGAAAACAGCAGCAGTACTGTTTTCTACAGAAAAAGCAGTAAGGATAATGGTACAGAGGCTTTTACTCCATCCATCAGCTATGCAGA
>JALETI010000086.1 GCA_022781515.1 Lachnospiraceae bacterium
TTATACTGTGGGTATGATTCTTCGTCTGACGGAAGGTGACCTGGCTCCGGTAAGCTGTGTGTCCTATAATAACAATGCGGTTTGTTCAAAAGAATCGGCATGTGCAACAAAAACCGTATGGCATAAAATGTATAATGCCATTAACGATGTTATTGATAATATCACTCTGGCAGATTTGAAAAATGAAAATGTGAAAGAATAAATGATAATATCTCATAATTCCTATTGACAAAGTATGAAATATAGGCTATCATAGTTACAGCGAAAAGAAAGAAAAGTTTTCCTTGGAAAAGGGAAACTATTTCTTGAATTGAAAACCTAGTAATAACATATGAAAATATGACAATACAGAAAAAGGTGTGAAAGGAAGAAAGTTATGGGAAATACAGAAAAGTTTCTTTATCTTGATAATGCAGCAACCACAAAAGTGGATCCGGAAGTATTTGATGCAATGAAACCGTATTTTTGTGAGTTATTTGCCAATCCATCCAGCATTTATACATTTGCCGGTAAAGCAGGTGAGGCAGTGGAAACAGCCAGAGCCCAGATTGCAGGTTTGATTCATGCCAATTCGCGGGAAATTTATTTTACCGGCGGCGGCAGTGAGTCTGACAACTGGGTATTGAAATCTGTCGCAGAGCAGTATGCAGGAAAAGGCAAGCATATCATCACAACGAAAATCGAGCATCATGCAATTCTTCATTCCGCTGAATATCTTGAAAAACACGGTTATGAAGTAACTTATCTGGATGTAGATAAAGATGGCAAGATTTCTCTGGAAGATCTGGAAAAAACAATCAGACCGGATACCATTCTGATTTCCATCATGTCTGCCAACAATGAAATCGGAACCATTGAACCGTTGAAAGAAATCGGTGCCATTGCCAGAAAACATGGAGTTCTTTTCCATACGGATGCGGTACAGGCTTTTGGTCACATTCCGATTGATGTGAATGAGATGAATATTGATTTTCTCAGTGCCAGCGGTCACAAAATCAATGGTCCGAAAGGAATCGGTATTCTGTATGCAAGAAAGGGTGTAAAACTCAGCTCCTTCATTCACGGAGGCGCACAGGAACGGAAAAAACGTGCAGGTACACATAATGTTCCCGGTATTGTCGGCATGGGAAAGGCTGCAGAACTGGCAGCTGCCAGAATGCAGGATGATATGGTAAAAGTCAGTGCTGTAAGAGATTATGCAATCGACAGAATTGAAAAAGAAATTCCTTACTGCAAAATTAATGGTCATCGAACTGACCGTCTTCCCAATAACATTAATGTATGCTTCCGTTATGTGGAAGGCGAATCTCTGCTGATTATGCTGGATTCAAAAGGAATCTGCGGTTCCAGCGGTTCTGCATGCACATCCGGATCTCTGGATCCGTCCCATGTACTGCTTGCCATCGGTCTTCCTCATGAAATCGCCCATGGTTCTCTCCGCTTAACCCTTTCTTCTGAAACCACAAAAGAAGATATGGATTATGTGGTGGATCAGGTAAAGGAAATTGTTGCCAGACTTCGCAGCATGTCTCCTTTATATGAGGATTTTCTTAAGGAACAGAAGCAGAATTAATAAGCATGTAAAACAAAGAAAAACTGACAAATAGATGACAAAAAACAGATAGTGGTATAAAATGATACCAGGGTCAAAAGGTCATGCTGTTCATGCTTGCATGAAAAAGCATGACTTTAGGACCCGCAAAACATGAGAAAGTAGCCATTTTTTCTTGAAAAAATGAGCGGATTTCGAATGTTTTTAGGATTTCGAGAGCGTAAAACGCGGAGAAATCCGTAGGTATCAAGGGGTCAAAAGGTTTTGACCCCAACATCATAAAATATAGATAATAAACAGAAATGCACAGAAACCGTTTGTTTCAGGAGGTAATCAAATGTATAGTGAAAAAGTAATGGATCATTTTTCCAATCCCCGTAATGTAGGGGAAATTGATAATCCCAGTGGAGTAGGTACAGTTGGCAATGCCAAGTGCGGAGATATTATGCGAATGTATCTGGATATTGATGAAAATCAGGTCATCAGAGAATGTAAATTCAAAACTTTCGGATGCGGAGCTGCCATTGCTACCAGCAGTATGGCAACAGAGCTGGTGAAAGGAAAAACCGTTCAGGAAGCTCTTCAGGTTACCAACAAAGCAGTTATGGAAGCATTGGATGGACTGCCGCCGGTAAAAGTACACTGTTCTCTGCTGGCAGAACAGGCGATTCATGCTGCATTATGGGATTATGCAAAGAAAAATAATATCGTAATCGAAGGTCTCAGTGAACCGGTGGATGATATTGAAGAATTAACAGAAGATGAGGATTGATAAGGAACCAGACTGGGAAACAGAATGAGTAGCAGTTCAGCTGACGAATTCCTTTCAGAAAAAGGTCTTGTAAAATATAATACAAAATCTCTGCTGTAAAATGACAAAATTGCATGTTTTTATCCATCCATTTGTGCTATACTTGACAGTATCACGGAAGCTGATTTCAGTTCTGTGATGAATTTAACATAAAACAGGTTTCACAGGAGGAAACAATGGCAATTTTAGTTACAGGCGGTGCCGGTTATATCGGCAGCCATACATGTGTTGAATTATTAAATGCAGGCTATGAAGTAGTAGTTGTGGACAACTTATACAATTCAAGCGAGAA
>JALETI010000124.1 GCA_022781515.1 Lachnospiraceae bacterium
TTGGCGGAATTGTTGTGGCATTGATTCACGGCCTGATTCTGAAAGCCGGTTCCCACGGCGGTGTAAACAGGGGAATCGTTTCGGTTCATAACTACATGAAAGACGGAATTCATTTTTCCGGAGATCAGGTACAGTTTATCCGTCGCGAAGTCGTCCGGACGTATAATCCGCCCCCGCAGAAAAGTTCGGGAGGCGGCGGAGGAAGCAGTACCCATATCGGCTCATCAGGTATATCCCATGGCGGAAGTCATGGAAAGTTTTAAGTGTGTTTTAAGTATGGAAAAGGGTCAGAAGACAGTACCTTCAGGTCTGGAGCTTTTGACCCTTTTCATGGGTAAATCCTTTTGCCCCCAACATCTTTATATATGAAAAAATGTTCAAAGGAATGAGATAGTATGGAAACCAGGGAAGTGTTGGAAAAGGTGCAGCGGGGTGAAATTTCTGTGGAAGAAGCAGAACATTTTTTCCGTCGTCAGCCTTTTGAAGAAATGGGATATGCAAAACTGGATATGCACCGGAAGGTACGCTCCGGATTTGCGGAGGTGATTTACTGCAGCAGAAAAGCGGATGATCATCTGCTGAATATTTTTGAGCGATTATATGAGCAGGATGGAGAAGTATTCGGAACAAGAGCATCGGAACATCAGTACGAACTGATCCGGAAACGATTTCCCCAGGTGCAGTACGATCCGCTTTCCCGTATTCTGAAAATCACAAAACCGGGAAAACCGCTGATTGGAAAGATTGCTGTCTGCACGGCAGGAACCGCAGATATTTCCGTGGCAGAGGAAGCTGCGCAGACGGCAGAGTATTTTGGTACACGGGTAGAAAGAATCTACGATGTCGGTGTCAGCGGAATTCACCGATTGCTTTCTCGGATTGATGTGATACAGGATGCCAATTGCATTATTGCAGTGGCGGGAATGGAAGGTGCTCTGGCCAGCGTTCTGGGTGGACTGGTGGATAAACCGGTGATTGCGGTTCCCACATCCGTTGGATATGGGGCCAGTCTGAATGGGATGTCAGCCCTGCTGACCATGATCAATTCCTGTGCCAATGGCATTGCTGTTGTCAATATTGATAATGGTTATGGCGCAGGATATATGGCAACCCAGATCAACCGGCTGGCGGTGGATGGAGGACAGGCAGGCTCCGTGCGGCAGTCAGAGCCGGTACAGCAGGACGGCTTTGTGCAGAAGTCCGAATGTATGCATCAGACCGGGTTTTCACAGTCGTCAGAACCAGTTCGGGAAATGAACCGAAGCGGAAAGGATCAGATTGTAAAACTGGAAAGCAATGTGGATGATTGTTCCGGTGAAATCATGGGATATGTAATGGAGCGATTATTTGAAGCCGGCGCCAGAGATGTGAGCTACATGCCCATATTTATGAAAAAAAACAGACCGGCGTATCAATTGAATGTGATCTGCACGCCTGATAAAGTAGAAACCATGGAAAAAATTATATTTTCGGAAACCACAACCATCGGCATCCGAAGACAGCATATGGACCGAACCATTCTGAACCGGGAAATACAGACGGTTTCTACACCGTTTGGAGAAGCAAAGGTGAAGGTTTGCAGCTGCGGATCCTTCAGACGGGCGTACCCGGAATATGAGACAGCAGCCCGCATTGCAAGGGAACAACACAGACCGCTTCAGGAAATCTATCACCTGATTGAACAGGCATGGGAACAGTAATCAAAATACGTAATAACGGAGAGGTTCGGCAAAAAAATGTTGATTTCAGGAATCTTTTCCTGTACAATAAGGAACGGATTCTATAGTAAATGAAAGACAGGTGAAGATGAAATGGAAAAAATCAGAGTAATTACAGATTCAGCCAGTGATATTTCAGTTGAAGAGGAAAAGGCATATGATATTGAGATTATTCCCTTTGATGTGATATTGGGCAGCAAATCCTATGTCAGTCGTGTTGATGTGGATAATGAAGGATTCTACAAACTGATGGAGGAATGTGATGATCTTCCGCTGACATCACAGATTACCCCCTATCGTTTTCAGGAGATATTTCTGAAGGATGCAGAACGGGGATTTACAGATCTGGTAGTTGTTCTGATCAATTCACAGGGATCTGCAACTTATGGCAATGCATTGATGGCAAAGGATGCTTTTTTTGAGGAACATCCGGAATATCAGGGAAAAGTTAAAATTGATGTTTATGATGGAAGAGGCTACAACGCCGTATACGGTTATCCTGTTGTAAATGCAGCCAGAATGGTTCAGAATGGAAGCAATGCAGATGCTGTACGGACATATCTTTCCGAAAACATTGACAACAGACAGCTGTATTTTGGCATTTACTCTCTGAAATATGCAGGCAAATCAGGCCGGATTCCCAGTGCAGCAGCGTTTATCGGTGATAAACTGAATCTGAAACCGATTATGAAGATTGCTGACAACCAGATTTCAACTGCAGCAAAAGTCAGAGGAGAGGGAAAACTGATCAGTAAAGCAGCCACCCTGGCTGTAAATGACATGGAACCGGGTACACCGTATCAGGTTGTTTACGGCTGCGATGAAAGCTGTCGCGATGAAATGACAAAAATCATGACAGAAAAGACAGGATATGCTCCGGATGGTTACTATCAGATTGGTGCTGCCGTTGCAGCAAACGCAGGTCCCAGGGTCTGCGGCGTAGCTTTTCAGATTAAAAAGTAACTGATTCTGTCCGGAACCCGGGCAGGATATCCCAGAATTGGATATCCCCAAATACGATATCCTCTTGACAGAATTTCAGATTTGCGGATATAATAACTTAACTGCTTTGAGGGAGTAGTTTGCACAGGATTGTGTGATATGTCAACATACTGGTTCTTCTGACCTGGCATATCTTAATGAACGAGACTCATGTACTGCAGATTGTAGAGGTATTGTATCAGTCGTACCTTTATGCTCTGCAGTACATGGGTCTTCTTTTTGTATGTCGGGTTCGATTTGCTGAACCGGAAAACAGGCTCCGTCAGGCAGAACGTTTTGTTGCAAATGAGGATGGATTGTAACCGTTCAGCAGTTCAGAAGAGAGCGGAAAGGTTACTTTGTGATTCAGGAGGAAAAATATGGGTATCGTAGAACTTTTTATTCTGGCAGTTGGATTATCAATGGATGCATTTGCAGTATCCATCTGTAAGGGATTGGCTGGCAAAAGAGTGGGATTTCGGGAAATGGGTCTTGCAGGAATCTGGTTTGGCGGCTTTCAGGCGCTGATGCCGGTGATTGGTTATGTGCTCGGTGCAGCATTTGCAGATTATATCACCGCTTATGATCATTGGATTGCATTTATCCTTCTCGGGCTGATTGGTGCCAACATGATAAAAGAAGCACTTTCAGATGAAGAAGAAGAGGTCAGTGATTCCTTTGGAGTGAAAACCATGTTCCTGATGGCAATTGCCACCAGTATTGATGCGCTGGCTGTCGGTGTTACCTTTGCATTTCTGCGTGTCAATATCTTTGCGGCAGCAGCATTTATCGGATGTACCACATTTATCTGCTCAGCAGTCGGCGTCAAAATCGGCAGTATTTTCGGAATCCGATTCAAATCCAAAGCCGAGCTGGCTGGCGGCATTATTCTTATTTTGCTGGGCATCAAAATCCTGCTGGAGCATCTGAATATTCTGGCATAACTCACGCCGATTAACAAATGAAATCTTCCTGTCTTAGAATCCGATATGGATATCTGCCTCATTATGAAAGGCAGAACAGATCGATCCGGTGTCCTGCCGGATCCTGAATCAGAAAGGAAGAGAACGTTCTTGAGTACTTATTTAATTGATTATGAAAATGTAAAATCAGCCGGTCTTGCCGGCATTAACCACATCAGAAAAGAAGATAGCGTACATTTATTCTGGAGTTCACGAGAAAACAAAATCAGCATTGAAATGATGGAACTGATTCGGTCCAGTGAATCGGAAATTGTGATGCATAAAGCATTTACAGGAGAAAAAGATGCACTGGATCATCAGCTTTGCAGTTACTTCGGTTATCTGGCCGGGTCAGAAGGAGAACTCGATTTCGTCATTGTCAGCAATGACAGAGCCTATGATCGGCTGATTGAATTCTGGGGGATGCTGAAACCGGAAATCCGCATCCGCAGGGTCACGGAAATAGCAAGGATTTCAGAAGCCGATGAAACCAGTGAAGTTTTTTCAGAAATTGAAAATCCTTCCTTGGACGGAACCGGTGAAGGACGGTTCAGTCGCAATGCAAGAAGACGCGGTGGTAAATATCTGCGCGGCGGAAAGAACAATTTCAGCAGAAAAAACCGGAATCCGGAAATAAGTGAATCCGAACAGAATGAATCCGGACAGAACGAATCCGGACAGAATGTACCCGGACAGAATGTATCCGAACAGAATGTATCTGAACAGGAAACGGAGGCAGAAACAGCAAAAACATCCATCACTTCGGACTTATCTCCTGTGGTTTCTGAAACAGGGGTGAATTCTGCACTCCCGGATGAAGCCGATAAGGAAGAAGTAAAAAACGATGAAGCGGTATCCTCTGCAAAACTGCAGACAGAAAAACCGATGAGAACCGAGCGAACCGGAAAACGAAATCGAAACAGAAAACAGGCCTATGCGGAGCCGACTGCGCAGGTATCCGTTGTTGCAGAGACACCGGAAGAATACAAAGTCGAAACAACAGAAAAAACGGCAGTGAAACCGACATCTTCTTTTGTTATGAATGTGATTTCCGGAATTAAAACTGGAATTGTTGTGGAATCCGGCTTTACTGCAGACGGTATTCTGGATGGCAGATATGACAGCCGGAAACCAGCTGC